>CADAVB010000005.1 GCA_902791165.1 uncultured Bacteroidia bacterium
TACAAACATCTCCCCAATGAAAGCGAAGCCCTCACTTTCATAATACTTTTGCAGATGCGGTTTATCCTTGTCAACAAGAAGCGTGACCTTGGAGAAGCCATTATTTATGGCGAAATCCACACGGTCGCGCATCAGCATCCTACCAATGCCAGCGCCCCTGTATTCGGGGAAAATGGCCATACTATCCAAATAAAATTCGCCCGGACCCGTTTCCATCGCATTGCGACTCAAATCCATACCAGATGTTTGCTTCACAAGGTCGAAAGTCTTTTCACGCATCCTTGCATAACGAGTGCCATCATAAGCCACCAAAGCCCCCACCCTTTTGCCATCGGCCTCGGCTATGCGCGTGTTGCAATAACTGTATAAGGTGTCGCCCATACGGCAAATCTCAATCAAATGCTCATAAATGCCTCGCTGCTCATCTGGAAGCGTTGCATCAAGGTCAAGCATATCAATACCTGCCAAAACCACACGGGCAATAAATGGAGCATCATCCAATGTGGCATTACGAAGCTGAACTATGGGAATCGCAGGTTGCATTAGCGAAGTTTATTTCTTTGATAATGAGGAGTTACGATAACAATAAAGAAAACAAGCGACACCAACACCGAGGCCGAGGCCACCAAATAAGCCGTCGAAAAAGAGAAATGTTCGGCCAACATTCCACCAGAGAAAATGCCGATACCGAGACCCAAATCCCAAGTGGTGAGATAAGTTGATGTGGCCGTGCCGCGCTGGGCGTTGGTGCCAAGGTTGATGAACAAAGCATTGAAAGCCGGAAAAGCCAAACCGAAGCCCAAACCGCAACACAAGGCGATCAACAGGAAGGCCACCGCCGTGTAATCCGTACCCAAAGCATTGACATGGTGGCACATACCCAAACTGAACATGGCCAAAACAGTGATGACCAAACCCATGGCTATGGTCCGTGTCACCTTGCCACGGTCGATCATCTTGCCCGCAAACAGGCGCGAGGCAATCAACCCGACGGCATAGACGGTGAAAAACAATCCGCTGCTGATGGTTAATCCCATCTCTTTGGCATAGAGGGCGATATAGTTGGAAATCTGCCCGTAGGCGAAGGCCAACAGCGTGAACGATACGCCCGCCAACAGACCTTTCAATAAAATAAAACGGTCCAAGGAAATCGGCGGACGCTTCACGGGCGGACGCACCCGATGCTTGATCCGCGAAGCAATCAAGGCGGCTAGCAGACTGCAAGCCATGCAGCCCAAGAAAATCGCGTTGAAACTAAAGTGTTCATACACAAACAGTCCCGTCATCGGGCCGACAGCCATGGCGATGTTGTTGGCCACGCCGAAATAGCCGATGCCCTCTCCCCTATGCTCAGACGGCACCACGTCGATGACCAAAGTGTTGCCGCCCACCGAAGTGAGGCCAAAAGCCAAGCCATGCACGATGCGGATGATGATTAATAAGGTGATGGAGGCGGCGAAGAGATAGCCCACAAACACCGCTGTAAAAATGGACAAAGCCAACAAATACAAGGGTTTGCGTTTGAAAGTGTCCATCATGTAGCCCGAAAAAGGCCGCACCACCAAAGTAGCCAAAGTGTAGCACGAAATGACCGTGCCTATTACTGCATTGCCGGCTTGAAACCTCTCCATGATGAAGAAAGGCAGCACGGGAAGCAGCAAGTAGAACGAAAAGAAAAACAGGAAGTTAGAGGCACAAAGGCACAAGTAATTCTTATTGAACAGTTTTTCTTCCATGATTTCAGGCTCGTTTCGGGCGGCAAAGGTACGGATATTTCGCCGAAGGACAAAAACCACTTGTTCAAACGCATCAATGTTAATACATTGAATCACATTTATTTAAGAAAAATATGCAATATTTTTGCATATTTTTCGGCACTTTTTTGAGGTGAAGATGCATATTTTTCACGAAACAAACATGGCCAGAAATAGTTGCAATGTTGTTTTTTTGATAGTTTTTTATTCTTGCTTGTAACTTTTTTGGCCTTTTCCGTTATATACTTGAAATGATTATGATTATGTGTTTTTATTATCCTGTGTCTTTAGACTTATGCAACCCTGGTTTAAAACTATTTTTCAATTCCAGCCTGCTTCAAAATAGCCATAAAAGTTCCTTTCTTCAAGTCCTTACCATTATGATAAGGCACGATGATGGTCTTGTTATTAATTGGATTGTAATATACTTGGTGTGAGCCTTTTGCCCTCTTGAAAACATAGCCGTTTTCTTCAAGCAATTGAATCAAGTATTTAGGACTCAAGTTCATACCGCCATCAGATTCAGTGAGTATTCCAACACATTGCTATCGTCAGGAACGTATTCACCCCTATCTTGCAATTCCTCTATATAAAGTTCAATGGCTTCCTTGGCCATATCAATGGCTTCATCGACGGTTTCCCCGTATGTGATGCAACCCGGCAAAGAAGGCACAAACGCCGTATATCCTCCTTCATCCTCTTTCCTTAGGTTGATTTTGTAAGTCCTATTCATAACTTTGCTTCATTATTTCCATCCGCAAAATTAGTAAATTTTCCGAAAACCGATGGCTTCCAACGCAAATTATTCATGAAATCGGTCCCTTTTCGGAAAAGAAATCGGTAATTTTGTCAGTATTTTTCTCCTAATTTTTATGATTATCGGAAATTTTGTCAGCAAAACAAGGCATTTTACATAGTTTTCGGCCTTGGCAAAGAATTTGCCTATGTGAGGTCGTCCGAGCGAAAGGACGAAGCCCCGTAGGGGCGACAGCCAATAAGCAGGCGACGTAAGTCCCTGCAAAACAAACAACTAAAAAAAATAGGAGATCAAAACCATGTTAGTAACAAGAAGAAACCAAGACTTCATGCCGACGCTGTTCAACGAACTGCTGAACTGGAACGACACAACCTACTCAACCCCTCGCATGAACATCATGGAGACGAAGGACAACTACAAACTCGAACTCTGCATACCTGGCCTCACCAAAGACGACGTGAAACTGAGCATCGACGCGGAAGGCAACCTCGTGGTTGAGATGACCAAGGAAATGAAGAACGAGAAGAAAGAAGACACACGCTACCTGCGCCACGAGTTCTCGGTGGAGCACTTCCGCCAAACGGTGATGCTGCCCGACGACATCCACAAGGACCAAATCAGCGCGAAGGTCGAAAACGGCATCCTCGACATCGTCATCCCAAAAGTGACCGTCGAAGAGAAGCAAAAGCAAATCCAGACCATCGAGGTCGGATAAGGCAACGCTTCGAAAACCTCAAAAAAACGGGACGGAACCCTCCGCCCCGTTTTTTTGTTGCCAGCCCTGAGGTCACAATGGCCAAAACCATTATCTTTGCAACCTCAAAACCAAATGGAGTATGGCAAATGAAAGCAAGAACAGGGTGAAACTGAACAAGGAGTACAAACGCATAGGATTCATTCCCAAAACGGCACTCGCCAAGGTGAATGAGCATTTCGAGGTGCCAGCTGATGCCAACGACATCCGCTCAAACACCGACAATATGCTCAAACACAATAGAGGTCATCTTGCCGCACTTGAAAAAGCTCTTGACGAACTCGGCATAACTAAAGAGGGATACGCAGAGTATATAGCAAAGAATTTCAACCAAATCCGCCTCGGCAACAAGCCTCGCTCGCTTGTGTTGGCCGTCAAGAATGAAACGACGAGCCATCTTGCAGCCGTTCACCTGTTTTTCGACAAAAACGAGAACTTTTGGCTTGTCAAGTCGGTTCATGCCGAGCGATTAGCCGACCTTGAACGCATGACACTGGTTTGGGAGAAATAAGAAAGGGGGTTGCCAACAACACCCCCCAAGTCGCTTGCCCGACCTGTCCGTTAACCACCCAACGCACAATAACGCAAGATGCGAGGGCTTTGGCAAATGGACACTGCAAAAATACATATTTTTTTATTATCTGCCATCATAAAGACGTTTTTTTCTCCACCGCAGGTTCAAACCGTGCATCGATGTTTTTCCAGTCGATACCATTTCCTTGCAACTTCATTATTGCAAAGCCATTGGCTAATCCCGTATAATTCGTCCGTTGCACACATTCTCACCACACCTGCTTCGTTCAACACAAAAGTCCTACTGCCAGCACCACATTTTAGGAAAAGGGGTAGTTTTGCCCTCTACCCCTTGTTATCATTTTTCACTTCTTTTCGTTGGGGAACGAATTAACTGGAGCCAAAAATGCAATTCCGTGTATCAGCAGAAACATGTAGGCCGAAAGCACAAACCACCTGCCGCCGCCGGCAATCCGCGTACCATGAAACGTATAATAACAAATCGCGGCAATGACCACCCAGCAAATCAGGGTCGTGATGTTTCGCTTACGGATACAGATTTCCTCCTCTTTCGACATTTGCTCGTGGGCAATCTTACGGATTAATGCTATGGATAAAACTCCATAGACTACCAAAGGAAGATACGTCCAGTAGCTTCCCAAACAGAAAATGGCAACAGTGCCCAGAATCCCAATCGCCATCTCAATCAAACCTTGGGTTTTCCTCATAATATCAAATATTTAGCATCGCTTCTTTTGTTCCATAAGACCTTGCTCAAGAAGAAGCGTTTGTCTCGACAAGGTCGTTTTCTATTTCTTTTATTCTTTTCTGCAAGTGTCGGCGTTTTCGAATCAATGTCTTGGAGAACACCGCCAACAATACGACATAAACTATCCCAATAACTACATAAATCCACTTAATACCTTCAAGGTATTTTGAAAAAACAAAAGTGCTCGCTACGATGAGTAAAGGCAACATCATCCAAAGCCAAAGCATTTTCTCATACACATAAAACAATTGGTTGTACAATTCGACCCGTATATGTTGATAAACCGACAATCCCAAATCGTTTTCCTTCAAACCAAATGCTAATGTGAACACTCCTCTCACCAAAGCGTACAAGGCAATAACCACCACCAAACCCGAAACCAGGCAATAGTTTGAAATCGCGTCATTCCCCAAAAAGGCCAAAGAAACGACCAAAAACAATGAAACTGCTACGCACAACGCGCCATCAATACAATTCCTGTATTGCTTCATCCAACGCATCCGGGCATGAAAATCATACCAAGAAACCTTTTCTCTGTTATTTCTTCGTGTCTTCATGGCTCAGTTTCTTTAGTTTCATTTTCACTCTTTGCAGTTTTGTGCCAACATTGGTGACAGATATTCCTAATATTTCCGAAATCTCCTTGTATGATTTGCTGTCAAGATAAAGGAAAACCAAAGTTTGCTCTTCTGCATCAAGTTGTTTGATGTTTTCATACAATTCCTTAACATCCTCTATTCCAATTTCTTCATCAACAACTTGGCTGTCTATATAGGTTTCATCAAGCGGAATGAATGTCATCCTGCTTTCCTTGCGCATCATCGAGATGGAAACATTAATGGCTACTCTATACACCCATGTTGAAAGATTGCACTCTGGGTGTTTTTCGTATTTCCTGTAACTCTTTATCAGATTGAAGGCAACTTCTTGGAAAATATCTTCTTCCGACAAAAAGGAACTCATTGACGCATAGAAACGACATACGGAACGGATTCCTTTTCTGTTTTCTTCTATGATGTCCAAAATGCCTTTCATTGTGTCGTACAAAAATAAACGTGTTTTTTGTATTAATCGCAAAATACTCCAAAAAATCACAACCAACCTCGATTTTTTATCTCAAAAATTGAACAAATTATTATTCTACTATTGATAAATAATTACTTACCTTTGCCGCAAATTTTCAATGCACATGAAAAAAGCGTTAATACTCTCATTCTTAGGGCTTTTCATTGGCCTGCAAGCTTTTGCGCAAGACAAGAAACCATTTGTCACCTTGGACAACCTCCAACTGAACACCCGTGCCGACTTCACCTACGACTATTATTTGGGCCACGACACGGTGGCCTCGAGCAGCGACCACGGCTTTGCGGGCAAATACTTGGTAGTGGCCTTGGACGGCACGCTTGGCAGCAAGTTCAGCTACCACCTGCGCCAGCGCATCAACGCGCCCAACATCGGCTTCGCCAACACTTTCTTCCAAGGCACAGACTGGGCCTATCTGAACTGGAACTTCACCGACAACTTCTTCCTTTCCGCTGGAAAACAGGTGGTTGCCATCGGCGGCTGGGAATACGACGCCAACCCCATCGACATCTACTACGGCACCGAGTTCTGGAACACCGTGTGCTGCTACGAGGTGGGTGCCTCGCTCAACTTCAAGGACAAGTCGGGCAAGCACCACCTGCTTCTGCAAATGTGCAACTCGCCTTTCATCAACCAGGCCATGGAGGGCATCTATGCCTACAACCTGATGTGGTACGGCGACTTCGGCGCGTTCAAGACGGCCTACTCCGTGAACATGATGGAATACCAACCCGGCCAGTTCATCAACTATGTCACGTTGGGCAACAAGCTGCAATTCAACGGCGTGGAGATGTATCTCGACCTCATCCATCGCGCTTCGCTCGGAGAGGAGAAGTTTTTCGGCCAATACCTCACCGCGCTTTATGGCATCGGCGTGGACATCG
This sequence comes from uncultured Bacteroidia bacterium, assembly GCA_902791165.1. Classification (GTDB taxonomy): domain Bacteria; phylum Bacteroidota; class Bacteroidia; order Bacteroidales; family F082; genus Limimorpha. The sequence goes on from CADAVB010000005.1 coordinate 6,515, forward strand.
GGCCGAAATGGATCGTGTTTGCCAAAGCAGGCTACGATTACAACCCCGCTGGCCTGCCCAACACGGGAGCCTACGACCCCACCAGCACGCCTAAGGAAAAGGTGGATTTCGAGAGCCTTGGCTTCGAATACTACCCCATGGGCGACCGCAGTCTGCGCCTGCACCTCTGCGGCTCGCACACCAGCATGGACGGCGTCAGCATGTTCCAAGCCAACCTCGGCCTCACCTGGAAAATCAATCTGCTTAACCTCACCAAAAAATAACGAACCATGGCAAAAACCAAATACAACACCGAGAAAAGAAGCACCCTCGCCTACCACCATATAGTGGAACGTTTTTTTAAGAGATTTGAGGGCAAATCGCCATTGAAATTCACCACAAAACGCAGTTTTGAGGCCATCGTGTTCCTCATCATCTTCTTCGCCTTCTTCGGGCTGTTGGCCTACAAGATGACCCTGCCCAAGATGCTGAACACTTTCATGCAGACGGCCTACCACCTGCTGCTCGAAACCGTGTTCTACATCATGGCCATCTGCGTGCTGATGGGCGCCATCAGCAAGCTCTTGACCGAGTTTGGCGTGGTTCGCCTGCTCGAAAACCTCTTGCGTCCGCTGATGAAGCCGCTCTACAACCTGCCGGGCGTCGCGGCCTTGGGTGCCATCATGACCTTTCTGAGCGACAATCCCGCCATCATCACCCTTGCGCACGACAAGAACTTCAACCGCTATTTCAAGAAATACCAACTCGTTTCGCTCACCAACTTCGGCACGGCTTTCGGCATGGGCTTGGTGGTGGTGGCTTTCATGACGGGCTTGGGCTTCGGCAAGGGCGCATTGGTGGGCGTGGCCGGCGCAGTCATCGGGAGCATCGTCTCCACCCGACTGATGCAACGCTCCACCTTGAAAGCCTATCCCGAGCTGGATTCGCCCGTCGATGAGGAGTTTGGCGGCGACGAGCAGCAAATCTCCTTCAAGAGCGAGGGAGGCGTGTTCATGCGTTTCCTCAACTCGCTTTTGGACGGCGGCAAAGACGGCGTGAGCATCGGCTTCGCCATCATCCCGGGCGTGCTGTGCATCTCCACCATCGTGATGATGCTCACCTTTGGCGCATCGGGCGCGAATGGCGAATATATGGGCGTGGCCTACGAAGGTGTGCCCGTCATCAGCTGGGCGGCCAACAAGGTCAATTTCATCTTCGAGTGGCTCTTCGGCTTCAAGGACGGTGCCTTGATTTCGTTCCCCATGACGGCCCTCGGCGCCGTGGGTGCCGCCATCGGCTTGGTGCCGCGTTTCATCACCGAAGGCATCATCGACAACAACGCCATCGCCGTGTTCACGGCCATCGGGATGTGCTGGAGCGGTTTCCTCAGCACCCATGCCGCCATGCTCGACAGCCTTGGCTACCGCAAGCTCATCGGCAAGGCCATCGGCGCACACACCATCGGCGGCCTTTGCGCAGGCATCGCGGCGCACTGGCTGTTTGTGCTGCTGGGATTGGTATTCTAACAACTCGCCATGGCGCGCGTTGCTATAAGGCAAAAACAATAGAGAAGCGCCCCATTCAGGCCGCTTCTCCGCATTATGCCGAAAAACAAATCATTCGTTATTTTCCGAAGCAGAAATTCAAGTTGAAACGCAAAGTGTTCTCCAAAGGATTGCTTCCAGCCACCGTATTGACGGGCACCAGATAGGAAACATCCAATCCGAAAGCATTGTATTTCAAAGCAGCGCCGAGCGTAACATACTTACGGTTGCCCTTCAGCGCAGTTTCGTTGAAATAGCCAGCACGAACGGCAAAAACGTTGTTGTACCAATACTCGGCACCCACACCGATATTGATTTCGCAAAGTTCTTCGTAGGCTTTTCCGTAATTGACACGCTCGCCATAGATATTGTAACCATAGCCGGGGGCATCGTAGAACGACTGAATCATGCCTTCAACGACAGAAACATTGTTATCCATTCCTCCCTCAATCTTGTAGCTACCGTCGTCGTTAAGCAAAGGCTGACCCGTGATGGAATCTCTGGCAATGACGGGCGGCGTAGGCACCAAAAGCTTGGAGAAATCCACCATAAAGGCCAATGAATTGTATTCATCCAAGTCGAGCTTCAGGCTGGGACCCAAGCGCAACGTGGTGGGGACAAAGTCCTTGCGCTCCGATGAGCCGTTGTAGCTGACCTTGCTGCCGATGTTGGTGATCGAAACGCCCCATGCAAAATCGGCATCCATGCTGCTGAACCATTCGACAGGGCGCTTGTAATAGACACCGACGTCAGCAGCCACCGAAATACCCGGCTTGGAATATTCCGTTTGGCCTTGAGTGAGGTGTGAATAGATGAAACGACCCGAAACGGCACCTGCAAGATAGTCGCCAAGCATACGCGAATAAGTGGCATCGATGGCCCATTCGTTGGGGCTATACTTACCCAGCTCGTTGTTATTGACATCTCTGAAGTCAATCTCGCCACAGCTGAAATAGCGCAAGCTACCGGCCACGGCAGAGCGCTCGTTGATTTTGTAGGCTCCTGCCAAATAGGCAAGGTTCATGTCGGAAACCAAGTTGCGCAACCACGGACTATAGCCCAAACCAAACGAGAGTTTGTCTTTCAGATAGACATACTTGGCGGGGTTGTAGTGCATGGAATACATGTCCGCCTCCGACGACACACCGCAATCGCCCATTGAGCCGCCACGGGCATCGGGGGATATGGAAACAAACGGAACGGCCGTAGTAATCACGTTAGGAGATGCACTGTAGTCTTGACCAATGTAGTTTTGTCCATAGGTGTTGGCTGCCATCAAAACCAAAGCGGCAACAAGCAATTTTTTCACTTTCATATACATTTTCTGTTTTAGATTTTATCAATAACGAGGTTTCGTTTTTCTTATTGTGCCTTTTTTAAAAAAATTCATTTTTATCGCGTAATCATTAGGCGTTGCGTCACGGTGCGAGCATTGCCCCATTCGTCGGTCAGGGTGAGGCGATATAGATAAACACCGGTTGGGAGGCTGCGTCCGAAATCATCGCGTCCGTCCCAACTCACTCCTGCCGACTGGTTTTCAGACAAATAAACATCTTTTGCTAATACAGCCACCCGACGCCCCATAAGGTCGAACAGTTCTATGCCCACGTGGAAATCACCTTCATTACCACTGTGGGTAATATTGATTATCGTTTCGTCCTGGAAGGGATTGGGATAATTGCGCACGCCCGAAAGGAAGAGGTCGTCGCCCACGACAAACCAAATTTGTGCCGTCGAAGAATTGTTCTGCATATCCCACGCTTTCAAGCTGAACTCATAGGTGCCACCATCGCGAAGGCTGACGGGAATGGCAACACGGCCGCGTCTGTAGTCGTCGAGTGCCGGCTCATAGTAGGCATTCAAAACCATATTATCATAGGCGGTCGCGTTACTGTTCAGCAGCATATCGCGCCCCAGGCTGAAGTCGTAGTGATAGATGCCCTGCGCGTCATAAAGGTCGGCATAGAGCACACCGTCGCGTTCCACCATATCACCGTTTTGGAACGAAGGAGCGTTCCAATAGAAGCTGATTTGCGGACCTTCGTTGTCGGGAAGCACGGCCGGGTCGGTGCCGCCCAAACTAATGCGATTAAAACTCCCCATAGCATCGACGCGACGGAGGGTATCGGTGGCATAGAAACTGAAACGCGGTGTCCCATAATTGGGTTGTATGTCTTTGGGCAGCTGGAACGACAGGATAAACTTGCCGTTTTTCACCGAAACGCGCCCTTTATAAAGCACATCCTTGTGGTAGGAAACCGTTCGGGGCGGGCCATCATTGAAACTCACGGTGACAGAGGTTTTCTTGTCGAATAGCGTCATCCATAGTTCGCCATTGAATTGTGTGTCGCAGTTGCCGTTAGGTGTCCTGATTTCGCCTTCCATACTGACCATGCTCATCGCATGAATGGCATGCAAAGCGCCTTGCTCCTCGCTGTTCCCATTGATTTTTGTCACGACCACATCCAGCTGCGGAAGAGCCAAACGCATGGCAGGATCGCCAAGCAAAACCATATTCACGCTATTGCTCACTCCATTGGGAGAGTTTTGGCTATAGTTCGCCTGGTCGGCTTTCGTCATCCTAACCACATCGCCCAATCGCAAACATTGGCCGTTTTCGTCGCGACATAACACTTTATTCATCAACACCTTACCAAAGGTTTCATTGTGATTACCAAAGGTAGGTCGTGTAGTGGTCATCATGGCGATAGGGCCATCGTTGGGCAACAAAAACATCCGCTCGCCTGCCGAAACCAACAGCGGATTGTCGTATTTGGAAAACTCGCAGGTGGCTGTATAAACAAAAGGTTGCTTCATGCCGTTTTTCAGTGACAGAACATCCATCAATGCAAATACATTCTCGCTGGTCAGACCTTTTACGCCGCCGTGCCCCGAATACGCCATCATAAAAACGCCCTTGTCTAAGGCCGCTATCAAGTCGTCATGGGCTTGCGGAATCCTTATGCCTTCCGGTGTTGTAACGTGGGGATAGGCTCCCGTATAGATCTTGGTCACGTTGAGCGCCGGACTCACTGTATCCAATATTCTGGTGTAAGCTTCACTGGAATTGACAAACCCCGTTTGCTCATCATCGGCTAAAATAAGGGCATCTACTTTCCAATCGCCATGGTTAGTGGTAAAGTCGTTGTACCGCTTGATTTTATCCACCATGGCCTTGGCGTCGGCTATCGTGGACACAGGCAGGCGCCCGATGCCAATATCGATATGGCCTTCGCTGTTTTTTCCTTCGCTTTCGTCCATCATGCCGAAAAAGTCGTCGGAACCTATCGAGTTCAGGCTATTGGACGACCCTCTCCCCTCGTAGCACGGCACCATGTCGCGACCATAGCCTTTCCTGTCGCAGAAATCATACGAAGGACGACCCATCAGCAACAGGTATTTGAGTTGCCCGCCGCTACGCAGATACACCATGCGAACAAAATCGCGAATACCGACTGGGCTGGGAGTACCTGTCGAGAACTCGTTATAGATTTCGTTCACGTCCACCACAATGCTCGACAAGCCGTCTTCTTGCTCATGGAAACGGGCCAATTCGTTGGCCGACTCCCAAAACATGGGCAAAGTGAGAATCAGCATATCTGCATTGCGAATGGCATGAAGGTTTTGGTTGCCTACCGGGGTCCAAGAGCCAATGGTTTTGGTTCCCGACAACTCAAACAGGGCATAGCGTTTTTCTGTGTTTTCCATGGTGGAAAACACAAAATTGTTCGCGCTTTGAATGCCTTCTTGCAACACCGGACGCAATGGATTGGTAACTTCCCAAAGATGGCAAGCCGACGACACGTTTTGCACCCAAACCGCCGTTGTGTCTTCACCGAATTGGCTCGGCACCAAGCGGAAGGGGAAAAAGTCGCCCAAACGAATCAGCTTGCGCCAATAGAACATTTCAATGTAATCGAGCAGCAAAATTGGTCCTTTGGGGTCAGGGGTAAGCGTTAGGGTGAAACACACCGTGTCGCTCTCCGACAACATCTGCTTATCAACGGTTTTGATTCTACCGTAAACATAGTCGTTGGGAGGCGTCACCCCAATCGTTCCGTTTCCTTCGAGAAGATGGTCGTTGGCGCGCATTACAAAACGCAAAATGTTATCTTTGGCGTAGCCCAACAGTTCGGCCTTGATGTAGATTGGCTTCGTTTTCACCAGATGGGGCAAATAGAAGTCCATTTGAAGCTCAGGATTCTGCGATGTCAGCATCTCGCCATACGAGTTTTGGGTCACACTGAAAGGCGAAAAAAGTTCCTCTTCGTGCCAAGTAAAGTCGGGAAATTCGGTGATGAGTGTTGTGGCACTCTCAACGGGCAAAGTGGGCTGCGTGCCGATGCGCAAACCATCGGTACCGCTATCGGTGCAGAGATAATAATACGTTGAGTCGGAATAGTAATTACGGGTTCGTTCATACAATTTTCCGCCTTGTGAGGTCAAATCCCAGCGGGTGGACTCTTGTCCATAGAAAAGCACATAATCATCGGCATCAAACACACCGTCGTCGGCACCGCTAACGAAGATAGCCATCTCCGTCAAGTCATCGGGGCGCTCGGTAGCGTTCAATTCGGGTAAGGTACCAGAAGGGTTTCCGAAAAGGCGTATCTGTCGCGGGTCGAGGTGCTCCATGTCGATACCCATTGCCGACAGCGTGGCATAATCGAGCTTATAAACCCCTTCTTCCGTCACCGCCATTCTCAACCACGTATGCTCGCTCAAGACGGAATGGGTTGTATTTTGCTGCGCCATGCCCCGACTTGCACCAAGCAAAGTCAGCAGCATGACGACCAAGCCAATTCTTAGATTATCTTTTTTCATAGAAGTTTCATTTTCATTTACTTAATACAAGTTTCGACACCACCGAAGCGGTTTCGCCCGTGTCGTTTGTAGCCGTTATACGATAAATATAGATGCCATTTGAAAGGCGTTCGCCTCGCGCACCCGTACCGTCCCAACGGATGGGCGTGGTACGTGTCGAGCTGCCATCAACCGTTTCGGCCAACGTGGTCACCCAGCGTCCCATAATATCAAAGATATCAATACGAATTCTGATATTGTTTCCTCCTTGATTATGCTCGAAAACAAAACTGGTTTCGTCGGCGACGGGGTTAGGGTAATTGACGGGTTTTTCTATGTTCATTTCGCTACTATTGACCACCGTAAAATGGATAATGGCACTGTTCGAGTTGTTGTAGATGTCCCACGCCTTCAAAGTGAGGGTATAGTCGCCATCGCTGAGGTCATGCATTTTGAAGGTGATGTATCCTTTTCCAGGGTTGTCGAGTTCCGAAACGAAATAGTCGTTGAGGCAGTAGGCGTTTTTCGATGGGCCGCTGAGCGTCGCCATAATGTCGTGGCCGATGCCCGCTCCCGTAGTATTGATGCCGTTTTCGTCGTTCAAAAACGCCAACAAGACTGGACTTTCGCCTGTGATGCCGCCATCCACAAAGAGTGTGTCGTTGATGAAAAGACGGATTTCAGGCGGATTGTCGTCGGCGACGGCATCGTCGTAAAAGCCTCCGATGACAAAATCCTCGTAGCTACCATTGGCGTCGATGGCGTAGTCAGTGGCATAATAACTGATGAGTCCGCTACCATAGCGGTAGGCAATGTCACGCGGAACGACGAAATTGATTTGGAACCTTCCGTTCACCACTTCCGTCTTTCCGTTGAAAATGATGCTATTGCGCAGCGTGAAGGGCTTCATCTCCGTGGCGGGCGAAACTCCCATGCCCAAGGTGGTGAGTTCTGCGGCTTTGTCGAACACGGTAACATAAACCACGCCGTTGAACCCTTCGGCCACTTGCCCCGAGAAGTCCTTCACGACACCTTCAATCATGGCTGGTTGAAGCGCCTTTAGGGTATCTGGAGCGGTCTGTGTTTCAACGGTCCATTTTGGGTAAGACAGACGCAAGGCGGGGTCGCCAAAAAACACATATCGCTTTTCATAATCAGAACCTCTGGTCTTGGCCATCCGGTAGAGGTCGCCCAAACGATAGTGCTCCCCTCCCTCGATGCGGAACATATTGTTGTAGATTTCGCTCATAAAAGTAAAATTATGCGGGCCATGCGTCACTCTTGAGGTTGTGAACATGGCAATCATGCCACCGTATGGATTGAGAAAAGCATATTCGCCTAACGAGGTGCGTGTGTGGTCGTCGTATCGGCTGAACTCACAAGTGCCGGTAATCATCAGCGGATACATCGGGCCGTTGCGCCACGAATCAACGTCTTTCTTTTGAAGAATACGTTCCACTGCCAATTGGGTTTCGCCGCCGTGACCGATATAATTGAGCACCAGCGTGCCTTTTTCCATACGGTCGTTGATGGCAGCGTTCATTTCTGGGCAAATCTCACCTCCAGGCGAGCTAACCTGCTCATAGGCATCAAGATAAAACTTGTCGAACAATACTGCTCCTTCGGTATGTTGCTGGATTTGCTGTACTAGGGATTCGGCGTTGTCCACAAACCCGTCCTCGTCGTCTGCAATGAAAGAAATCACGTTGCGCCACGGGTTCATCGTGGAGGCGTCGCTGGCAACATAGCGTTCAATTTTGTCAATCATTTGCGAGGCTTGTTCCTCGGTGGCGACAGGGAAACGTCCAATGCCAATGTCGGCTATGGAACCATTAAGGCTGCCTTCATTTTCATCCATAAAGCCATAGTAGTCGTCGCTGACAAAAGTATTTTGCATATCCAAGGACGACACGCTCTCGAACGACGGAACAAAATCCACCAAATCAGTTCTGTTTTTCTGGTCGAAAGAGCAATCACCCATCAAAAGAAGGTACTTGATTTTGCGACCCGCGCTACTGTCGTGATACAACATCCGGCAAAAGTCGCGGATAGCGGTAATATCTTTGGCTCCGCACGAAAACTCGTTGTAAATCAGTTCGGGTGTGGTCACATACACATTCAAGTCGGGATTAATCACGGCATGTATCCCTTTGAGGCGTTCGGCCTGCGCCAAAAAATAAGGATGGCTCACAATGAGGTAGTCCACATCGCGAATGCCGTGCAAATTTTGGTTGTCCACCACTCCAAAAGTTTTGGCAGAAAGATATTTGTTGCCGTCTAACGCGACGAACTCGCTCCTTTGGCCGCCCATCACTTTAAACGAAAGCACCGAAGCGTTCCATTGGGTTCGCATCAAGGCCGGTTCCACGGGATTGGTCACATTCCAAATCTGGGTTTGTTGCGTGGCTCCAGAAAGGCGATATTCATACACCTTATTAATAAGTACGGCTTCCGGATTGCAAAACGCCATTTGCCCATCTTGAAAACTCAGTTTCCGCCATGCATTGACGGCAATAAAATCAACATAGCCCTCTGACACCGTATTGACGACCGCTTTGTGGGTAAGCTTCACGCTGACCGTGTCTTTTTGAGGCACTGCCGAGATTCTTCCGCCTACCTCTATCGCATAGGCATAACCCGTCGAGGAGACAACCCCTATGGGATAATTGGCACCCAACACATTATCGACATACACCTCGAAATAAGCCATCTTGAAATTGCGACTTGCCAAGTTTACGTTCAATTTGCAAGGCTGTGATTTCACAATATTGGGAAACACAAAGGGGAAAGTCTTACTAATAATGCCGTCCATCTTATCGCCAAAGCGGGTGCGACCCGTTTTATTCAGATTGAAATCATCCGCCTCATACACCTGATAATCAAGAAATTCAGAAACCGTTTCGGCAGCACTTCCCGAAGGAGACTCCGCTTCGCCAAGACGTTTTCCATTACCCAAACCCGTCACTACAAAAGCGTATGAATAATCCTCGTATGGATTGGGTTGGTGGTCAAAAACCCGTTGTTGGGTATTATATTTCCAACACACCGGTCCACGACCGTAGAAAAGAATGTAATCGCTCTGATCGAATCGTCCATCGGCTTCTCCGTGAACATAGATGGGAATCTCTACCAAATCGTCGTGACGCGCTTCTGCATTTTTCTCGGGCAGCAATCCCCCTCCGTTATGATAAATGCGAAGCGTACGCGGGTCGAGGTTCGAAAGATTCAAACCAAGGCTTTTTAAATCATTGTATGTCAGCTTATAAACACCCGTTTCGTTCAATCCAATCTTATACCAATCGCCCATGGCCATTGCCGAGCTATGAGCATAGGAGCGGTTGGAATAGGCTTTTTCGGAATCGGGGGCGAAACGCACCTCAAGTCGCGCCGAAACAAGTTTCTCCAAGCGTCCGTCCCTTTTTTGAAACGGCACCACCCTTATCGAAAGCCTTGCCTCGTCGCGAGAAGCGAGGGGAGTTGCCTCGACCTCAAACTCATCGTCACACGCAAAACCTTCTGCCAAGCGCATTTCCTCATTGGAAAGCGGAATCGTCTTCACGTCCACCAAATCAAAATCCACCTTTACACGGCTATCGAAAATGGGCATTGAATGAACATAAACGGGCATATTTCCCTCATATTGAGCCGATTCCAAGACGATATAAAGAGAAGAATCGCTGGCATGATAGCAAGGAGCAACGCCTTTCCATTTCAACTCAATCGGGAACGACTGCACCATTTGCGCACCGGCCGAAACCGACAGCTGCAGCACCATCACCAAAAAGGACATCCTTTGCATGAATCCATGCTTTAAACAACAATATAATTTACTAATTATCATATAATTAACAATTTTTACACTGTATTAATATCCGTAAATTGGAGAACGAAAGTACAACTTTTTTATTGTAGCGACGACCATTTTTGGAAAAAAAATCACTTTTTCTCAAAAAAAAGACCGATAATTCAAAAAAAAGTTGTAAAATTGCAAGTTTTTTGAAGCTAGGCATAAAAAAATGTTTGGCATCAAACAATAAAACATTTCAAACATAGTTATTGATAACAAATCGCAACCAAATGTATAAGAAAGCAACATTTAAGACTTTAGCAGTCATTGTTTTGGCAGGATTTTTCACAGTATCCTGTTCGCAGAAATCATCGAGAACGACTGGATGGGCCTACAACGACGCCAACAATGGCGGCTTTGAGGTGACCGAAGTCAACGATCAGCAAATTGGCCCCGGCCTCATCGCCATCGAAGGCGGTACTTTTGTTATGGGTGCCACCACCGACAACCTGACCTACTCGTGGGACAATTCGCCCCGCAAGGTAACCGTGCCTTCCTTCCTTATGGACCGCACCGAGGTCAGCAACGTGGACTACCGCGAGTACATCTATTGGTTGAATCGCGTGTATGGCCAAAACTACCCGCAAGTGGTGCGCAACGCCGCCCCCGACACATTGGTGTGGCGCGACCGCCTTTCGTACAACGAGCCCATGGTGGAGATTTACTTCCGCCATCCTTCTTACAACGACTATCCCGTGGTAGGCGTAACTTGGGTTCAGGCTAACGACTACTGCGCTTGGCGTACCGACCGCGTCAATGAGTTGATGCTCGTTGAAGCCGGTGTCCTCGATTGGGACCCCACTCAACAAGACGAAGAAAACTTCAACACCGATGCCTATCTTGCCGGACAATATACGGGTAAGGTAAAGAATGGTAAGAAAGACCTTTCGAAAGGCGGCGATGGTATGCGTAACGTGCGTATGGACGACGGTATCATGTTGCCCTCTTACCGTTTGCCCACCGAAGCTGAATGGGAATATGCCGCCGTTGGTTTGGTGGGTAACACCAGCAACGAAATCGTCAGCGAGCGCAAGGTGTATCCTTGGAACGGCGACGGTTTGCGCACCGACAACAAGAAATACTTCGGTAGCTTCATGGCCAACTTCAAGAGAGGCCCTGGCGATTACATGGGCGTGGCGGGCCACCTGAACGACGGTGCTGCCCTTCCGGCTCCCGTGGGTTCCTACTGGCCCAACGACTACGGCCTGTATAACATGGCTGGTAACGTGGCAGAATGGTGCCAAGACGTGTATCGTCCGCTCTCCTTCGAAGACGTGGCCGACTATAGCCCCTTCCGTGGTAATGTGTTCACCATGAAGGCCGTCGATGAGGATGGTTTCTTGATGCAAAAAGACTCCTTGGGCCGCATCCGCAGAGTGCCGATTCCGCAGGAAGAAGCTGCCAAACGCCAAAACTATCGCACCAGCTTCAACACCAACTATGACGACGGTGACTATATGTCAGCCATCCGCAATCGTTGGAGCGACCCGCAAGACGACCAAAGTATGTTCACGAGAGAAATGTACGAATTTGCCACCAACGATCAAGCTGGTACCACCCTTATCAGCGATGAATCGAGAGTTTATAAAGGCGGTTCATGGGCCGACGGACCCTATTACCTGAGCCCTGGCACACGCCGCTACCTCAACCAAAATCAAGCAGCCTCAACCATCGGCTTCCGTTGCGCGATGAACAAGGTGGGCAGTTCTTTTGCAAAGTAGTAATGTTTTTTCATAATCCTCGTGAAGCCGTTTGACCCGTTCAGGCGGCTTCTTTCATTAAATCCCAAGCCATGACCCCGATTGAAACCCTATACCAACACTACACCAAGGCCTACAAGGTTTCGACAGACAGCCGGAAAATCGAGCCTCAAGCCGTTTTCTTCGCCCTCAAAGGCGAAAATTTTGATGCCAACGACTTCGCCCTGCAAGTGGCCGAGGAAGGCAAGGCAAGCCTCGTCGTCGCCGACCGCAAAGACCTGACGAAACACGAACGCATCATCATTGTTGAAGATTCGCTGAAAGCCTTGCAGGACTTGGCCGCCTACCACCGCTCGCAAAGCAAGGCCATCATCCTTTCCATCACCGGAACCAACGGCAAGACGACCACCAAAGAACTCGTTTCGGCGGTTCTGGCCAAGAAATACAACATCATCCACACGATGGGCAACTTGAACAACCACATCGGCGTGCCGCTCACTTTGCTGACCATCAAGCCCGAAACCGAGATTGCTGTCGTGGAAATGGGTGCCAACCACCCAGGCGAAATCGACTTTCTCTGCCGCATCGCCGACCCCGATTTTGGCTTGATTACCAACATCGGGAAAGCCCATTTGGAAGGTTTTGGCAGTTTCGAAGGCGTCATCAAGACCAAGACGGAACTATACCGACACATCAAGGCACATGGCAAGGCCGTGTTCGTCAATCAAGGCAATCCGCTACTCTGGGAACAATCCGAGGGGCAAAAACGCATCGGCTATGGTCGCCATTGCGCCGCCGACACGCCCGTGATTCCAGGAGCCTGCAATCCCTATTTGAGCGTCGGTTGGAAGAAACATCTCATCCAAACTCATTTGGTGGGCAGCTACAACTTTGAGAATGTGGCCGCAGCCATCGGCGTGGGACAGTATTTCAAGGTCGATGAGAACGACATCATCTCCGCTTTGGAATCTTACACGCCCACCAATAGCCGCTCACAAGTGATTGAAACCCAAAAGAATCGTATCCTCATGGATGCCTACAACGCCAACCCCACCTCGATGCGTGCCGCTTTAATCAACTTCGCCAACATTTGCGGAGAGCAACACCTATTAATATTAGGCGACATGCGCGAGTTGGGCTCGGCCTCCGAGGAAGAGCACCGCAATATCCTCGCGCTGATGAAAGAACTCGGTTACAAAGAGGCATTTTTGGTCGGACAGAATTTCAGCGCCTACAATGACAATCCCAATTGGAAGACCTTTGACAAAGTGGAGGACTTGTACCAACACATTGAAAACCACCCGATTGAAGGAAGGCATATTTTGGTAAAAGGCTCGAGAGGAATTCAATTGGAGAAAGTGTTACCTCTGTTATGACCCACATCCAAGCCCCAAACCGTCATTGCGGGCTTGACCCGCCATGACGTTACATGGCCTAAGGACACAACCCCATAAAAAAAGACCCATGAAAGAAACCACCGCCATAGGATTAATGTCAGGCAGTTCGTTGGACGGCTTGGACATTGCCCTCGTCAAGTTCAACGAGGAGAATGACAAATATGGTTTCCAAATCCTTGAAGCCGAAACCCTACCCTATCCCGACCACTGGAAAACGCAACTCGCCGAGGCCTTCCATAAGCAGCCTGAAGACTTAATTCAGTTGGACAAGGATTACGGTCGCTATCTCGGCGAGCAAGTGTTGGCTTTTGCCAAAAAGCACAATGCCGCGCCCGACTTTGTGGCCTCGCACGGACACACCATTTTCCACCGTCCCGAGGAGCATTACACCCTGCAAATCGGCGATGGGCAGGAGTTGGCCAAGGCCTGCAGCTTCACCGTCATCAACGACTTCCGCAGCGAGGACGTGAGCAAGGGCGGTCAAGGTGCGCCGCTTGTGCCCATCGGCGACAAACTCCTCTTCAGCGACTATGAAATCTGCCTCAACATCGGCGGCATCGCCAACCTTTCGTATGACGAAAACGGCCAGCGCATCGCCTACGACCTCTGCATCGCCAACCAAGCCCTGAACTACCTCGCCCAAATGAACGGCCTCGACTACGACCGTGACGGCGAATTAGCCCGCAGCGGCGAGGTAAGCCACGACCTGCTGAAAAAGCTGAACAACCTCCCCTTTTTCATCCAAGAACCGCCAAAATCCCTTGGCCGCGAGTTTTTCGAAACCTACCAAAAGGACTTATTAGACTGCGGGACCGCGGGACATCACTCCATAGCTGATATGCTGGCCACTTTCGTGGAACACATCGCCCTGCAAATCGCCCTGCCCATCAGTTTCCTGCCCAAAGGCAAAATCCTTTGCACCGGCGGCGGCGCAAGGAACAAGTTCCTCATCGAGCGCCTGCAAGCCCGCACCAAGCACGAGGTGGTCGTCCCCGAAAAAATGATTATCGACTACAAAGAAGCCCTTGTTTTCGCCTTCCTCGGCCTGCTGCGCTTGGGGGGAAAGACTAATGTTTTGGCCTCGGTGACTGGGGCTGAAAGTGATAGCTGTAGTGGAAGAATTTGGAGGTGAAAAACCAGCCAACTGACGGAATGAAAATCGGCCAACTGACGGAATGAAAATCGGCCAACTGACGGAATGAAAATCGGCCAACTGACGGAATGAAAAATACAAAAAACTTTGTAAATCAATAAAAAAGTAGTATTTTTGCAGCGGATTAAAAAGTAGTCAAATTATGGACGAAAATTCAATGTATAAATCGAGGATTGCAGACAAGCTCCTTTTGGAACAATTGGAAGCCGCTGGCGCGGTACTTATACAAGGTCCCAAGTGGTGCGGAAAGACCACAACGGCAGCACAAGCCGCCAAGAGCGTGTTGTATATGGACTGGCCTCGTGAATTAGAGAAGAACCTTTTTCTTGCAGAAGAAAATCCCGAAGCTCTGCTGGAAGGTGAAGTGCCACGGTTGATAGACGAATGGCAACTGGCCCCGCAACTATGGGATGCAGCACGATTCGTGGTTGACCATCGTGGGAAAACCGGTCAGTTTATCTTCACAGGCTCGGCTGTGCCCGCCGACAAAAGCAAGATTCACCATACGGGAACAGGGCGTTTCGCCTGGCTGACCATGCGTCCCATGAGCCTTTGGGAATCTGGGGAATCGAATGGCAAAGTCAGTCTGCTCCATCTGTTTGCAGGGCAGCGCGATGTCGCCATTGCGCCCGACCATTCCTTGAGCGACTTGAGCTTTATGGTTTGCCGAGGCGGATGGCCCAGTTCGCTGAACCTGAAACGTCAGGCTGCGTTGCGGCAAGCCCAAAACTATGTAAACGCCGTGTGCGAGAGCGACATTTCGCGTGTGGACAATGTCTTGCGCGATGCGACCTTCGCCCGTCGCCTGCTTCGCTCATACGCAAGAAACCAAGGCGGACAAGTGCCCATCAGCACCATTTATGCCGACCTCGCATCGAGCAAAGAAGGCTCGATGAGCGAAGAGACCATCTCCTCATACATCACGGCACTAAAAAAAATCTTCGTTATCGAAGACATGCCTGCATGGAGTCCCAACCTGCGCTCAAAGACGGCCATACGGACATCGGACACCCGCTATTTCGTCGATTCTTCCATAGCAACGGCGGCCCTTGGCGTGGGACCCAAGGACTTGGAAAACGACTTGAACACTTTCGGGCTGATGTTTGAAACAATGGCGGTGCGCGACTTGCGTGTCTATGCGGAAGCACTCGATGGAGATGTGTTCCACTATCGCGACAAAAACGGCCTCGAATGTGATGCCGTGATTCATTTGCACAACGGCAGTTATGGGTTAGTGGAAATCAAGCTTGGCGGCAGCAAATTGGAGGAAGAAGGAGCAAGCACATTGAAAGAATTGGCCAGCAAAATCGATACAACAAAGATGAAAGAGCCCTCATTCCTGATGGTGCTGACGGGCTTGGGCAGCTATGCCTACCAGCGCAAGGACGGCGTGTTGGTAGTGCCTATTGGGTGCTTGAAGGACTAAATATCGAAGAATAAAGTTTTTTTATACCTTTGCACGAATAAATTTTACTGTTCCCGTGTTCAAAAAAATCACAAATACATTCGGAACGAAGATGTTGGCCGCCGCGCTCAACTTCCTCATTGCCATTATCATATCGCGGACGCTGGGCGATACGGGTTCGGGAACGCAGTCATTGGTACAGGCCACCATCACCTTTATCCTCATCTTCTCCGAAATCGTCGGCGGTGCCAGCATCATCTACCTCGCCCCACGCCATTCGTTCAAGAAAATGCTGGTGGCCTCGGTGTTATGGGCCGGCCTCATAGCCGTCGTCATGGGTCTCGGCATCTGGCTGTTCTACCCGAAACTCGAGTCCGAATTGGTCTATCATGTGGCTATTCTGTCGTTTATTTCCTCGCTCAGCAACATCAATTTCCGCTTCTTGGTCGGCAGGGAGGAAATCAAGAAAGCCAACTACAACACCCTCCTCCAGCCCGTGATTTTGACCTTGGTCCTCGTCATCTACTATTTCGTCCTCAAAAAGAGCGATGAGCATGTTTGGGGCTACATCATCGGACTGTATGCGGCTTACGGTGGCACCTTCCTCTTGGGCGTTTGGATGCTTCGGAAAGAGTACGCGCAAATCCCGCACGACAAAAACCGCAACTACGGCCCTGTCTTGAAAGACCTGTTCAAATACGGCTTCCTCAACCAGACCGGACATTTTGTGCAGTTTTTCAACCTTCGATTAAGCTATTTTTTATTAGATAGTTACATCGGAAGAGGCGAAGTCGGGGTGTTTTCCCGCTCGGTTTCCTTGGCCGAGTCCATCTGGATTATCAGCAACAGCATCGCCTTGGTGCAATACGCCCGTATCGCCAATGCCGACGACCGCGCCTATTCCCAAAAACTCACCTTGGATTTGAGCAAAATCTGTCTGCTCGTTTCCGCCGTTGCCATTGCTGTGTTGTGTCTGCTGCCCGCCGAGTTTTACATATTCGTCTTTGGAAAAGATTTCGGCGAGATGGCCCATCTCATCCGCATCCTCGCGCCGGGCATACTGTTCTATTGCGTTTTTCTCATCCTCGGACACTATTATTCGGGCATCGGGCGTTATCAAATGAACACTTTCGCGGCCCTCTGCGGATTGGTGTCCACCTTCGTCTGCGGCTTCACGCTGGTTCCCAAGTATAATGTCACCGGCGCGGCCATCACCTCGGCGGTGTCTTATACGGTCAATGCGGTGTTTCTGTTCGTGTTTTTCGTCAAGGAGTCGCGCTTCAAGGGCAAGGACTTCATTCTGAAAAAGGACGAGATACAGAACTACATCGCTGGACTGAAACAACAATTCTTGAAACAAACTGTTGAAAATGAACAAACTGAATAAACTCACCAAAGCCATCGGGCGCATCATCCGCCATCCTTATCTGCTCAATCTTGTCCTGCAAGACGAAGACAGCAACAAGGAGGATGTCATCCGCAAATACGGCCTCAAAGACGGTCTGCCCGTCATCGAAATCAATGAACTTTCCCCTGATTTTGAGGAAGTTGCCAAGCCTTACGCCTACCTTTCTGGTGCCACCATGCCCATTGACATCGCTTTGTTGCGAGCCTTGGCCAAACGCTATGCGGTGAAGGACTACTTTGAAATCGGCACATGGCGCGGCGAGAGTGTAGCCAATTTGGCCGAGGTGGCCGAGCATTGCGTCACCTTCAACCTGCCGAAAGAGGATATTATCAAACTGACCGACAACCAATTATACGCCGACTTACACAGTTTTTTCAGCAAAAACTTGAACAACGTGGAGCAACTCTACGGCGACTCCCAAACCTTTGACTTTGCGCCACATTTCGGCCAATACGACATGGTTTTCGTCGATGGCGACCACCATTACGAGAGCGTGAAAAAGGACACCGAAACCGCGTTCAAATTGCTGAAAGGCGAGCGTAGCATCATCGTTTGGCACGACTACGCCCTCGACCCAGAGACCATCCGCTGGGATGTATTGGGTGCTATCTTGGACGGTGCGCCCGCCGAGAAACGCAATCATATCTATCACGTTTCCAACACCTTGTGCGCTGTTTATCTACCCGAGGACTTCCCCACACACAAACTTGTGCCTTACGAAAAACCTCACAAATACTTTGAGATTGAAATCAAAACGCATAGAATAGAATAGAATAGAATAGAATAAATGAAAGGGCAGACACATGGGTCTGCCCCTACATTAACCGAACAACTGAACAACTGATGAACATCCTGCACCTGCTAAGTTGGTTCCCCACCCCCGATGACCCCACCTTGGGCAACTTCTGCGTCCGCATGATTGACGCACTGCCCGAGGATTGCCACTCCGTTATCCTCTCCGTCTGCGACGGCAAGAACATGACGAAGTCCTTCGAGGTCAAGGAGATAAGAGGCGCACACCATACCCATGTGCAGATTTATATTCGTCCGCCAAAAACCAATGCCTTGCGCAAACTGAAGAAGCTACGAATGTATCAATATGGCCTCAACTACATCAAAAAGCGTTTCTTTGAGCCAGACTTGATTCATCTGCACGTCACCTATCCGCTCGGGCAAGTGGCTTTGCTTTGGAAAAAACTTTTCGGCTACAAATACGTCCTTACCGAGCATTGGACGATTTATCAGCCTCAAAACCAAGATGTTTTGGTTGGAAAACTGAAGAAAAAAATCGTCAAGATTGCCAACAATGCCGAACTCATCATGCCCGTCAGCCTTGACTTGCAGCGCTGCATGGAAGGTCACGGGGTGAAGAACCGTTTTCAAGTGATTTACAACCTTGTAAACACCGACATTTTCAAGATTGGCAACCCCAATCATTCCGAGAAAAAGCGCATCCTCCACATATCCACTTTGCGTGACGAGGCCAAAAACTTCAGCGGCATTTTGCGCACCATTGAAAGATTAAGACAACAGCGCAACGATTTCGAGCTTCACGTTATCCACGACTACGAAGCCCCTGAATTTAAGGCGTTTGTAAAAGAACACAACCTTTCGGATTGTGTCATTTTCCATGGCAAAAAGACTTCTGCCGAAGTCGCGGAAGCCTACCAACAGGCCGACTTTTTCGTGCTGTTCTCCAACTTTGAAAACTTGCCCTGCGTCATCGTGGAGGCCTTTGCAAGCGGCGTTCCCGTGCTTTCGACCGCCGTGGGCGGCATTGCCGAAATCCTCTCGCCCGAGCGCGGCATCCTTATCCCACAAGGCGACGAAAACGCTCTTTTGCAAGGCATGAACCAATTGCTTGACCATTGTTACGAATACGACCGCGAGGCCATTCGGGACTATGCCATAAAAACATTTGCTGCCCAAAACATTGGACAACAGGTTTTTGAAGAGTACAAAAAGGTGTTGAAAGAAGCTTAATCCTCATTCCCCACGGCATTCTTCATAATGCCGACCTTGGAACTTTCGACGAAACGGAGGATGAAATCGCGGTCTTCGGATTCGGGAAGATGCTCTCGGATGTATTGCACCGACTGGCTCACGTTCATCCCGACGCTGTAAATCACGCGATAAACGTCCTGGATGGCGTTGATGCGCTCACGCGAGAATCCACGACGCATAAGACCAACGGAATTGACACCAGCGTAACAAACCGGATAGCCCGTGCCCGTCTTCACAAACGGCGGAATATCCTTGTTCACCATAGCACCACCGCAAATCATCACGTGCGCTCCGATGCGGCAAAACTGGCTCACCGCCGCCAAACCTCCGAAAATAGCCCAATCATCGACGGTGATGTGGCCTGCAAGCGTGGCCGCATTGGCCATGATGACATGGTCGCCGAGATAGCAGTCGTGAGCCACATGAGTAAAAGCCATCAGCAAGCAATCTTTGCCGACCACCGTCTTACCCGAAGCCGCCGTGCCTTTGTTTACCGTGGCCGACTCGCGCACCGTAGTGCCATCGCCAATATAACAATATGTGGTTTCACCCTTGTATTTCAAGTCTTGCGGGACAGCCGAAATTACCGCTCCTGGGAAAATCTTGCAGTTCTTCCCGATGCGCGCACCGTCCATGATGGTCACGTTAGGCCCAATCCAAGTGCCAGAACCGATTTCCACGTCCTCGCCAATCCACGCGAACGCCTCAATCTTCACGTCTTCCGCGATGCGTGCATTCGGATGAATGTAAGCTAAAGGCTGGTTCATGCTTAATATAATAAGGTGTGCTTGATTTTTCTCGCGAAAGCCGTGTTGGAGAAGTGTCCAGGTTTCACAGCGGTTACCTTGCCTTTGATGGGTCGTCCGACCAAGGTGAGGTCGCCGATGACATCAAGCAGTTTGTGGCGCGCGGGCTCGTTGTCGAAATAGAGTTCCACATTGTTCAGAATGCCACATTCCTTGACGGTTACTTTGGGCTTACGGAAGAAGGTGGCGATGCGATCGAGTTCCTCGTCCGACACTTTCCGGTTGACGAACACGATGGCATTGGTCAAGTCGCCGCCTTTGATGAGGTTGCGACTAATGAGGGTTTCCAGTTCGTGAAGGAATACGAAGGTGCGGCAAGGTGCGATCTCGGTTTCAAAGCCTTCGAGGGTGTGTAAAGAGGCGCATTGCTCGTCAAGCACTCTTGTATTGTACTTCACCTTCACGTCGATTTCAAATCTGTCGCAAGGCTCAATGGTCAACTCGATGCCCAAAACCTCGTTTTTGTAGGAAATCGGCTCCTCGATGATGAGATAGTTGCGTGGCGCGTTTTGCTCTACGATGCCTGCCTGCTGGATGGCCTCGACAAAGAACTTGCTACTGCCGTCCATGATGGGTGTTTCTTCCACGTCGATGTCAATCAACACATTATCAATGCCCATGCCGCGCAACGCGGCCAACACATGCTCAACGGTGTAGATTTTCACGCCGCCTTTGCCGAGGGTCGTGCCTCGCGCGGTGTCGATGACATTATCCACATCAGCCTCGATAATGGGCTGACTTTCAAGGTCAATTCTACGAAAACGGATTCCAGAATTTATGGGAGCCGGGTTGAAAGTGAGCGTCCCACACTGGCGCGTGTGAAGACCTGCACCTTTGACACTGACTCTATTTTTGAGCGTACATTGTTTCTCCATAAAAATTCAATTTCGTGGACTATTTTCCACAAAAAACGTGCAAAGATAGGAATTATTCTTTCACGCGCAAAAAAAACTTTCGGGAAAGCGTTTCGCGGAGGTTCATTTCTGGCTTTTCAACTCGGCCAGTTCCTTTTCGAGCACGTCCAATTTTCGGGCCATCTCGTCGATGTGGCGGAAACGCGCGTTGGAAACCAAATATTGGCGCAGCGGTTGCGATGGACTGCCCATGTAGTCGTCGGCTTTCCTGATATTGCCCAGAATGCCCGATTGCGCCCCGATTCTTGCTCCGTCGGCCACTTTGATGTGCCCGACAAAGCCACACTGACCCGCAATCACACAATTCTTTCCGATGTGCGTCGAGCCGCTCACGCCCGTTTGCGCGGCCATAGCGGTGTTTTCGCCCACTTCGGTGTTGTGCGCCAACATAATGAGGTTGTCAAGCTTCACGCCCTGATGGATGCGCGTCGAACCCATCGTGGCACGGTCGATGGTCGTGTTGGCCCCGATTTCCACATTATCCTCGACGACCACATTGCCCACCTGCGGAATCTTCTCGTAATGGCCGTCGGGCTGCGGCGCGAAACCGAAACCATCCGCGCCAAGCACGGCACCAGCATGAAGGATGCAATTCTTGCCAATAACCGTATTCCTATATAATTTCACGCCTGGATAAAGCACCGTATTGTCGCCGATGATGCAGCCGTCGCCGACATACACCTGCGGATAGAGTTTCACATTGTTGCCGATTTTGGCGTTCTCACCAACGAAGGCAAACTCGCCAAGATACAGATTCTCACCGTATTGCGCCGTTTTGGAAACAAAAGCCAAAGACGAAACGCCTTGCTTGTTCTGCGTCATTTGGTCGTAGAAAGCCAACAGTTTGCCGAACGAGTCGTAAGCGTTTCTCACCCGAATCAAAGTGGCTTGAATGGGTGCCGTCGCCTCAAAGTCGTCGTTCACGATGACGATGCTCGACTTCGTTTCGTAGATATAGTGCGTGTATTTCGGGTTCGCTAAAAAACTGATCATGCCAAGTGCGCCTTCCTCAATTTTGGCCACATTCCAGACCTCGGCGTTGGGATTGCCTTCCACCTTGCCTTCAAGGATTCCAGCGATTTGGGTAGCAGTGAATTTCATGTGTTCAAGTGTTTTCAGAATAACGACTAAAAGTGTGTTTTAGTATTGACTGGGTATTACTATCATTGAGCCTTTACCGTCATGGCGGAGGGACATCCGCCATCTCCTTAATGCGAAGACGAAATCCTTTCGCTCTGGAGATTGCGGGTCAAGCCCGCAATGACGACAAAGGCACTATTGGACCTTACAGCAACCGTTCAAAATCGCGCTTCAAGACGGCCACAGCCTGCTCCACCATAGGGTTGGGCAAGGCCACGAGGCTCTGCGCCAAGATGGCCACATCCTCTTCGTCCTTCAGTTGCTCAAAAGTCGTATTGATTTGATTGACAAGCTCTTCCTTCGCGTTCACCACGGCGTTCCAAGTGGAATTGGAGACATAGAGTTGCTGGGCAAGGTTATGCTCAAACTCCTCGCGCACGTTCTGCAACAATTGGAGATGGAACGCGCCTTTCTCCATGCCGGGCGTATAGACGCGCTTCACCAACTGGGGCAGCTGCACCCTTTCGAGATAGAGCAAAAAACGCTCGTAAGCCTGCACCTTCAGCGGCATTATAATCTTCAAGGCTTGCACCTTCAGTTCCATTTTGCTTCCATTGCGGAGTTCGGCATCATTCATCTTTGAAAGACGAAGCAGAATCATTAGTGCCGCGACCATAAGCAGAAGGCCCGCGGACATTAGGGCTATGATGACAATCCAGGTGTTCATTTTGTTCTGATTTTGGGCGCAAAGGTACGTATTTTCCGCCAATCTTCAAATTTTCCTCGTTTTCTGCCCACCTTATTAAAAAAAGGCCTACTTTTGCCATTCCAATTCAAACATCAACAATTAAACGATTAAACATACATCATGAGTGAAATCATCCTTTCCAACAGGGTTCTGAACTTGGCTGAGTCGGCAACGCTGGCCATGACCAACAAGAGCCGCGAACTGAAAGCCCAAGGCATCGACGTCATCAGCCTGAGCATCGGCGAACCCGACTTCAACACGCCCGAAGCGGCCAAGCAAGCCGGCATCGACGCCATCAACGCTAACGACACGCACTATCCGCCCGTGCCCGGTACGCCCGCACTGCGCAAGGCCATCGCCAACAAGCTGAAACGCGACAACGGCCTCGACTACAAGGACACCGACATCCTCGTGTCGAACGGCGCAAAACAAGCCATCAACGATGTGCTTCTCTCCATCCTCAACGATGGCGACGAGGTCATCATCCCCGCCCCGTTCTGGGTTTCCTACCCCGACATGGTGAAACTGAGCGGCGGTGTGCCCGTCATCGTCAAGAGCGATTTCGAGCACGACTTCAAGATTACCGCCGAGCAACTCGAAAAGGCCATCACGCCCAAGACCAAGGCCATGATGATCAACACGCCTTGCAACCCCAGCGGCAGCGTCTTCTCCAAGGCCGAGCTGACCGCCATCGCCGAGGTGCTGAAGAAATATCCGAACATCATCGTCATCTCCGACGAGATCTATGAGTTCATCCAATACGAGCACAAGCACGAGAGCATGGGCCAGTTCGAGTTCCTGAAGGACCGCCTCGTCATCGTGAACGGCGTGGCCAAAGGCTATGCCATGACGGGCTGGCGCATCGGCTACATCGCCGCACCGCAAGCCATCATCAAGGCCACCAACAAGATCCAGGGCCAAATCACCTCCGGCATCTGCACCATCGCGCAAGCCGCCGCTTGCAAGGCCATGGAACTCAGCCCCGAAAACTCAACGGAAATCCAAGAGATGCTGAAGGCCTTCCGTCACCGCCGCGACACCTTCGTGAAGCTGCTGAACGAGATTCCGGGCGTGAAGTGCAACACTCCCGCTGGCGCGTTCTACGTCTTCCCCGAAATGAAGTCGTTCTACGGCAAGACCGACGGCGAAACCACCATCAAGGGTAGCGACGACCTCTGCATGTGGTTGCTTTACAACGCCCATGTGGCTTGCGTGGCCGGCAACGCTTTCGGCAACGACGACTGCATCCGCCTGTCGTACGCCACAAGCGAGGACAAACTCATCGAGGCCGTGAAACGCATCAAGGCGGCTTTAACCAAACTACACTAATTTAAAAATGCGGAATTGTGAATGCGGAATACGGAATAAGGGCAAAGCCCAGCGTCGCATCGCGATATTCCTAATTCCGCATTCTGCATTCCGAATTAAAAACTCACCTCCATGATCATCCTCTCCACCGCCCCAATCCTCCCCATTTTCAACCAAGCCATCGCCGACTACCACAAGTTTGACGACGTGGACCATCCCTGCCAAAACCCTTACGACGAAAAGACCATCGAGTGGTACCTTTATAATAAGGTGTGGATCGACACGGTGCAGTGGCATTTGGAAGACCTCATCCGCGCCCCCAAGATCGACCCTGTGGAAGCTTTGGCCTTGAAACGCCGCATTGACAAGTCGAACCAAGACAGGACTGACCTCGTGGAGATGATTGACGGCTACTATTTACTTCTATTCCAGCGCGTTGAACCCAAAGAAAACGCCACACTCAACACGGAGAGTCCCGCTTGGGCCATCGACCGCCTTTCGATTCTGCAACTGAAGATTTACCACATGAAAGCCGAGGTGGAACGCGCCGATGTCAGCGAGGAGCACAAGGCCAAATGCCAAGCCAAACTTGACGTTTTGCAGGAGCAAAACACCGACCTTTGCACCGCCATCGACCAACTGATGGAGTGCTACAAAACGGGCGAAAAGGTGATGAAGGTCTATAAGCAAATGAAGATGTACAACGACCCCGCACTGAACCCTGTGCTTTACGGGCAAAAATGAAAAAACTCCTCGTCATACGCTTTTCTGCCTTGGGCGACGTGGCCATGACTGTGCCCGTCGTCCACGACTTGGCCGTGCAATACCCTGATTTGGAGATTACTATGCTCAGTCGGGAGATGGCAAGGCCGTTGTTTGAACGCTTGCCCGAGAATGTGCGTTTTTTCGGTGCCGACCTAAAAAAACGGCACAGCAGCTTGTATGGCTTAAACCATCTGATGACAGACATCCACTTCGCGGATTTTGACTATGTGGCTGATTTCCATGATGTTTTGCGCAGTCAATATCTGAGGCTGAATTGCCATTTTTCTGGTATTCCGGTTGCCAAAATCGACAAGGGGCGCAAAGGCAAGAAGGCCTTGACGAGGCAGAAAAACAAGGTTTTTGTCCAGCAGGCCACTTCGTTTGAGCGTTATGCCAAGGTGTTGGAGCAGTTGGGATTCCCGATAAAACCGCAATTCACTAAGCTCGATTATTCATCTTTTTGCGGGACGCAAAAAGCGACAAATGAGACATGGATCGGCGTTGCGCCATTTGCAAAACACGAGGCCAAAGTCTATCCTTTGGAGAAGATGGAGCAAGTCATCAAGGTCTTGAGCGAGAGGGAGAACACGACCATTTTCCTTTTCGGCGGCGGCGAAGGGGAAAAACGACAGATTGCGGAACTTTGCTCTAAATATTCAAACGTGCAAACTGCTCAATGTCAGGAAGGTTTGAAAGGCGAACTTGCCCTTATGGGCCAATTGGACGTGATGCTCAGCATGGACTCGGCCAATATGCACTTGGCTTCCTTGGTCGGGACGCGGGTCGTTTCCGTTTGGGGCGGCACACATCCTTATGCCGGATTCTTGGGTTGGAACCAAAACCCAAGCGATTGTGCCCAGTTGGATTTGCCTTGCCGACCTTGCTCGGTTTATGGCAACAAGGCTTGTTTGCGCGGCGATTATGCTTGTTTGAAGGGTATCACGCCCGAACAAATCATCGAAAAACTTGGCTTGCAATGACTTCCTCCCCCATCGCGGCCATGTTCGACCGCATCTCGCCCAAATACGATGCTCTCAACCATTTGCTTTCCCTTAATATAGATAAGGTGTGGCGACTCAAAACAGCCAAAGTCGTGGCGAAAAACCATCCCAAAGCCATCCTCGACCTTGCCACGGGCACAGCAGACTTGGCCATCGCCTTGGCAAAACGCAACCCGCAAGCCAAAATCATCGGAATGGACATTTCGGAGAAAATGTTGGACATCGGGAAAGGAAAAGTGAAACGCCAAAATCTTGAAAACCAGATCGAACTGAACTTTGGCGATGCGGCTTCGCTGCCTTTTGAGGATGATAGTTTCGATGCCGTCACGGTGGCTTTCGGCGTAAGGAACTTTGAGGATTTGAGCAAAGGGCTTTCCGAAATCAGCCGCGTCCTGAAGCCTAACGGACAGACCGTCATTTTGGAGTTTTCGCTGCCGGAAAGGTTTCCCGTCAAGCAACTTTACAATCTGTATTTCAAGTACATACTACCAAAAATCGGGGGAATCGTTTCCAAAGACAAAAACGCCTACGCATATCTTCCTGCCTCGGTGGAAAAGTTTCCGAAGCCTGAAAGTTTCCGCAACTTATTGGCTTCCAACGGCCTGAAAAACGGCAAAGCAAAGCAGTTGTCGTGGGGCATCGCCACATTATATGTCGCCTCAAAAGCGTGAGGTAAGCCAATTTTTCCTAATTTTGCCGCCAGTTTTCCGCAATAAACGGGAACGCCATGCGTTATCACAAATAATCAACACTGTAAAACCTTGAAAAAAGCATTGAAAATAACGGCCATCGCACTGATGCTCAGCGCCTTCGTCATTCCCATGCAAGCCCAACGACGCGCCGTGCGCTATTTGGCCAACTACGAGAACGAGCCGTACCATTTCGGCTTCCTGCTCGCATTCAACCAGATGAGTTACTCCATCAAGACCGTTGAAAACTATCAGAATCTGCCTCAACCTGCCGATTCGTGGCCCAACGGCAACTACAGCATCACCAACACCCAAAACCTCTACGTTTACAATGTAGAAACACGACCGACCCCTGGTTTCACCGTAGGCATCATTGGCAGCAAACGATTGGGCCGCTATTTCGACCTCCGTTTCATCCCTTCATTGAGTTTCAGCGAAAGGCGGCTCAATTATAACTTCGCTGTTGTCGATTACAACGGCAACATCAGCATGAAGAGCATCTCCAAATCTATCGGAACCACTTTCGTCGAATTTCCGCTCAACATCAAATATCGCTCGAAACGCTATAACAACATCGGTGCCTACGTTTTTGGTGGCATCAACCCCAAACTCGACCTTGCCTCCCAAAAAGACAACAAAGAAACTGGCGCCGACGGACAAGAGTTTATCAACAACCTAGTCACCAAACGTTTCGACTGCGCCGGCGAGGTTGGCGTCGGATTCGATATCTACAACCAATGGTTCAAAATGGGCATTGAGATCAAAATGAGTTACGGTTTTTTGGACATCGTGAAGAACGAAGCCTTCATTTATACCGCTCCCATCGACCAATTGCACAACAGATTGTTCCAAGTTTCGATGTTGTTTGAATAAAAAACACAAAATTATTCGGCTAAAAATCAGTAATTTAAACAATTTTTCTGTTTTTTTTCATCAAAAATGTTGCAGGTATTGATATTTTGAGTAATTTTGCACCGTCAAAATGACACAGGAAAACGGTCCCTTCGTCTAGCCTGGTCAGGACGCCAGGTTTTCATCCTGGTAACTCGGGTTCAAATCCCGGAGGGACTACAAAACTAACTCGCTGAAAGGCGAGTTTTTTATTTGTGCAAACCTATGAAACTACAAGTCGTCGTCAGCAACCAATACAATCCCTTCCTCAACCGCGCCGTTGAGCAGTATCTCACCGACAACCAAGAGGAAAACACCGTGACCCTATACCTCTGGAAAAACCAGCAAACCGTTGTCATCGGCTACAACCAAAACCCTTATTCGGAGTGCAATGTCAAATTGCTTCTTGACGAAGGCGGCCACCTCATGCGGCGCGGCACGGGCGGCGGTGCGGTCTATCACGACTTGGGAAACATCAACTTCTCTTTTGTCGCCGACAAAAGGCTGTATGACGTAAAAAAGCAACTATCCGTGATTCAGGACGCGCTCCTCTCCTACGGCCTGACGACCGAGATTTCTGGCCGCAACGACCTCACCTGTGAGGGGCGCAAGTTCAGCGGCAACGCCTTCGCCAAAGGCAAACAAAACGACCTGCACCACGGCACCATCCTCATCAAGACCGACGGCGCGATGATGCAACGCTACCTCATCGTCGATAAGGCCAAGCTGATGAAAAACGGCGTGAAGAGCGTGGCGAGTCGCGTCATCAACCTCAGCGAGCTAGTCCCCGACCTGACCTCCGAAAACATCAAACAGCCTTTGATTGCCTCTTTCGAGAAGATTTACGGCGGCAAAGCCGAGGTTTTGGATTTCAACACCTTAATTAATATAAATGAAGTGCAAGCCATTACGGCTGAAATCTCTTCGCACGAGTTCCTTTTCGGCCGTTGGGAGCAGTTCAAGACCACGAAAAAAGCCCGTTTTCCATGGGGCGGCGTAGAAATCGCACTTGAAATTGACGAGGCCAACGCCATCATCAAAGACACTCAAATCGCTTCGGATTGCCTTGAGCCTGAAAGCATTGCCCTTGCGGAAAAGTTGCTTCGCGGAAGCAGCACCAAAGCCGCACCCGAATATGATGCCAACAATGAAATCATCCGTGACATTATCCATTTGGTTTACGGCTGAATAAAAATGCGTACTTTTGCAGCCCAGCCCCGTAGGGGCGAAGGACATTAAGCAGGCGGCTTAAGCTCCTGCATATAAAAGCAAGGCTGCCACACTGTGACAGCCCTACAATTATCAACTGATAACTGACAACTGAATGAAATACTACCTCCTCCCTTTAGGCTGCCAGATGAACCTCAGCGACACGGAGCGCGTGCGCACGGTGCTCAACGGCATGGGCTTCGTGCAAACCGAAAACGAAAACGAGGCCTCCATCCTCGGCATCATTGCATGCTCGGTGCGCCAAAAAGGCATCGACAAGGTGTATGGCCGCATCGAGAAATGGAACGCCATGAAGCACCGCCAAAGCGTCATCACCTTCGTGTCGGGCTGTGTGCTGCCTGCCGACCGCGAGCGTTTCCTCAAGCTCTTCGACTTGGTCTTCCCGATGAACGACCTGCCCAAACTGCCCGACATGATCAGGCAATACGGCATCGTCACGCCAGCCTCGTTAAGGTTCGGAGAGGAGATTGAATTTCAGCCTGTTGCCAAGCCCATTGCGCCGCTGTTCCACAAAAACGACAAAATCAACCCCTCGGCCAACATGGACAAGTTTTGGTCGATTGTGCCGACGCAGACCTCCAATTTCGAGGCCTTCATCCCGATTCAGAACGGCTGCAACAAGTTCTGCACCTATTGCGCCGTGCCCTACACCCGTGGCCGCGAGGTTTCGAGACCTTCGGAAGAGATTCTGGCCGAACTGAAGGCGTTGGTCGAAAAAGGCTACAAGAGCATCACGCTTTTGGGACAAAACGTCAATTCCTACGGCCTCGACAAGAAAGGCGAAGAGATTGATTTTGCGGAACTTTTGCGCCGCGTGGGTGAGTTCGGCAAGGCCAGCGGCAAGGAGTTTTGGGTGTATTACACCGCGCCGCATCCCCGCGACATGAAGGACGACGTGATTGAGGTGATGGCGCAATACGACTGCCTCGGCAAGCAAATCCACATCCCCATCCAAAGTGGCGACGAGAACATGCTGCAACGCATGAACCGCCACCACGACCTGGCCACCTACCGCCATATCATCCAGACCATCCGCGAGAAACTCCCCACCGCCACCATCTTCACCGACATCATCGTGGGCTTCACGCACGAGACCGAAGAGGAATTCGAGAACACGCGCAAGGCCATGGAGGAGTTCAAGTACAACATGGCGTTCATCGCGCAGTACAGCGTGCGCCCGGGCGCAGTGGCCTCGGAATGGGACGACGACGTGCCCAAGGAAGTGAAACGCCAGCGTTACCACCGCCTCACCGAGGAACTGATGAAACACAGCCTCGTGTATAACCAAGGCCTCATCGGGAAAACCGTGAAGATGCTCGTGGAGAGCCATGACCGCAAAAACGGCTACCTCACCGGCCACACCGAAGGCAAAATCGTCATCCGTTTTGCCTCGAAAGACACGAGCCTCATCGGGCAGATTGTGAAGGTGAAAGTGACTTCGGCTTCGCCGTTGTCGATTGAGGGGGAATTGGTTTAATTGGTTTGCTGCCTGTCTCTTTCGTAAATGGCAATCTCGTCCTTGACAACCTTTTCCAGTTCTTGCTTCGGAAGTATCAACTGGTATTCGGCCACGCCTATCGGTTTTCCCATGTCTTCCAACGCCAGTTCCACATCCACATGGTCTTTTTCGGCACAAAGGATGATACCGATGGAACGGTTCTCGCCCTCGCCCCGCTCTATCTTGTCGAGAAGGGAAAGATAATAATTCATCTTGCCAGCGTATTCGGGCTTGAAGGCTCCTATCTTCAAGTCAATGGCCACCAAGCAGCGAAGTCCGCGATGGAAGAAAAGCATATCGACTTTGCTCTCCTTGCCGTTGTACTCCAAAACATGCTGATTTCCAATGAAAGTAAAGCCTTTGCCAAGTTCCAACAGAAACAGTTTGACCTTTTCGACTAAACGGCGTTCAAGTTCGAGTTCGGCAATGGGTTTCGTAACCCCGAGAAAGCCAAGGTTGTAATTGTTCCTGAATACCTCGTTGGCATAATTGGCTTGAGGAACGGGAAGCGTTGCCGAAAAATTGTTGTCGGGGAGTGCTGGCGTTTGGTTTTCGTGCATCTTGAGTTTGATGGCGTTCGTCAGCAAATCACGATCCCATCCTTTTATGACAACTTCGTTTGCATAATACAGCACTTGCTCGTCTGTCAAGTTAAGTTTCTTGCTAAGCATCAACAAGTTATGCGACCAAGACAAAACTGCTACGGCCTGTAGCAGTTTTTCATCCCTGCCCATGTAACGGACATAGAATTTTTTCATGTTCCATAATTGTCGAGGGGAGAGACCCATCGAAGGATACCGTTGTTTTAAATCGGCGGAAAGCAGTTCAACGATGCGGTTGCCATAACCACTATCCTGTTTCTTCTCATAAAGCAGCTTGCCGATTTCCCAATAAGCGGTGTTGGCAATGCAACTCACGCTTTTTGCCGCATTTGTGCGGGCTTTGTCAATTACTGCGACAGCCTATCGCAGAATTGAGTTGTATTCGGATTCTTCAATGTGAATGATTTCGGTACTCATAACGGCGACAAAGATAGAAAAAGTTTTTGGTTGATGGATAAAACCCCCATCCGCTTTCACCCTAACTACCCTTGAAAGCGATTAAGGAGGCAGGGCTGTCGCCTCCGATGGGGATTGTTCCGCACTTCCGCTCCCATTGCGGACGCAAGAACTGAAAAAACAGAAGTTCAAGATCAGGAATTAACCGACTTCTGCTTGTATATGGCCGAATGTCTTAGATGCCGCAATATGAACCCCGAGGCCAAACGTCCGTAACGACTTCGACACTGCAAAATTACAACTATTTCATGATTTGGCAAGCGAAAATATTGGTTTGCAAGGCTTGTAAAAAGCAGCAAAAGAAAATATTGGTTATTTTTGCAAAAGTTTTATTGATAACACAAATATGACCCACGCAGAACAACTTATTGAAAAGGTAAAAACTTTATTGAAAGAAAACGATTCGCCTTCACCTGAGAAGTTTGAAAAATACGTCAAACGCTTTCTGGATGATTGTCCGAATGATGAAATTCTGGAGAACGCCAAAGTCTCATGGGATAATGAAAACAAGGAATTTGATTTTCGATGGGACACACTACATCTCGATTGTAGGTTTTCTATTGGTTTGGAAATGGTTACTTGGCAAGTTTGGGTTGGCATCAACAATCATAACAAAGATGATGAATGCTATACGCATGGAATTGGAGGTTATGACATTGAAAACGATGATTTCTTTACGGGATATTTTTATGAGCCGATGGAATCGAATATCATTAAAAGAGGGTATAAATAAGAAAGCGAGACAAATCTATCATTATTTCTATTATTCTCTCTATTGGCAAATGAGATTATCGTTTGCAAAACTTGCCACAAATTTTGTTTATTGCTTTCGAGTTTCTACACTTGCAAGAATCTCTTTCAGCGTTGAAAACACCATCGAATTGTTTTCGTCAATTGTAACAAGTGTATTTATAGCCTGATAGATATTCACATCCTCTCGCTTTTGACTAATCCTGATTTTCAAGTATTTATGACCATCCCTTTCTTCGTCGAAAATGCTTATTTCGTAAAGAAAATTTGACAACAGAATGTCCACCTCGGAGAGGTCATTATCATTATCAAAAGAGTATGAAGCATTTCGTGTTTCATAATGGAATTCTTTTGAGGTATAGGCATATAACGCTTTGACGTTTTCGTAATTCCAATCAAAGAAGGGGAGTATTATCAGAATCTCTTTTACGGTATCGCCATAGTCTAAATCACAATCGACAAAGGCATAGTATTCAGATAAAGCGCGGTCAAATTCATAATCACCCGTGTTTCGGTCTTGGACAGCGTTGAGCCACCCATCTTCAATCTCATTGCCGATTCGTATATGGCACACATTTGGGATGCCAAAATCAAAACCAAACAGGACAGAAAAACCTTTTATAAAACTGTGTTCCATGATTTATTGTATTGTATTATAATTACTTGATTAGTTTCGTTCCCCGCTCCATCGATGTGCCCTTCTAAATCCTTTTTGTTCTGCTTCCAAAACTGTGGAAACATAACACTCTCCTTCTTTTGGTTTGGTTATCTTTGTATAATCATACATTTGATCAATGGGAAGGTGATAAATCTTCGAGCCATTATTAACATTGCATTTGATAATAGGATAAGTTTTTTCAAAGGGAATGTTTTGAACGACAACGCCAAGTGTTTTAGCAACTTCTAATGCGTGGTCGTCTAATTTGGTTGTAGACACAAAAATAGGGATAACTCTCTCCCAGTCTAAATTGGCAAATAGTCCTCCAATATACTCATCTTGGATTTTATCTTTGTCATAAAAACGCGATGCTCCGAACAATTGGCAAATGTGCTTTTCATAAATAGTTGAGTCCAATCTCCAGTTTTTGCATTGAACAAGAAGTATTTCTCCACCTTTTCTGCATATCAGGTCAATTCCTCCGTCTTTTAATCCCTTTTCAATGCCTCGGTATTCAACGTCATATCCTTTTTTCTCGTATAAATATCCAATGTAACGTTCGTACATTTTTCCAATATGGGATTTTGTGTGGTGCTTTCGTAAGTAATTGTCTAATGCCCTTTGGTTTCTTTCCGTTTCTGAAAGGGACGAGTATTCTGTGGAAGACAGGAAATACTTAACACGTTCTTCGTCATCTTCTACTAGTTCAAAACCTTCTTTCTCAGAAGTATCTTCGTCTTGAGCCCACAATTCAGACAGTTGGTATTCAAGACCTTGTATCCGTTGAAGTAGTTCTTTATTCTCCTTTTTGTATAATCTGATTGTAGCAGCAGTTTCAATTGCAGGTCTAGGTTTGTCTTCAAAGTATTTTGCCAGTTTTTCATCTAATGCATAACAAGCATTTATATATGCATCTATGATTTTGGGGTCTTTTCCATGTGTTTTTAATTCTTCAAACCATTCAATAACGTCATCTATGTGCCAATCGATTCTTCGCTCTGTGATATATTGTAGATTTTCTAATTCAGTTGTCGTTTTCTTCCGAAGATTGTCGATTCTCTGCTCCTCCCTAATCAGTTCTCGTTTCTTTTTCTCAATCGAATCTGTTTCAGAAGAAATCTCTTTTCTTGCTTGACTAAGAAAACTCTCCAATTCATTGTTAAGGGCACGAACCTCTTTGGCTTTGTTGTTTAATTCAGCCAACGCTTCAGATTTCAGTTTTTGAACTTTTGCTAATATTGACATCCTATCTCCTCCTTTTACTTTTCTTTTTATAGGGCAACACATCCCTAATGTACGCCCGCTTGTTTTTGTCACGTTGTATTCTGTCTGGTAGTCCAGAAAGTGAACTCAAGGCCTTCTGCTTAATTTGAAAAATGCTCTCTTTATTGGCTTGAATCAAAGATGACAATTCTTCATTCAGCAATTTTGATTGTAGTTCCAACTCCGTTTTGATATTTGACTTTTCAATGGCTTTGTCTTCAATTCTATTAGTAATCCTATTGACAATAGCATTAATGATGCTGTACAAAATGAAAATTGCAACTAAACCCAAGATAATCCATTCCATAGTTGTTGACAATATTTATAGCCTTCAAAAGTACAAAATATTTCGATTGGGAAATGGTTTGCAAAACGAAACATTTTGAAAAAAGTCGCAATTCCGCTGCCCAATAAAGCCGCAAAGCATCCGGCTATTATCCAACCTCCTCCGTTCCTTCAGGAAGCAAATAATCACTGGCCTTTGACGGAGAAATCGCACTGTGTCCCAGTTGGGTTTCCAGTTGCTTGCGAGCAGCTTTGGCCACGCTGCCGCCATCCTTGGCCACTTGCTTTTGTCCCCGAAAGCCTTTAGGGTCGCGCTGTTTTGAAAGCTCCGCTGCCGAGGCTTCGGCAAGGATGTTGAGCGCGATTTCAAGGTTGGTCATGTTGTCGCGCAGGCTCTCTTTCTTTAGTCCTTTGTAGCTTTTGTATTGCTTGGTGGTGAATCCGCTCCATTCGCGTGTGATGATGTCGGTGAGCGATGCGTATTCCAACCCTTCTTGTACCCCTGTGCGTTTCCATTCATCGGTCAGTTCCTTTCGCACTTCGATGGACTTGATGCGTTGGTTGATCCATGCGTCTGAATAACCCAAACGCTTATAATCCATAATGGCCTGGTCAATGTTCAATTCCGGGTCTTGCATTTGGTCCAAACGTTGACTGGCCACCTGTGCCATCCATTGTTTGAAAGGCTCCGCTTTAGGCGACGGTATCGACTGGATAATGCGGAAAAGTTGCTCTGTATCAGCGACATCGGTCAACCGTTTCTTCCCATCTTCAGATAGAAGTTTCAACTGGTTACAATTTGTAACCGTTTCATTTCCTTCCTTGACCAAACGGTGTTTCAACACTTTCCAATAATTCCGAGGATTCGGGCTGTCTGTTAGGACACCACATACATCCACTATCGAGAAATACCATTTCTCTTCCTGGTCGTCCCAAACCGTGCGGACTTTCCTTTGTTCAAATAGTTGTAATGCTTCTTTTTTAGTCATATAGCGAGTTCATAAAACCATGTAGGATTGTGGCCTCAAAATTACAAAATATTTCGATTGGGAAATGGTTTGCAAAACGAAACATTTTGAAAAAATCGTAATTTTGCGCCATGAAACAAGAAGTGCGGATGAACAAAGCCAGAATCTCCTTCAAAACCCTCGGTTGCCGCGTCAACCTGTATGAAACCGATGCCTTGGCATCACGGTTCAAGGCGGCGGGATATGAGATTGCCGATGGCGACAGCGCGGCGGACGTCTTCGTCGTGAACACCTGCACCGTCACCAACACGAGCGACCAGAAATGCCGACAGGCCATCCACCAAATCAGGAGAAAGCATCCCGAAGCGCTGATTGCCGTCACGGGCTGCATGGTGAACCATCGGAAGGAGGAACTTTTGCAATCGGGCATGGCAGATTATGTCATTGACAATGAACGCAAAACCGCCCTATTTGACATCATCGACGAGCATTTCCGCAACGGCCAAAGCGACCCCGAAGGCTACGACCGCGACCTGTTCAGCTACCGCCCCGCCTTCGACACCTTCCACACGCGCAGCCTCGTCAAAATCCACGACGGCTGCAACAACTTCTGCTCCTACTGCATCATCCCGATGGTGCGCGGCAGGGCAACGAGCCGTCCCGCCGAAGACATCTATAATAATGTGCGCGAAGTGGTCGGTCACGGCTTCAAAGAAATCGTGCTGACGGGCGTTAACATGGGGCGCTACCAATTTGAAGGCACTAATTTCGAGCAACTTGTAGAGCAAATTTTGGACATCGACGGCGACTTCCGCGTGCGGGTGTCTTCCATCGAGCCAGACCAGTTCGGCGACCGTTTTTTGGCTTTGTTCCAACACGAAAAACTCGCGCCGCACATGCACATCTGCCTGCAAAGCGGCTCCGACGACACCCTGAAACGCATGAACCGACACTACACCGTCGCACAATTCCGCGAGATGTGCCAACGCATCAAAACCTTCCGTCCCGACTTCAACCTCACCACCGACATCATAGTGGGTTTCCCGGGCGAAACCGAACAGACCTTCAAGGAAAGCTGCGACTTCGCCCGCGAAATCGGCTTCAGCCACATCCACACGTTCAAATATTCGGTGCGCACGGGAACAAAAGCCGCCACCATGCTCGACCAAGTGCCTGAAAAAGTGAAATCGGAGCGCAGCGAGATGATGCGGCGGATTTCGTTGGAGAACAAGACCAAATACTTTGAAATGATGCAAGGCCGCAGCCAACGGATGCTCATCGAACGCATTGACAGCAAGGGCGTTGCGCGAGGCTATGGCGAAAACTACGTCCCAGTTTTGCTGAAAGACACGACCGCCGAAAAGAACACCTTTATTAATATAAGGCTCGGCGAAATCGTCCACCGCGAAAACGAGGATAAAATGGCATTTCATGGAGTTTGGAGTTAGGAGTTTTTAAAGTACAATCTATTGAATATCAGCATCTTGTTTTATATAAAGAAAAAATTTCAAGTTTTTGGGGTTCAATTCGAAGAAAAGTTGTAATTTTGCAGCCCGAAATCGTTTGATACGACGTATTTAATCAAGAGAAACAATTAGGAAAACAGATATGGCAAACCACAAAGATGCATTAAAGAGAATTCGTCAGAGCGAAAAAAGACGTCTTCACAATCGTTACTACGCCAAGAACATGCGTAACGAAGTCAGAAAATTCAGAGCTTTAACCAACAAGAGCGAAGCTGAAGGACAATTGTCGAAGCTCTATTCGATTATTGACAGAGTGGCCCGTCGTGGCATCATCCACAAGAACAAGGCTGCCAACTTGAAGTCGAAATTGACGAGATTTACCGCCAAGTTGGCTTAATAAAAATGTCTTTCTCATAATGTTGGGCATCTTCTACACAGCGGAAGATGCTTTTTTTGGTTACGCATAGTCAGAAGAAAACATTCTCATGGTGGGCAAAAGCACAGACAGAACGGACGAAAGGAAAAGCATCAAAGAGTGGGCTAGCGACGACCGCCCACGCGAGAAGATGATGCACAAGGGCAAGTCGGCACTGAGCAACGCCGAACTCATCGCCATCCTCATCGGTTCGGGCAACGCCACACAATCGGCGGTAGCACTTTCGCGTTCCATCCTCGACAGCGTCGGCAACAACCTCATTGAGCTTTCCAACCTCACCCTCGGCGACCTGATGAAGCACAAAGGCATCGGCGAGGCCAAGGCTGTTTCCATCATGGCCGCTTTGGAATTGGGCAAGCGCCGACGTGTCGCCGAAGCCAGCGCCGACGACATCATAAAAGACTCGGCCACTGCCTACGAGCATTTTTTGTTCCTTATCGACAACCCGGGGCAAGAGCATTTCTTCGTCATGTACCTCAACCAAAATAACAAATTGCTCAAAACTGAATGTATTAGCAAAGGCGGTCTGACCCAAGTCGTGGCCGACCCGAAAGTCATCTTCAAAAGCGCCCTCGACATCGGTGCCACCAACCTTATCGTTTGCCACAACCACCCCTCCGGAAACCCGACTCCCAGCGAGACCGACCGACTGCTCACCAAAAAACTGGTCGCCGCCGGCAAGTTGCTCGACATTCAGGTAACCGACCATATCATCATCGGAAAAGAACAATACTACAGCTTCTTGGAACGAGGTCAAATGATTTTCTAACAACTAAACAGCCCATGAAACTCGTCACCATCATCGGGGCCCGACCCCAAATCATCAAGGCCGCCGCACTGAGTCGCGCCATCAAGAATCATTATTTCAACGAGATACAGGAAATTATCGTCCATACGGGACAGCATTACGACGAAAACATGTCGCAAGTCTTCTTCGATGAGCTTCAGATTCCGCGTCCCGACTACAACCTCCATGTCGGCTCGGCCTCGCACGGCATACAGACCGCCCGCATGACTGAGGGCATCGAGGACATATTAATAAAGGAGCAGCCCGACTTTATCGTGCTCTACGGCGACACCAACTCGACCCTTTCCGGAGCCGTGGCCGCAGCCAAAATCCACGTGCCCATCGTTCACATCGAGGCAGGACTGCGCTCGTTCAACAAAGCCATGCCCGAGGAAATTAACCGCATCGTGTGCGACCACTGCTCCACCCTGCTTTTTACGCCCACAAATGCCGGCTTGGTGAACCTCAAGCGCGAAGGCTTTCCCATGGACAACGACGCCCCTTACACCATCGACAACCCAAAAGTTTGGCATTGTGGCGACATCATGTACGACAACAGCCTGCACTTCGCCGACATTGCCGAAGCCAAGACCGACATCATAGAACGGCTAAACCTCAAAAACAAGCCTTTCGTATTGGCAACCATCCATCGCGACAGCAACACCGACCATCCAGAACGCCTCGGAGCCATCTTCTCGGCCTTTATCCAGATGGCAGCCGACCGCCCCATTGTATTACCCCTCCATCCTCGTACAGCCAAATTGTTGAAAACCAACCTGCCGCCCGAAATACAAGAACGGTTCGCTGCCACCAGCAACATCATCATCACCCCACCCGTTTCGTTCCTCGAAATGATTGCCCTTGAGCGCAACGCCATGCTTGTTGCCACCGACTCGGGCGGGGTACAAAAGGAAGCCTATTTCTTCAAGAAGCCCTGCATTATCATGCGTCCCGAAACCGAATGGGTGGAAATCGTGGAAACCGGTAATGCCGTTTTGGCCGATGCCGACGAGAACCGCATCATGCAAGCCTGGCAAAGATTTAGGGCTAATCAACCACACGATTTCCCCGAAATCTTCGGCGACGGCCATGCAGCAGAGTTTATGCTCGAAAAAATTATTTCGTCTAAAGTGTTGTAGATTAAGAAAAAATTTGTACTTTTGCACCCGCTAAACAAGCAAATATTTTTAATATTTAATTCATTAATAATCAACAAATTATGAACCAGTACGAAACCGTTTTCATTTTAACTCCCGTTTTGTCTGATGATCAGATGAAGGAAGCGGTAAAGAAGTATGAAGATCGTTTGGCCCAAGCCGGTGCCGAGATCGTTCATGAAGAGAACTGGGGTATGCGCAAATTGGCCTACCCAATCCAAAAGAAATCCACGGGCTTCTACCACCTCATTGAGTTCAAGGCCGATGGAAACATCCTCGCAGATGTCGAAACCGAACTGAAACGCGACGAGCGCATTCTGCGCTTCCTCACCGTAAAGCTCGACAAGCACGCCATCGCTTACAACGAAAAGAAACGCAAGAAAGCCGCCGAAGCCACTGCCGAGGCCTAATGTTGAACCTTTAAATCTTTAGAGAAATGGCACAAAACAACAACGACATCAAATACTTGACCCCCATTGCGGTCGATACCAAGAGAAAAAAATACTGCCGCTTCAAGAAGAACCGCATCAAATACATCGACTATAAAGATGCTGACTTTTTGCTGAAGTTTGTGAACGAGCAAGGTAAGATTCTGCCCCGCCGCATCACTGGCACCTCAATGAAATACCAGCGCAAGGTCGCCCAAGCCATCAAGCGTGCCCGCCACCTTTCCCTGATGCCTTATGTAGCTGACTGTTTGAAATAATTGAAGGAGGACAAGACATGGAAATCATTTTGAAACAAGATATCAACAATTTGGGATACAAAGACGACATCGTCACCGTGAAATCTGGTTATGCCCGCAACTTCCTCATCCCTCAAGGCTTTGCCATCTTGGCCACCGAAAGAAATCGCAAGATTTTGGCCGAAGAAATGCGCCAAAGAGCCCATAAGGAAGAAAAAATCAAGAACGAAGCCATCGACAAGGCCAAGGCTTTGGAAGGCTTGAAGCTCCGCATCCCGGCCAAGGCTGCCGCCACCGGCAAGATTTTCGGCTCGGTGAACAACATCATGATTGCCAACGCCATCAAGGAAGCCTGCAATCTCGACGTTGATCGCAAGCACATCGTCATCAACGAAGACGCTGTCAAGGAAGTGGGCGAATACAAAGCCAAAGTGAAGCTTCACAAAGACGTTCAAGTCGA
This sequence comes from uncultured Bacteroidia bacterium, assembly GCA_902791165.1. GTDB lineage: Bacteria > Bacteroidota > Bacteroidia > Bacteroidales > F082 > Limimorpha. The sequence goes on from CADAVB010000005.1 coordinate 46,658, forward strand.
AGTGGACTTCGAGGTTTTCGCTGAATAAAACCAATGTGTTTTTATACCCATTAATCAAGATAGGCTGCCTTGACAAAGGGCAGCCTTTTTTTGGACTCACGACATGGTCAGCAAAAACACAGTCAAGCAGGTGGCATCGTTAAAGATGCAGAAATACCGCAAAGAAACCGGACTGTTCGTTGTGGAAGGGCGAAAAATGGTGGAAGAACTGCTCCATTCCGACTTCACAATGGAAAGCCTTTATGCTACAGAAACATTCATTGCCCAGCATCCGCATTTTGTCGCGGCCGAAACCGTCAGCGAAAGCCAGATGGCGCAAATGAGCAGTCACGACACACCTTCGGGCCTTTTGGCCGTGGCACGAATCCCAACGGGCACAAGGCTCTCCGACAGCGCGCCGCTTGTGCTGGCTTTGGATGGCATCGCCAATCCTGGCAACATGGGCACCATCATCAGAACCGCAGAATGGTTCGGCATCAACGACATCGCTTGCAGCCCCGACTGTGTTGAGCTATGGAACCCAAAAGTCATCCAGGCCACCATGGGCTCCGTCTTTAGAATACGGTTGATTTACAAAGACTTACCATCTTTCCTCGACGAAAAAAGACAGCAAGGAAAAGCCATCATGGGCGCTTTGCTCGAGGGCAAAAACCTTTTTGAACAGCGCGATAAAGCACAAGGGGTCATTGTCATAGGAAGCGAATCGCACGGCATTAGGCCCGAGGTCCTACCCTACCTCACCCACCCTATCACCATACCGCGCGCCAGCGGTAGCGCCACTGAATCGCTCAATGCCGCCGTGGCCGCCGCCATCATCATGGCAGAACTGACACGATAGCCAAAAGCCGACGAAACATCATTGTTTTTTACGTTGGAACCCACGACGAGGCTCGCTGTAAACCAAAAACACAGCGGGCTTTTTGTTTAAGTCGCCTTTGAAGCTTTTCCAAGCGACAACATCCTGGCTAACAACCAGTTCGTCATCGCACGTCAGGTTGCAGGCTACGCAAAGCCTGGTGGTCGGATGAAGGTTTTTGCAAAGGTCTTGCAGCATGGCATTGTTGCGAAAAGGCGTTTCGATGAACAACTCCGTTTCGTTGTTGGCCGCCGATCGGCGTTCCAAATCCTTGATGGCGTTTTGCCTTTCAGGACTCTTGATGGGCAGGTAGCCATGAAAGGCGAAAGCTTGTCCGTTGAAGCCAGAGGCCATCAAAGCCAAAATCATGGCATTGGGGCCGACCAAAGGAACTACTTGAATACCAGCCGAATGTGCCAAATCAACCACCAAAGCACCTGGGTCGGCCACGCAGGGCGTTCCCGCTTCCGACATCAGTCCCATATCCTCCCCTTGAAGACAAGGTCCGAGATGTTCCATCAAGTCGAGATTGCGGGCGTTGTGTTTGTCTAATTCGACAAACTCGATTTCGTCTATGGCCAAGTCCATCCCAATTCGGCTTAATACGCGGCGAGAAGTTCGCGTGTTTTCCACCACAAAATATTTCAGCCGTTTCACAATGCTAAGCGTTCCCGCTGGCAACACGTGTTCAGGTTGGGTGGCGCCGAGCAAATTGGGCACTAAATAGAGTTTTCCGAAAGTTCCCGTTATCATAAGACCCTGATGTTTAAACGATTAAATTTTTCTTACATCGACATTTTCTTTTCAATATCGAGCAGCATGGCCTTGAATTGGCGGTCGGTTTCAAGGCGGTCGGAAACGGTTTTGCAAGCATGGTGGACGGTGGCATGGTCCTTGTTTCCGCATTGTTTACCAATCGAAGCGAGGCTGGCTTTGGAGTATTTTTTGGAAAGGAACATGGCAATTTGGCGGGCCTGCACCACCTGGTGTTTGCGTGTCTTCATTGCCAGCTGCTCAATGGGGATGGTGAAATAGTCGCACACAACGTTGATGATGTATTCCACCGACACCTCTTTGACGGAATTGCGCAGGAAACGGTCGAGGATTTGTTGCGTCAGCTCGACGGTGATGGCTTTCTTGTTGAGCGACGACTGCGCTACCAAGGAAATCATCACGCCTTCCAACTCGCGGATATTAGTTCTAACGTTGGTAGCCAGATAATTGACAATCTCGTCGGGCAAGTTGATGCCGTTGTGGTAGAGTTTGCGCTTGAGTATGGCTGCGCGTGTGGCCACATCGGGCATTTGCAAGTCGGCCGCCAAACCCCACTTGAAGCGCGACAACAAGCGTGGTTCCATGTCCTGAAGATCGGCGGGGAACTTGTCGCTCGTGATAATCAGCTGCTTGTTGTTTTGGTGCAAATAGTTGAAAATATGGAAGAAGGCTTCCTGTGTCATCGTCTTTTTGGCCAAGAATTGGATATCGTCGATAATGAGCACATCAATCATCTGGTAGAAGTGGACAAAATCGTTCAGATTCTTGTTTTTGGAAGCCGTAACATATTGGTTTGTAAACTGTTCGGCTTGCACGTACAAGACGGTTTTGTCGGGATGGAGGCGTTTTGCTTCCAATCCGATGGCATGGCACAGGTGGGTCTTTCCCAGTCCGGTGCTGCTATAGATGAGCAGCGGATTGAATGAGTTCTTTCCTGGATTGGCTGCCACGACCAGACCGCCTTGGCGTGCCACGCGATTGCAGTCGCCTTCGATGAAATTGTCAAACGTGTAGTTCTCGTTGAGTTGCGAGTCGATTTGCAGTTTCTTCAAACCAGGGATGACAAAGGGATTGATGGGGTTTTGGGACAGCGTTTCGGGCGCGGGTCGTCCGATGGGGTTCTTCGTGTTGTTGCGCGTCGAGCCAGGCATGACCATGGTGTAGGACCGGTCGGTGCTATCCATCAGGATGCTGTATTCCAGCTTTCCATCAGGCCCAAGGAAACGCTTAATGGTCTTGCGGAGCAGGTCGATGTAGTGTTCCTCAAGCCATTCGTAGAAAAACTGACTGGGCACTTGGATGGTCAGTACGCTACCGTTCAACGCTATCGGAACGATAGGTTTGAACCAGGTCGCATAGCTCTGCTCGGAGGTGTTGTCGCGAATCACCTCAAGGCATTTTCTCCATATCTCCAAATGGTTGGCAGTCATTAGAAATCCGTTATTTTATTGTCTTTCAAGCTGATTTGACGAAAAAAGAGGACTCTTTTTCCCTTGTCATTCTGACTTATTTTGACTTTGCAAAAATCGGAAATTAATAGTTAATAAAAAAATCTCCAGCCTATTGAATTTGAATTTTCTTTTCCGTAAAATACGAGGATTTTCCCCATTTTTGGCAAAAACACCGCTTTAACCATTTGATTTATATGGTTTTGACATGGCTTATTTTTACTCCGAATAAATTGCGAAATTTTTCCTCGATTCTTGGAGCGTCATTTTTTCTTGTTGAAAACTCCAAATAGCAGTCCAGCTCGAAACGCGGGTTCAACTGTTCCAATTCTTCGTCTTTTAGGATGCGCATCACCTCGTTCATCAAAGGGTACTCGAACTCCAAACTGTAAATTTCATTTATGGTTTTTTCTACTATCGTACTGTTGTCCAAAGCTTCGCGGGCTGCGGTTTTGTAGGCATTGATGAGTCCAGAAGTACCCAATTTGATGCCACCGAAATAGCGCGTCACGACAATGCACAGGTTGGTAACGTCTTTCGAGAGAATTTGGTTGAGGATAGGTTTGCCTGCCGTGCCCGAAGGTTCGCCGTCGTCGGAAGAACGGAAAGTTTTCTTGTCGGGACCAATCATGTAGGCGTAACAATGGTGCCTCGCATCGAAATATTTCTTCTTGACGGAAGCCACGGCGGCTTTGGCTTCGTCCTCACTCGTCACGACGAAAGTTTCGGCAATAAACTTGCTGCCTTTCTCCTTGTAAAGACCTTCTCCGCAGGTGCTTATTATTTTATAGGTGTCGTCGTTCATGGCTTCAAAGTGATGAGAATAACAGCAATGATGGCGATGGCCAAGCCCAGGTAGTTTTTCCAAGTGAGTTTTTCCTTGAACAGCAGCCAGCCCGTGAGCGCGGTGACGCTGACCACACCTATATTATATATGGGGAACAGCACAACATTGTCGAAACAGCGCATGGCATGATAGACACAAAAAGTGGAGAAGAAGTTGATAACGCCCAAACCTATGCCGCCCAAGGCGCTTTTCCACTGCCATTTTGAGCGGCCACGGATGAGGTCGAAGGCCACGACGAGAATGCCGAAAAGCAAGGCGACAAAATAAATGAAAGCAATCATGAAGCTCATGTCGGCGGCGGCGTTGCGCTGCTCGGTGAGTTTCATCAGGATGTCGCCGGTGCCTGTCCCGAAAAAGATAAGAACAGGAAGCAACCAACTGGTTTTGTTAGTTTTAGCGGATTCGTTTTTACCACCTACCACCAACACCAAAGCCACCAATGCCAGCACGATGCCCATCGTGGCGACGAAGTTCAGCCTTTCGCTAAACAACACTACACCCGCCAAAGTGGGCAGCACCACCGACAATTTGCTTGACAGCGAGGTAACTGTCACGCCTGAACGTTGGGTGGATGCGGTCATCAGCAAGTAGGTGAAAATGAACCAAAAACCCGTCACGATGGAGAGGCCAAACCACGGCTCGGCGACCAATTGCGGCACGGTGTCGAATTGTTTGCACATCAAAAAGCCCGTGCCCGAGGCGAAGACATAATTCCACATCAGCGCCTGATGGTTGTCGAGTTTAAAGCGTTCGAACAGCCGCATGGCGACGAAGACACCGGTGGAGAACAATATCGCAAGAATCAAATAAATCATATTGTAGAGGCGACCCTATGTGGTCGCCCTTTTTAATTGATTCGGCAAAAGTACGGTTTTTTGCGTATTTTTGCGCCATGATTGGTTTTAATTTGCAGAAAACGAAGCGCCATTTCACCGATGTTTTGGCCACGACGTTCTCGCAGCGCGAGGCGGAACAGCTGATGCGCATCCTCTTGGAAGACCTTTTTTGCATCAATTGGAACCGCCAACTGATGGAGCCAGATTTGCGCATTGACGAAAGGCAGCATTACCAATTGGAGCAAGCCGTGAAGCGACTTTTGGACGGCGAGCCAGTCCAGTATGTAACAGGCGTGGCGCGTTTCGGCAATCTATTAATAAAGGTGTCGCCGTCGGTGCTCATTCCGCGACCCGAAACAGAGGAACTGGTGCAGAAGATTTGCGCCGCAATTCCAAAGGAGGAACCCATTCGAATCTGGGACATCGGAACAGGCTCTGGCTGCATTGCCATTGCCTTGGCCAAACATTTTGAGAACGCGGAAGTCATTGCTTTTGATGTTTCCAAAGAAGCCTTGAAAATCGCCAAGGAAAACGCGAAAAACAATGGTGCGAAGGTGGTTTTTGCGCAAGACGATGTCCTAAAACCAACATCCGATTATTTCACCCAGCCCGTGGATTTGGTGGTGAGCAACCCGCCCTACGTGTGCGACAGCGAGCGCGCCGCGATGGAGGCCAATGTCCTTGACTGGGAACCCGAAACTGCTTTGTCCCCGACGACGACCCGCTTCGTTTTTATCGCCAAATCTTAAAATTGTCCAAAAAACAATTGAAGCCCAATGGCCAGGTTTGGTTTGAAATCAACGAGCGGATGGGCGAAGAAATGCTTTCACTTTGCCGTGAAATGGGTTTTGCGGATGCAAAAGTTTTGTTTGATTTTGCCGAAAAACATAGAATTTGCCGTGCCACCCAAGTCCCGTAGGGACGACAGAATTTTGGCAGGCGGTGCAACACCTGCCAACAAAAAATACAATTCGTTTCCAAAAAAGTAGTAATTTTGCCGCCGCGATTCAGGCAGACTGTCGCGGGTCGGGAAAGCCGGCGCGAGGAAAGTCGGGACAGCACAGAGCACCATACTTCCTAACGGGAAGGTGCGCAAAAGCGTAACAGAAAGTGCCACAGAAAAATATACCGCCCCGAGCTTGTCGAGGGGTAAGGGTGAAAACGTGAGGTAAGAGCTCACGCGGCGGGTGGCGACATTCCGCTGGGGTAAACCTTATGGGCTGCAAGTCCAAGTATAGAGGCAAGGAAGCCTTCGGGCTTCGAGAGGGCTGCTCGTCCGTCGTCTCAGGGTAGGGCGCTTGAGCCTGCGGGCGACCGCAGGTCTAGAGAAATGACAGTCGCCCCGCAAGGGGAACAGAATCCCGCTTATTCGCCTGGGTCGTTGTTTTACAAGGAGTTCCGCAAAATGGTGGAACTCTTTTGTTTTTGTGCTTCGACAATGTCTGGTATTCAACGGCGACAGCAAGAACACAAAAACCGTGCGGGGCAGACTGCGCTGCCCCGCACTTGATAAAAACTAACTCAAAAATTCATTCTTAAACTTATGACAAAAATCTGCTGCAAAAATACGTCGGCTCTGTAGCCTGTAAAATCCCCATTGAAGGGTATTTTGCCTCGTCGAAATCCCCATAACCTGCGATGCGGTGGGAATGAGGAATTTTACTAATTTTGCCCCATCAAATAACGATTGTCATGTCCAAAAAGAAAACCCCATTCTCGAAAGACTCCAAATTTGCCGAGTTGATGACGGACGACCGCCGGCTGCTGCAACTGCTGCCCCGCTTCGGCATCGGATTAGGCTTCGGCGACCGCAATGTAGAGCAAGTGTGCCAGATGAACCACGTCAGCACAGAGCTCTTTCTCTTGATTTGCGAGATTTACTCCGACAGCAGCTTCAAGCCCAATTACAGCGAATTGCAGCAAATCGACATGGGCGACCTCCTCTCCTATCTGAAAGCCTCGCACCAGTATTATCTTGGAGAGCGTTTCCCGCACATCGAGGAACACCTGCAACACATCATCGAGGCCTGCGGACAGAAATACGGCCCAATGCTCAGCCATTTCTACGACGAATACAAGCAGGAAGTAATGCGTCACATCCAATTCTATGAGGAAGAAGTGGTGTTCCCTTACATCGAGGCCCTGCTCAACGGGCAACGCACCGACTCCTATAAAATCAACGAGTTTGAGCACAACCACACCAACATACAGGACACCCTCGACGACATGATGAACATCCTGCTCAAATACCTCCCTGGCGACATCCTGCCCAAGGAGCGCATTGAAATCTCGTATGACATCATGGAACTGAGCGACGACCTCAACCGCCATTCGCTCATCGAAGAGCGTATCCTCGTCCCATCCGTTGAATCCCTTGAGCGTGCCCAGCCATGAGAAACCGTGTCATCATTTGCGAGGCCTCCGAAATCATCGCCATTGGGTTGGCCGAAATCATCGACGGCATAGCGCAGTTCGATGTGGTGTCGCGCATAGACAACCCCGAACAACTCTGCGAAAAAGCCATAGCGTTAGATGCCAATTTGTTGATTATCAACCCAATGTTATTAGGTTTCCAAAACCGTGATTTTCTCATCCAATTAGGCAAAGAGCTCCCGAGTGTTACCCTCGTCGCTTTGGTTACCGCAAGCCTCGACCATTCCATGCTGACGCCCTACCATGGGGTCATCGAAATCAACGATACGCGATCGAAGGTCATCAGCAAGATGAATGAGTTTGCGCGAAGCGAAACCTCGAAAAACCTTGACGACGTAGAACTCTCAAAACGCGAAACTGATGTCCTTGTAGCCGTAGCCAAAGGCATGATGAACAAGGAGATTGCCGACCAGATGAACATCTCCATCCACACCGTCATTTCACACCGCAAGAACATCACCCGCAAGACCGGCATCAAATCTGTTTCAGGGAACAATTTGATTGACGAGAAGGAGTTGATATAAAATAAAAGACATCCGACTTCACTATCTATTGCGAAAAAGCAAAACCACAAATTTGCTTTTTTTCGAATAAAGCCTTATCTTTGCAGCTCATTTTTTGCCATTACCATGATTACCAAACAAGCCTTGGGCAACCTCCTTTTCGGCATGGCCGACATCCTTCGCGACAAAGTGGAGGATTACAAATCATATATCCTTTCATTGTTATTCTTCAAGCGTCTTTCCGACAATTACCAGTGGGAAATTGAGGATGGAAAAAAGCAATTTGAAGTTGAATACGCACGCGAGCCTTCACCAAGAGAATTGGATGTCATAACCAGTAAAAAGCACGATTTCACCATCCCGCAAGGTTGTTTTTGGAATGATGTGCGTCTGGCTTCCATCGACAAGAAGAACGAGAAACTGGATAAGGCTGTCACGGAAATTGCGGAACAGAATGTTGACAAGAATGGAAAATACATCCTCAAAGGTATCATCAATACGGTGCGATGGAACGAGCCCGCTCCTGATGGCTCTGGCGGAAAGAAGTTGGACCCCGAGGTGCTGACTAACCTTATCAACTACCTTAGTGCCGTGGATTTGAGCAACAAGAATGTGACCGTGGATGTGCTGGGCGATGCTTACGAATACCTCATCAAGCGTTTTGCAGACGAGAACAAGGGCGGTACCATGGCAGGACAATTCTACACGCCACAGGAAGTGGTCGACATCATTGTCCGATATTTGAAACCACAAAAAGGTGAAACCATATATGACCCCACCTGCGGCTCTGGCGGTTTTCTGCTGAACGCGGCCAAATATGCGCGTGCCAGCTACGACACGCAAAAAGGTGTCCGTCTCTTCGGGCAGGAACTGGTGTGGAACACATGGGCTATCTGTAATATCAACATGATCCTCCATGGTTTGGATGCCCGCATTGAGCAAGGCGACACCATCCGCGACCCGAAATTCAAGGATGAAGACAACGAACTTGAACTTCGCACTTTCGACAAGGTGATGGCCAATTTCCCGTTTTCTTTGGAGAACTGGGCGCAAAACGGCGAGCCCAAGAAGGACAAAAAAGGCAATACCGTCAACAAGAAGGATGGTACGCCGCAGATTGAATACAAGAAGGAGTTTACCGACCCATACAACCGCCTCGTTTATGGCGTTCCACCATACAGCAACGGCGATTTCGCTTTTTTGCAGCATATTATTGCTTCACTCGACGACAAAGGCAAAGCAGGTGTGGTGTGTCCGCAAGGTGTGTTGTTCCGTGGCCAGCCGGAGAAGACCGAGGAGGAAGATGGACAGAATCGCAAGGCCGATGTGGAGTATATGATTCGTCGTGGTTTTTTGCAAGGCGTCGATTTCAAGCAGCATATCAATATTATTGACGCCATTGTGGTGCTGCCCGGCAATTTGTTTTATGGTACCACCATTCCCGGTGCCATCATTTTCTTCGACAAGAACAAGCCCGAGGACCATAAAAACAAGGTGCTGATGGTGTATGCTGCCAAGAAAGGCTGGTACCGCGAAGATGCCAACATGAGTGTGTTGGAGCCTCAGGATGTGCTGCGGATTTCCACCATGCTGGAGAGCTGGGGTGACATCGACAAAGCCAAGGATTGGATAGCGTTACAGAAGAACAGGCTTTATAACCAGATAGACGAAGACCTTGATTTTCAGATGTCTGAAATCGACAACGATACGGCAGAGGAGTTGGCCCAAGCAAGACGCCGTTTGGCTAAAGCCGAGAAAACCGTCAATGACAAGTTGACTACAAACAAGAAGCCGACGGCGAGTGAAAAGAAAGCGGTGGAAACAGCGCAAAAGGCTTTGGACAAGCTGACTGCCGATAGGACAGCCCGCGAAAAAGCCGCCCATGAGAAAGGCGAAAAACAATGCCAAGCTATCGCCGAGGTGGAATCGGAGTTGATGCAAATGTTAGGCGACCCTGAGTTGCGCAAGCGTTATTTCTCCATCGTGGACATGGACGAGATTGAGGAAAACGAGTTCAACCTCAACATCCCGCGTTATGTCGATACTTTTGAGCCTGAGGAACAGATAGACTTGAAGGAAGCCATTGCCGATTTCCTAAAGGCGATGCAAGCGGAATCGGATACGGAGAAGGAACTAGAGGAACTGCTGAAATCAATTGACAATTAACAATGAACAATTGACAATGGAACTGAAGAAACATAATACGGAAATAGAGCAAACGCCCGATTCTATGCCGGGACTGTTTCTGGATGCTTGTACCATTATTGAACAAGCGCAGACAACGGCCTACCGCACTGTGAACGAAACGCTCATCAAGCGCAACTGGCTGCTTGGTATGCGCATACAACACGAGGTGCTGAAAGACAAACGGGCGGAGTATGGTGAGCAGGTGGTGAAAGCTTTGGCTGCATTTCTTACCAACCGCTATGGAGAAGGTTTCACCAAAACTAATCTTTACAATTATGTGAGCTTTTACCAATATTGGCCCGACTTTTTCCACGCAGTGAGTGGAATTTCTTTGGAAAATGATACCGAGAAGATTTTCCACGCAGTGAGTGGAAAATCTGACGAAGAACCAGTTTCCAACATTATGAACGCGCTGCGTTCACAATCAACTATTCGGTTGTCTTGGACTCACTACCGCATCATCCTGCAGGAATCCAACGCCGAAGCCCGCGCCTGGTACGAGAACGAGGCTGCCAACGAAATGTGGAGCACCCGCACCTTGCAGCGCAATATCTCTTCGCAATACTACCACCGAATGCTTCAGTCGCAGAACAAAACTGCCGTACACGACGAGATGGTGAAACTCACCCAACCGCTACAGGACAAACTTGAATATCTGAAAAATCCTGTGGTTGCCGAATTTTTGGGCTTCAAAAACAATGCGGAATATACCGAGAGTCGACTTGAGCAGAGCATTATCGACCATCTTGTGCCTTTCCTTATGGAGTTGGGCAAAGGCTTTGCCTTTGTTGACCGCCAAAAACACATTCACACCGAAAAGGAAGACTACTATATCGACCTTGTTTTCTACAATTATCATTTGCGTTGTTTTGTCCTCATTGATTTGAAAACGACGAAGTTGTGCCATCAAGATGTTGGGCAGATGGATATGTATGTGAAGATGTACGACGAACTGGTGCGCCCCGAAGGGCATAACCCGACCATTGGCCTGTTGCTTTGTGCCGACACCGACGAGGATGTGGCGCATTACTCGGTGCTCAACGGCAGCGACCAGCTTTACGCAGCCAAGTATCTCACCTATATGCCTACGCAAGAGGAATTGCGCCGCGAAATAGAGCAGCAGAAGGAATTTTACAGGTTGAAGAATGGAGAATGAACAAGAAGCAATGAACAATTGACAATGGATAATGAACAATTGACAATGGATAATGAACAATTTACAATTGACAATGAACAATGATGGAAGGTTGGAAAACAGATAAGTTCAAGAATCAGATTCAGTATAAATCTGGATATACATGGTCGAAGGAGCAAGAGTTGAAAGCTCAAGAGCCTAATTCGGTCAGAGTGCTTACTGTGACGAATATTCAAAAGGACTTGGATTTGTCGGAAGAATTGTATCTGCAAGGTGTCAATGAAAAAGACAAGAAAGAAAAAGCGGTAAGTAAGGATTGGTGTATTGCCGTGAGCTCCAATGGCAATAGAAAACGAATCGGCAATGCTGTTTTCATAAAAGATGACACAGATTATTTGTTTGCATCATTTCTAACTGCCTTTAAGCCGAAAGACAATTCAGATATTTTGCCAGATTACTTTTTCCGTTGGCTGACTTCACATAATGTTCAAGAACGTATAACTTCTGTCTCAGAAGGCACAACGGGATTGGGAAATTTGGATATCCGATATTTGAGGAATATGGATATTCATTTCCCTGAAAAGCAAGAGCAAACCGCCATAGCCGCCATGCTCTCGAAGGTTGACGAGGCGATAGCGGCGGTGCAGGGCAGCATAGCCGCCGCCGAGCGACTGAAAAAGAGCCTGATGCAGAGCCTCCTCACCGGCCGCATGAAACCCGACGGCACCCTGCGCACCGAAGAAGAGTTCTATTTGGATGAGAAGTTTGGAAAGGTGCCTGTGGGGTGGAAGGTGAAAAAAGTCAAGGATTTGTTTTATATGAATCAAAACACTTTATCCAGTAATACAAATGCTGATTATAGGTTTAGGTATATTACGATTGAGGCAGTAAACACAGAAAAAATTGAATTTGAAAACTGTCCTAATTATTCATTTAAAGACTCACCAGGTAGAGCAAGACGTATTATTAAGGACGATGATATTCTAATATCAGGTGTAAGACCTAATTTAAAAGCATTCGCTATCTATAATAAGCCAGATTCTTATAATTGGATCTGCTCAACCGGCTTTCATGTTTTGACGGCTAAGGAGAAAGTTTGTCCTCAATTTTTCTTTTATCAGATATTGAGTTCAATAGGCGCTTCTCAATTTCATAGTTGGGTGGCTGGTTCAAATTATCCAGCAATTGGAGATTCTGACATGAAAAACATGTTGTTATATACGCCACCTTACGAAGAACAATTAGTAATAAATCAAAAGTTCGAAAGCATTTCAAAAACGCAAAAAATAAAACAAGAAAAAATTGCCGTCCTTGAAAGGCTGAAGAAGTCATTGATGCAGAATTTGCTGACGGGGAGGGTGAGGGTAAATTGAGCAATAACACAAAACAATGATACATATGAAGAATAAGATTACAAAGTGGTTCATAATAAGCTGCATTATTACAGTGGCTATTATGCTGTTTTCAAAACTGTTCCCTTTTATTAAATGCTCTTGGTCTGCTGATTTTTGTAAAGACTGGAATGATTTCTGGTTTGGATTTTCGTGCAGTTTATTATGCAGTTTTATTGTTGCATATTTAATGTATTATTATACGGATTTCAGACCACGCAAGGTGTTTTCAATTCAAGTAAAACCTATATTGAAAAGGAAACTTGAGATTATGCATCAAACATATGATTTTGTTTATAGAAAATTCGGCGGATTGGGTAATTTTGAAAAATCGGATAATGAGAATCTTGCTCAATTATTGAGGAAGAATATTTGGGCAGATAAAATCGAAGGAACGGAGCATACATATAATGACGTAGTTCAAGAAACGATGATTGAGTTAAGGAGAATAATTGCAGAGTTCTTAACATATTCTAAGTATTTAGAAGACTATCAAATATTTAAATTAGAAGAAATAGTCAATATGGCATATTGTGGAATACAAATTGCAAAAAAATGCACTACAGACTCTAGTGGAATGCAAAAATCTTTAGTAACTGGGAATGTTTTAATAAATTGGCTTCAATTATATGAAAGAGACACTTTTGTTGATGAAGTATTTATTCCGTCATATAGAAAATTGTTAGAAATTGAAAAGTCGTTTAATACAGAAATAAATAATGGGAAAAAGAAAACTAATTGAGAGTAAATAAATAATCAAAAATGACAGCAATAGTAGGAATATTAAATAAACATGGAATTGCGATTGCAGCCGATAGTGCAGAAACTATTGGTAACGGAATTAAAATATATAATAAGGCAAATAAAATCTTCAATTTGTCAAAATATCATCCTGTGGGAGCAGCAGTATATGGGAGTGCTAATTTTAGTGATTTAACTCCATGGGATATAATCTTTAAGTTGTATCGGGAAAATATAGGCAAGCAATGCTTGAACAAAACAGAAGATTATGTTATTAGTCTTATTTCTTTTATAGAAGAAAAGCAATTCTTTTCTGACACCAAAGAATTAGAGAATAGTTTGTGTAACAATATTTTATCCTATTTCAATGAATACATTATTATCAATCGAATTGGTCATGGAAATCCTAATGGGATTGATTTGACAAAATTACCAACAGTATTGAAAGAGATTCAGAAAGAAATATCGACTTCGCCAGTTATTGATTCAATTAAAGATGTGACCAAAGAAGAGTTTATTTCAAGTTTAGGGATTGCTCTGAAACAAATAAAACAAACTCTCGCCCAAAATGGTTTTGATTATAAAACAATTGAAAATGAATTAAAAGAAGTTTTATATTTGTCTTTTACACGAAAAGAGAATATGCATAACCATTCAGGAGTAGCAATTTTTGGATACGGGGAAAACGAAATATATCCACGTTTGTTCAGATTAAAAATATATGGGGCTATTTGTGGAAAACTAAAATGGTATATAGAGGAAAAATGTATAATTGATAATAATAACACAGGAATTGTATGCCCAATGGCTCAACAGGATGTTATGATGACTGTTTTGTGCGGTATTGAACCCAAATTGAAGAAACTAATAGTCCAATTAACATCTCAAGTTATAACGGAAAATATTAAGCAAATAGCCTCAACAGTTGGAAAAACAGACAAGTCCTTGGCAAAAAGTATTTCGGCAATAAATGTTCAGCCTACTTTGGATTTATTCAATAATAATCTAAAAGCAATTATTGACAGTAATCATGTTTTTCCACTTATTAACACTATTGCAATTCTGCAAAAAGAAGACTTGGCTGAAGTGGCCGAGAATTTAATATATCTCACTTCTCTTATAAGAAGGATTACTCCTGACAAGGAAAGTGTTGGTGGTCCAATAGATGTTGCTTTGGTTTCAAAAGGAGATGGTTTTATTTGGATAAAGCGCAAACATTATTTTGAAGAAACATTGAATAAAAATTATTTTGGCAAATACTATATCGATTCCGATGATAGAAAGGAGGCAAACAATGAATAATTATCTGAATAACAACTCTTTTTCTGGAGAATCAAATAAGAATGAATCAAGGTATTCAGTATGTGAAGATAAAAATCAAGCTCAATGGATAAATCAGGTTGCAAGACAAGCTGCCAAACTCATCTCACAACAGATCAAGGAATCCAATAATCAATCTAAAAAATCTAAATAAATCATTAATAGGAGAATGAAAACTTCCATCCGCTTCTATAACGACCGCGAGGTGCGGGCTGTGTGGGACGAGAGCCAGAACAAATGGTGGTTCTCGGCTGTTGATATTGTTGCCGCCATCACCGAAAGCCCCAATCCGAGAAAATATTGGAGCGTGCTCAAAACCCGACTGAGAAAGGCCGGAAACGAGTTGACTACAAAATGTAGCCAACTCAAAATGACCGCCGCCGATGGTAAAAAATACGCTACTGATTGCTTCTCTCAAGACGATATAATCGAATTGGTGAAACTTATCCCCAGCAAAAAGACTGCCGATTTCCTCGACTGGTTCACATACAGCGACAACACCATCGACGGGAAAAGCCGTAAAAAAGCTTACGAACTCTGGGAAAGCAACTTGGTGGAGGACAAAAACATCGGCACTACCAAAAGCCTGCAACAAATCCACGCCTTCCTGTTCGGGGGCTTGTATGATTTTGCCGGACAAATCCGCACCAAGACCATTTCAAAAGGCGGATTCACATTCTGCGTGGCCCAATACCTGCCCCAAGCCCTGCAAACCATCGACAAAATGCCCGAAAACACCTTTGACGAAATCGTGGACAAATACGTGGAAATGAACGTGGCGCATCCCTTTATGGAAGGCAACGGTCGCAGCACCCGCATTTGGCTCGACATGATACTGAAAAAACGGCTGAAAAGATGCATTGATTGGAGCAAAATCAACAAGAACGACTATCTCCGTGCTATGGAACTAAGCGCCGCCGACAGCACTTTCATCCGTCAGTTGTTAATCGGAGCCCTCACCGACAAGATTGATGACCGTGAATTATTCATGAAAGGCATTGATTATTCATATTATTACGAGGAGAATTGATTATGAGCAAACTGTCCGAATCTAAATCTGTAGAATCCAAAGTCACCGAGTGGCTCACCCAGTTGGGTTGGGAATACCGCTCGGCGGAGGATTTGAAACCCTATAACCGCTTGCAGATGAATGCGGTGGTGGAGCCGATACTAGTGGAGCAGGTAATGGCTTTGAATGGCATCAGCCAGCAAGCGGCCAAGATGGCGGTGGAGACTTTGCTCAACAACCTGCGCAATCCCATCCCCATTGAGGGCAACGAGAAGTTCCTCAACCAACTCTGCGATGGCGTCAACATCACGATTGACCATAAAGACTGCACCATACGCTTCATCAATTTTGAGGACATTTGGAAAAACAGCCTCATCGTCACCAACCAATTTGCGGTGCAACAGGTACGTGCAGACATCTGCCTGTTGGTCAATGGCATACCGTTAGTGCCCATCGAGGCTAAGCAGTGCGCAAGGCGCGGCACCAACTGGCTTGAAGGCGTGCGCCAGTTCCAGACCTACGACCGCCGAAGCGAGAAACTGTTTGTGTGTCACCTCTTTGGCGTGGCATGTAACGGAAGGCTGAGCAAATACGGCATTCTGGGTGCATCGTCGTCCTATTTCAACGAGTGGAAGGATTCGGTCATCGCCGACAAATACGACAATCCGCTGTTGCATCCTGAAAACGAGTTGTGCCGTGTCTATAAGGATGAAAAGGATGGCCTAATGCACTTCGATGTGGAGCGGTTGCCTAACGGTCAGTTACTCGAACAGATGAAGTTTGGCATCATTGGTTTGTTGCAGCCTGAGCGTGTGCTTGACATCCTGCAACATTTCATTGTGTTTGAGCGCGACGACAACAAGATCATCAAGAAAGTGGCGCGTTACCAGCAACTGCGAGCGGCCAACAAGATTGTGGATAGGGTGGTGCAGTCCGACAAGGCGCAAGGCGTGATTTGGCACACCCAAGGTTCGGGCAAGTCGCTCACCATGCTTTACACTGCCTACAAACTCCGCAAGACCGAAACCTTGAACGATCCGACCATTTTCATCGTGGTGGACCGCAAGGACCTGAAAGACCAGATGGACGACACCTTCTTCAACTGTGTGTTTCCGAATGCGCGGGTGGTGATGAGTATTGGCGACCTGAAAAGCATACTCAGAAACCAACCTGCTGGCGTGTTCATCACCACCATTCAGAAGTTCAAGGAGTTGGGCGAGATCAAGGACGAGCGCGACAATGTCATCGTGCTCATAGATGAAGCTCACCGCACCGAATACGGCGACTATCAGATGGAACTGCGTGCCGTGTTGCCCAACGCCAAGCGTTTCGCCTTCACGGGTACGCCGATTCCCAAGACCCATCGGGAGTTTGGCATCAAGGATGAAAACGGCAAGATAGAGTATTATTTGGACAAATACAGTGTCATCGATGCCATCAACGACGGGGCCACCAAGCCCATCCGCTACACTTTGGGTCCTTCGCAGTGGTTTTTGGACAAGGAAAACCTCAAACAAGGCTACGCGGAAATCACTGCCGAGTTGGAGGAAGACCAGAAACGCTTGGTGGAACAACGTGTGCAGCCATGGAAAACCCTGATGAAGAAGCCTGAGCGCATCAAGACCTTGGCCGCCGACATTGCCAAAGACTTTCGCGAGCGATTGGAGCCGCAAGGCTTCAAGGCGCAAGTGGTGGCTATCGACAAGGAGGCTTGTGTGCTGTACTACAACGAATTGCTCAACTATTTCGATCCATCGGAAATCCGTATCATCTTTTCCACAGGACAATACGAAACCAGCGAACGTTACGACCTCTTTTCGCCGTTCTACATCGACGACAAGGAACGCAAACGCCTAATCGACAATTTCAAGAAACGCATTACCGATGAAGAAATAGCCAAAGGCAACAACTTGAAAATCTTCATCGTCTGCAATATGCTGCTCACTGGATTTGATGCACCCATCGAGCAGACCATGTACTTAGACAGCCCTTTGCGCGACCATAATCTCTTGCAAGCCGTGGCTCGCACCAATCGCCCGTATGACTATGGCGAGGGCGAAAACAAGTTATCCAAGGAATTTGGCCGTATCGTCGATTATGTGGGCGTATTCCAGAACTATAAGGAGGCGTTGAACTACGATCCCGAGGACATTGGTGAGTTTGAGGATGTGGATGCGCTGTTGGAGGCCTTCCCGACCGAATTGGATGCCGCTTTTGAGCCTTTTGCCGAAATCAGGTTGGAAGATAGTTATGAGTGTGAGATGGCCATCATCCGCAAGTTGAGCGAAATTGACCAAGGCCAGTTTGAGAACCGTTTCCACCGTGTGGTGCAGCTTTGGGAAGCCATCAGCCCCAATCCAGGCTTGCGTCCGTTCCGAAACAAATACCTGTGGTTGGTGACCATCTATGAGCTCTACATGGAGGAATTCCGTCGCGTGGATTTCGATGCCGAGTTCTATGCTGCACAGACGCGCAAGTTGTTGGAAGAGAGTGCCACCCTGCTGGATTTCCGGGGCCATCTGCCCGAAATCGCCATCGACGCGGATTATCTCGCCAAGTTGCAGGAAACTCGTTTATCGCCTTCCGACAAGGCCGAGAAAATCATCCGCGACATCGAAACGATGATTCGCACCAACCAAAATAGCAGTGCCATCTATATCGAGTTTCAGGAGCGTTTGGATGCGCTTATCCGCATGAAGAACGCCAATGCCATTGAGATTGAGGGACTTCTGAAGAAACTCAGCGAGCTTTACACCGAAGTGGATGAAGCTGTTGCAATCCCAAAGAAGATGGGCTTCGACGACAAGGGCACTTTCGAGATTTATCAGATTCTCAAGAATGAACTTCCGACCTTTGACGAGCCATTGGCAAGAGATTTCGCCAATGAACTGGCAGCGAAAGTTCGGTCGAAGATTTACATTGGCTGGCAAGAGGTAAATCAGGAATACAACCGCTTTTTAGGCGATGTGGCACTGATTGCTGCCAACCCCAAATATGTTGCTTTGAGTTTAGATGATAACGACATCTTACAAGAGACCATCATGGATTCTATTGTGAGAAACTTCAGTTTGAATTGATATGTTGCCCGATAATTGCTCGGTCATACGTCGAGAGGTCAAGAATGCTCGTCTGCGTGTTTGCGAGGACGGTTCTGTACAACTATTTGTTCCGCTGGCTTTTACAGATGAGGATGTCGGAAAGCTTTTGGGGAAGAAGGCCAAATGGATAGCCTCGAAACGGCAATTCTTTGAGCAGAAAACCAAGATCCAACTGCGACGCAACGAGATATTGCTTTTTGGCAATCGTTATGCCTATTACTACTCGTCCAAATATCAGAACAAAGTGGTCGTCAATCATGAAAGCAAGACCATTCAGGCAAAACGTGACTTGTTGGATACGACGGTGCAGGAAAAATGGCTGAAAAGTGTGGCTAAAAGTCATATTATCGAACGAGTTGAAACCTTGTCTGAAGCCTTGCTCTTGCCTTACAACAAACTATACATTCGCAGTCAGAAACGGAAGTGGGGAAATTGTTCCAAAGAGAAAAACATCTCCATCAACTGGCGCATCATTAAGGCACCAGAGTTCGTGATTGATTACATTATCATTCATGAATTGTGCCATACGATCATAATGAAACACACGGTGCGATTTCAGACTTTACTCCGATCGCATTGTCCCGATTGTGAACAAGCGCAGGCTTGGTTGGATAAGTATGGGAATAGTTTGTGTAGATAATCGGTGCTTTGGTCATAGGCTTTTTTCTGCAAAAGCACGAAAAACCGCATAGCCATTAATTTAGGGTTGCTGTAAAGTTTTTTGGAGTTTTGCAGGTCGTGGTAGCTGAACCGATTTCAATCTGAATGTTTGGACGATTGTAGCTCGGGGTCATGTAAGCAGGACTAAGACTGACATACTGACTTTGGTCATCTCCCATATACAGCATCGTATATCTATCGGTAGAAGTGTAATACCATGTGGGGATGACATTCCAATTGTTGTCTAAGTCATTAAAACCAGGCGACCCCGAAGTTCTGTGAACGGCAATGACCGAATGTCTTGTGGAAGACCAACCTCCCGGGGTAGTCAATCCGTTGGCTCCCATCGTGTTTACTAATTTCCCTCAAACCCTCTCCTTCGGCCTCAGCAACACCTTTGACGACCATGACAACAACAACGATTTCATGGTGCTGACAGTGCAAAGTTGTCCTGTAGAAATCACGGCATTGATTGATGATGACAGGCAACTTTCGGTGACGAGAACCACAGCAACAGCTTTCAGCGGCCGCACCTTGACCATTCGCGCCACCAGCAACGGAAAACATGTCGATATGAATGTCAATGTTTCGGGTAATGCAGTGGTGATAACCATAGGCATTGCTGATTTTGAGGATGTTGCGTTGTCGTCGCAAGGCATTTGGCAACCAGAGGAAGGCAACAACGAGATGTTTAGCGGAGGATGGATGTTCACCAACTATTATTCCTCTTATTTCTGGGGTGGTTTTACGGCTTCCAATCGTTCAGACCTCAGCCCGACGGGCTTGGATGCCCAATACACGGCCGTCACCGGCTGCGGCCTCGACGGGTCGGCACAGTATGCAGTGGCTTATGCGATAGGCGCGCAAACCGAAGTGTCGGCGGCAGACGGCAGTCCGCAAACTGTTTCGGGATGCTATGTCACCAACAACCTTTGGGCTTATCAAAAATCCGCATTGAGAAGGTGATATTGAGATAAGGAGTCTGAGGACTTGTGATAAAAAAGGCAACCCGTCGGGTTGCTTTTTTTTGTTACACCGCCAACAGTACCAAAAGCTGCGCCGTGAAAATCCGCAAAAACATGGTGAGCGGATACACCGTCGCGTAGCCCATGTTGGGCAGCTTGCAGCTTTCGGGAGCCACAGTGTTGGCGAAGGCCAAAGTGGGAGGGTCGGTGTGTGAGCCACCGATGAAGCCCATCAGCGTGTAGTAGTTGATTTTCAGTACCAAACGCCCAAACAACCCGACCAAAACGGGTGGCACCATCGTGATGAGGACACCGTAAATGACCCACATATAGTGTTCTTGCACGGTATTGACGAATTGTCCGCCAGCGCTCAATCCGACACCAGCCAAGAAGAGTGCGATGCCCACCTCGCGGAGCATCCACACGCCGTGGCTGTCGGTGAACTCGGTCGTGAACCAACCTTTCTTCACGCCGAGCCAACTGCCGATGATGGCCACGACCAACGGACCGCCAGCCAAACCCAATTTGATGGGAGCCTTCATGCCCACGGGAATCGGGATGGAGCCAACGATGATGCCCAGGGCAATGATGACGAAGATGGGAATGAGATTGACTTTGTGGCGTTGTGAAGTGGGTGTGGCCTGCTTTTCGGCCTTGGGTTCGAGGATTTCTTCGGTGGAAGGCTCGTTTTTCAGGTCGATGCGGCAGAGCGGACGGAGCAAGATGCACGTCACAATCATGCCGACCACAGCCAAGGGATAGGCCACGGCATAGCCCGCCGCCAAACGCTCTGCGCCGCCCTCAATGCCCATGTCGCTGACGGCTTGTTGCGCCGCCGAAAGTCCGGGCGTGTTTGCGACTTTGGCGATAACCACCGTAATCGCCACGCCAAGCGCGACATTGGCCAAGGCCATCAGGTTCATGGCCAAGCCGCCTTTCTTGAACGAGCGGAAGAATCCAGGCCCGACCTGCAAGCCCACGGCCACCACAAAGAGGATGAGTCCGAACTCCTTGATGATGTGAAGCATGTCGTGGTTGAGCGAAACGCCGCAGGCACTCAGCGCGATGCCCACAAAAAGCACCCAAGTGATGCCCAACGACACATTGGCAATCTTGATTTTGCCCAACAGCAGGCCGACAAAGATGGAAACGGCCAAATACAAAACGGTAGGCCCAACGCCCGATCCGGTGAAAAGGTTTAGCATGGTTGTCTTTGTTTGTTGCTTTGACTTATTTGTTCAAATGAAGGCACAAAAATAGGGTTTATTTCTGAACGGTGGCGACAATCGCCGAAATAATGTTGAACTTTGGGGTGAAAGATGGCCGATGGCAGTCCTGACTGCCGCCGGCCATCGATATAAAAGAAAAAAACACTATCTGGATTGTTTTTGCAGGCGACTATCTCACCACGATTTTCTGCGTCTTCATGTCGTTGCCATTGATGAGACGCAACACGTAAACGCCTGCCGTCATTCCCGCTGTAGGGACGCTCGCGGTACGTCCGTCAATGGAAACGATGACGCGGCCCGTCATGTCCACAATTTGCATCGTGGTTCCAGCCTCGGCGCCATTGACGATGATATTGCCGTTAGCATCGATGAAGGCGAAAGTGTTGCCGATAGTCGAGCTGTCGTGGCTGGCAAACACCAGCTTGAATCTTGATGCATAGTCCGTCGTCTTGGCCTCAAAGGTGTAGCATGAGTTCTCAAGCAGGTCGATGTCGGCACCCGTCATGTTGTCGATGAGATGGAGATAACTCAATTCTATGTCTTCGGCATCCACATGGATGGAATAGGTTCCGTTTTCCTCGACATTGAAGTTGAGTGGCAACTTGCCGATGTTTTCGCTGCGCACCACGGCATAGGCTTGTCCATCCATCGGGATGTAGATTTTGGGGCTGTCGTCACTGATTTGGAATTTGGGCAGCATAAGGCCTTCGCCGAAGCGGACGATGGCTCGGTCGATGGCGACGCCACGGTTTTGGGTGACATTGACGACGATTTGCCTGCTGGGTTGGGCGGTTTCCTCGGTGCTGAAGGTCAAGGTTTCGCCGTCGGTTTCGGCGACCACAAAGAGGCCTTCCATCGCGGATACGCTGTTGCCCGTGCCGGCAATCACTTCTGTGCCTTCTGGATTCAAGGTGTAGAACGGCTTGTTGATGTAAGCCTTCTGCGCAAAAGGATTGCCTACGAGGTTCCAACCGGCAAAAGAAGCGTTTTCGTCTTTTGTTAATGTCACTTGGCCAACGCCGTTGTATGGAGTGCCCTTAAAGATCAGCGTTACATCCTCGCTGTTGGCGTAGAGGTAGCCTTTACCGGGTTCGAGGTTGAATCCGCCATCTTGATTATAGTTGCGCCATTCCAAATCCTGTCTTTGGTCAAACAAATAGAGGTCATAGCTGCTTGCCAGCATGTTTTCCACGTTTTCGGGGTTCATTTCGCCGATGGGGGAGGCAATCAGGTAGTAGCCGCCGCTTTCGGTGTAGGCGCTGATGTCTTTGGTGAAGGTTTGCCCAGACACGAAGTTGAGGACTACGGCTTCGTCGTAATCAAAGTACAGCTCGTTGTGCAGTTCGCCAGTGAGGATGGTGATGCTGGGGATGCAATCGCAATATTCAATTCCTGTTGAGTGGTCGTAGAGCTTGAACGAGACTTCATCATTACCGGTAGAGTAGTAAATACCCACTTGGAAGTAAGGATAAGGGTCCCCGTCCTCTGTCTCATCCACCATGAAGGCATGGCCTCTGCATACATCGCCGACAAAAGCGCCGATTTCCAAGTCGTCCCAGTTGTCTGATGCGGTGATGAAGCTGCCGTTAATCTGCACAAAACCGACGGTAGGCATATTGAACGGATAGTCATGCGTGTTGAAGTCGGCCCAATGGGATACATGTTGGGCGAAGATGGCCCCGCCGAATGCGAGCGAGGCAAACAATAACAAAAATGCTTTTTTCATAATGTTGAATGTTGTGTGGTTTGTTCTTGATTTTGGTTAGTTATTTTGCGCTTGTGGGGAAGACGAGAATCTTGTCTTCGGTCGCGCTTGATATGTAGATGTAGCCGTGTCCAGGCTCAAGGGTGATGCTGTCGCCTCTCCACTTGGTGCCGTTGTAGGTGGCTGAACCGTTTTCGGAAATGATGATGTCGCCAGAGGCGGCGAATCCTGCGAAAGCGTCGGCAGGTGTCATGCTCGCGCTGAGCGGGAATCCAATCCAGTTGGTGCCGTGGTGGATGGTGTAAGGATGTTCGTCAGGAAGGATGGTTGTGCTTGTAAGCGTCATTTCACAATCGTTGACCGTCTGGATCATGTACATCTGGTTCACGTCAAACGGGCTTAACGTTCCTTTCCACTTGGAGCCGTTGTAGGTGGTGCTTCCGCTTCTCTCCGAATTGATGACGATGGAAGAAGCATTCGGCATGGCCTCCAAGAGGGCATTCTTGAGGTCGTCCAAGGTGATGTCGACATAAGCCGAGAACCAGTTCCAGCCTTGCGCAAGTTCAATGGTCTGTTCGACCGTTACATACACCTCAACATTGTCGATGTACCAAGTGCAGCCGCTTGTGCCAGAGCCTTTGTATTTGAAGGCGACATAGACGTCTTGGCCGTCAAAAGCGGACAATGACACCGTGGCGTTGGACTTCACGGATGGGGTGTAGTTGCCTTCAGCCGTCCAAATGGTTTCGTTGAAATCGTCAAAAGTCATTCCGTTGGTGGAAACCACCACTGAGCAGCTTTCGTTGTAGTTGCCCGTGCCGATGAGATAGTCGAACGAAAGGGTGGCGTCGCCATCAATGTGCATCTTTGGCATGACAAGGAAGGCATAGCCTTCGTTCCATGAGCTGTAGGCCGCGCTCGATCCTAATCCGTTGTTGGAGTTCAGATACCAATAAGAATTGGTGTTGCCCGACATTTGATAGTGGAACTTTTCCCAACAAATGGGCGGAAAATCTGAGGCATCGATGTTTTCAAAGTCCTCATGCAATGCGTTTTGTGCATCGATGGGCCAAATGCCGCAGTCGGTGGTGAAACTCACTTCTGCCCAGTCGCTTTGGTCCTCTGCGCTGCAAACTGCCTGCACTCTGGCTTCGTAAACCGTGGCGCGTTTCAGGCTGTTGAGGGTGCAGGTCGTTTCGATTACAGCAATCACATCGCTCCATTCGCTGTCGGAAGCCTTTTTGTATTGCACGTTCCATGCGGTTTCGTTGAGGCCAGCCGTCCAAGTCAGCGTGGCTTGGCTATCGCTGTCCACCGTGGCTTCAAAGTCTTTTGGCAGACGGCATGAGGGAGTGACATCCACCGTGATGTCGTCGACAAAGATATAGCCTGTTGTGCTTGAGTTGAACCTGATGGCGATGTGACGACCTTCACCGGTATAATTATCCAAAAAAACGGTGTATTCCTGGAAAGTCGCGTCTTTGACCGTCACCGTGGCGACTTCCGTAAAAGTGCTGATATTGCTCGGGTCGGTCATCACACCGATGGTGAGGTCTTTGTTGGTCATGGCCGATTCAAGTCTGGCCCAGAAGCTGACTTGGAGGTTTGCCATCGTGTATTGTGCGTCCACTTCGGGCAAAATGGCGGCTTCGTCCGTTGAAGCGTAGGGCTTGTAGAAATGCATACTCTTCCCTGAAGTGGCACTTTCACCATTGCCGCCGTGAGCGTAAGGATAGGAATAAGAGGCGGCCCTCACTGATGGATAATAGGTGTAGCTGCCGTAATATCCGCCCTGATACTCTTTGCGGGTCCAGCATTGGGGCATGGGATAGCTTGAAGAAGAAGTGGTCACGTTTTCAAAGTCAATGGTGTAGGGCATTGTCAAGGCTCCACATTCCGTGGTGACGGAAAGGTCGGAGTTCTGGTTGTAGGCACTGTATCCCCATTTGCTTTGGTCGGTGTCGCTGCAATAGGCTCGCACGTTCACGCTGTAGGCTGTCGCTGGGTTAAGGTTTTCAATAGTATGGCTTGTTGTGGCGTGGTTGTCGAGGTGAATATAGGTGTATTCGCTATCGGTGCTTTTCTTGTAACGGATGTCCCAAGCGTCTTGGCCTGTTGTGCCAGCCGTCCAACTTAGGGTGATGGTGGTGGCGGTTTTGGTGGCCGACAGGCTTGATGGTGAAATACAGGTGGCCAAAGTGGTGAAATTCACTTGGTTGCTCCATTGGCTGTAGCCGTCTTCCGCGCCGCAATTGGCCCGCACCTTGATTCTGTAGGTCGTTTCGGGAGTGAGGTCTTGCAAAGTGTAGGTGTTCACATTGCCAAGGTCGATTTGCGTAACGCCCTCATCGCCAGGATTGAAGGATGTTGCAGTCGAATAAATCAATTCATAATTGTCGGCATCGCCTGTCCAACTGACCGTGCCAGTATAAGCTGTGTTGGAGTTGGGAACATAGCTCAAGGTGGGTTTTTCGCAAGTGGCTGTGGTGGTGAATTCCTTCACATCGCTCCACGAACTTTCGTCGCTTCCGAGAACTGATTTCACGCGGGCGTAATATTTGGTTTCGGGAATAAGACCTGTCAAATCTTTTGAAGCAGTGCCGCTGACATTGACCTCTACGAGATTTTCAGTGAAAGCGTTGTTGGTGGCATATTGTAGCACCCAATTGGTGGCGGTGCCGTTTTCAGTCCAACTGAGGGTGGCAGTACGGCCTCCGATGTTACTGGCAGTCAATCCAGTGGGTCTCGGGCAAGTCATAAAGCTGATGCTGATGTTGTCGATAGCCGCAGGGATTGTGGTGCCTCCGCTACCATCATTACGCCAAATGAATACCATAGTATAAGTGCCTGAAACGGAGGCTTCAGCAGACTGGGTTTGCCATCCATCGCTCAAATTGAGTTTGCTTCCGCCGTCAAGGGCAGTCCAATTGTTGGGTAGAGTTGTGGTGCCAACTCCAGGATACAAATTGGTTCCAGCCGTGAATTCAACATCGCCAGGAGCCAGAGCCACGCGAAGGTAGTCGTAGGTGCTTTCTCCTTTTGCGTTCCAATCGAAGAAGAAGGTGTAGGTGCCTTGGGCAAAGTTGAACAGTTTGGAGGCGTAAATGGCCGTATTGCCGTGGGTATATTCGTATGTTGTTCCACCGTCTTTGGAGACATATATGGATTTTTCACCTCCGTTGTTTGTCGCGCCGCTCCAGCACCATTGGTTGGTGAGGGTGCCGTTGGCGAAACCCCAATCGTTGCTGGTCTCAAAGTCTTGTGAGTAAGGGTGGCTTGCATCCACGGTCAAGGCTTCGCGGGTGGTGGTGAAGACCTTTTTTGCCCATTTGCTGTTGCCGTCAGAACCGCCGCAAGCGGAACGGACATACGCATAATAGGTGGTTTGTGCAGCCAGATTGCTCAAGGATTTGTTGCATTCCGTAACTTGATAGGTAGGTGTAGTGTTTTCATTAGGAACCATCGTAGCGTCTATGGTCACAAAGACTTCCCAGTTGCTTTGGCCTTCCGCACCAGCAGTCCAAGTCAGGGTGGCTGTGTGTGCAGTGATGTTGGTGGCGTTGAGGTTTTTGGGCTTGGCGCAGGTCTCAGAGGCAAACTCGATGTCTAACTTGATTTGGTTTTTGTTGGTGACAGGAGAACCATTGATAGGATTGGAAGGATCAATGTTATAATTGTCGCGACGGCTGTAAATGCTTTGAGTAGAAGATGCGGTAAAAGTTCGGCAACTCAATCCAGAACTGTAACTTCCTGTGTTGTCGTCCACAATGACGGCAAGATTTGAACCGTCATAGGCAAAAGGCGTGGTAAACGTGATTGTAGTCCATGTGCCAGATGCGAACGTCACGCTTCCACTATAAACGAGGTTGCTTGAAGTGATGGCAATCCAATCTGACGAATTGGCGAAAGAAGCCTTGTCGGTGTTGGCCAAATAAACATCAAGAGTGCGTGTTTTCTCCGAACCCGCGTTGTAAAAAGAGATGCTGTTGATGGTGCCATCGCCACCTCCAGCAGTCTCAATCTCTTCAGCAGTGTAAATTTGCTGTGTCAGAGAGTAGTCGTAGTTAGAATGGGTTGGCAAGTTGTAGTCCGTGCTATTTCCCGACCCAATCTGAATCTCATCGGCCCTCAAGGGAACCGAAAATTGTCCAATCATTCCTATCAATAGGAACAATCGCGTAAAGAATTTTGAATACATAAAAACACAAGTTTAAAGGTTTAATAATCTGTTATTTACCTAAAAACTTCTGGAAAAATGTTGGAATACCTAAAAAGAAGATAACGCCCTCGGTTGGGCATACCTTATTAAATATAGAATCCCAGCTCCAATTCCCGGAAGCCTTGTTTCGCGACTTGAGGCAGGTCTTCTGACTGAGGTCATTACTTGCCGCCTTCCCGAAAGACAAGGCTTTCAGTGACATTCATGGCAAGCGTTGCGACCAACACAGCAGCGGGAACTGTACGGGATTCTCACCCGATTCCCTATTGAGTCCGTGAAGGACACCACAAATCGGCGGCAAAAGTACTCTTTTTTTTCATGCGCCACCTGGTGCGCAGAAAAAAACTTTTCGGATGCCGAAATTGCCGTTTCAGTAAATTGCGCTATCTTTGCCGCCGATTTAGCCAAGGGAATGCCGTGCAAATCGGCAACAGTGCCCGCTGCTGTAAGCCCGCGTAAGGCCTGTCAAATCCAAGCCACTGTGCGGCCATCCGCATGGGAAGGCGACAGGCTCGGGCAAGTCAGAAGACCTGCCAAACAATGAATTCAATTGCAAGCCTTCGGGAACAAGGGCAATGCTGAGCGTGGCAATTGGCATGGCCGCTTGCGATGGTTTTGCAACATGTTTAAACATCGTAGCATCAAGTATTTATGCAAAAAAAACTGATTTTATTCTTGTCGCTGTTGTCGGCGACCGTCGCTAATGCGCAATTGTCTGGCATCTACACCATTAGCAACAATCCGTCACAAAGCCCTGATTATGCCTCGATTGGCGCGGCAGTTTCTGCCTTGTCGGCGGGCGTTTCGGGGCCAGTCGTTTTTGAAGTGGCTCCCGGAACCTACGAGGAGTATGTCTCCCTCAACAGCATCAGCGGGACAAGCACGACCAACCGTGTCGTGTTCCGTGGCATGGGAACTGACAACCAACAAGTTGTCGTTAGCAGCAACGCCGGCTACACCGACAACAGCACGCTCACTCTCGATGGCACCGACTATGTCACTTTCGAGAACATGACCTTGACCACCACTTCCACCAACAAGGCCAATGTGGTGAGGATGAAAAACGGCAACACAGCAACACGTTTCGAGAACGTGCGTTTCGTCGGGGCCGTGTCAAACACCAATCTGGACAACGACAAGACGCTGGTCTATCGGCTCTCCGGCAGTTGGATTGACTACAACAATGAATTTGTGGGTTGCGACTTCGTCAACGGGTACATAGCCTTGTATTACCAAGGCCACAACATCTACACGCTCAACGACGGGCTTTTGGTCGAAAACTGCACCTTCACCAACCAAGCGTTCAAGGGCATTTACGTTTCCTTCACTGACCATGCGATCATCAGAGGCAACACCGTCACAAACCACACCCACGACGTGCTCTCCAACTACCACGCCATCGACCTGTTGCGCATCCGTTACGGCTGCGTCATTGAGAACAATGTGATGAACGTGACGCGCAACAGCAACTATGCCACCGTGTTCGAGACGCGACCCGCGATGGGCACGCATGAGGAACCGGTCATTATCCGCAACAACATGATCAACCTCGTCAGCAATGTCAGCAGCAGCTGGTGCTGCGACTTGGATGACGTCAATAGCAGCCATGTCTATTTCGTGAACAATACAGTCAAATGCAGCGGTACGGCCAATTGCGGCAGCATCATAGTCGAGAAAAACTGGCCCAACCTCTATCTGTACAACAATCTTATCGTCAATGAAACCAACGGCTATGTGCTTCGTTTCCAGAGCGAAGCCGACGACCGTTTCTGCGACTACAACCGCATCGCTTATTCGGGCAGCAGTTTCGGAAGGCTGGGATCCACCGATTATGCCACCTTGTCCGATTGGGCAACGGGCACAGGCTTTGATGTCCATTCGGCCCTATGCACACCTGAATTTGTGGCCAACAACGACCTACACATCACAGGCAGCGATGGCATCACCGTGGCTAATCCTTTGTCTTATGTGACAACAGATATTGACGGCGAAACCCGTTCCAACACGCCTTGCGCCGGCGCCGACGAATTTGAAAGCGGAAGCAACCTGCCGCCTGTAGTGGTCAATCCCATCGGCAATATCGTGTTCAGCACTTACCCTGCCAGCCAAACCATCGATTTGACCAACACTTTCAACGACCCCGACGACACCAACGAGAACATCATCATCACTGTTCTGTCCAATAGCAACCCGACGCTTGTCGGCACAACGCTCAACAGCAGAAGCTTGACTGTTGAACGCCTGCAAAACACGGCGGGTTTGGCCACCATCACGCTCAACGCCGAAAGTGCGGGGCAGTCGGTGCAAACCTCGTTTACGGTGGAATGTCTTGTGGAAGACCAACCTCCCGTGATAGTCAATCCGTTGGCTCCCATTTGATTTCCCTCAGTCCCTCTCCTTTGACCTCAGCAACACCTTTGACGACCCTGACAACAACAACGATTTCATGGTGCTGACGGTACAAAGTTGTCCTGAAGAAATCACGGCATTGATTGATGATGACAGACAACTTTCGGTGACGAGAACCGCTGCAGAAGCTTTCAGCGGCCGCACCTTGACCATTCGCGCCACCAGCAACGGAAAATATGTCGATATGAATGTCAATGTTTCGGGTAATGCAGTGGTGATAACCATTGGCATTGCTGATTTTGAGGATGTTGCGTTGTCGTCGCAAGGCATTTGGC
>CADAVB010000006.1 GCA_902791165.1 uncultured Bacteroidia bacterium
GAAACGGGCTTGTCGAACTTGACTGAAGAGATGATGAAGAATTTGGTTAACCGCTATTTGCTGCCGAAAGCCTAACCTCACTTCACCCGAATCTCAAACCCCGACCAGTCCTCGGCTTCCTTCAGCAGGTCGTAGTAATGGCAGATATTCTCCTCCGTGATTCTCTCGCCGTTCACCGAAACGATTTGGTCGCCAACTTTGAACTTCTCGTTGCCGTCGATGCGGCGGTTGAGGATTTTCAGCGTGCCGTCAGAAGTTGAAATCCCATAGCGAGCCTTGGGCATCTTCATCGTGTCGGAAACATGAGGCCTGGCATACACAAAGTGACTCTCTTCTTCAGTGCTTGGATTATACCGATGGTCAATAATCCAGTCAAACCTCTTGATATATTGGAGGCCGACATTATTGAAGGCCAGATCTCCTTCGATATACATCACAGGAATCGCTTCCGCCTGCCCAGCAAACTCTACCGTGTTTTCAGGAGCAATCACAAAACGCTGCATATCCGTTACACCGCCGATGGCCTTTCCGTATGAACCTTCGTACAATTTATCAACGTTACTATGACTTTCAACTCTTTGCGCATCCTGAATCAAGATCCCTCCACTATTGCCCGTATCGAAAATACACTCATACTCAACGCCATTAATAACGAGATAAACAAACATTTGGGTCGTGTAAATCGTATTTTCAACCCTGCACTTGACGGGGACGTATTCCGCAGTGTCAATCAGCGACTTGTCACCAATACGATACATCTGGTTACGGGTAAAGTCAATGGCGTATGGCGATACGTCAAGCCCAGGGAAGCCGATGACAGTATAGTCGGAAATGCTTGGTTCGTTGTCGCACGAATGGCTTTCTGGCACAAGCATGGCGTTTCCCAAATGCTCCACCACACACATTGGTGTCTTGACTTGCACGGGAATCATGGTCAGACGGGCTTTTGTGGTCTTGTCGGCACCCGTGATTGGAACCCGATAGAACTTCATTCCCTTGGGTTGAGTTTTGTCCGTATAAAACTGAAACACAGCGGAAGCCGCTCCCGAATCGTACAAAACGGTGTCCTCCACTCCGTTCACCTCGGCCTTCATCAGCATTTGATTCCGCGCCTTGCTGATGACAAAACGGATGGTGTCGTCCTCGACTTCGTCATTGACATTATAGCTACGCATGTGGTTGTCAATTTTCATCGCATGAATCGCATAGCCGATCCTGCCATTGCACGAAGTCATGGCCACTGCCACAACCAAAAACATGAGTTTTTTAAGTAAATTTTTCATATTCAATAGGTTTTACTTCTCCGGATAAGCAATCCTGACGTGATAAATGTTCATCAACTTCTTTTTCAGCACTTTACGACAGGTTTCGATGTCGCGCATGGTCAAGTCGGTGTTGAGGAACTGCCCTGCATCCATCTGCTTGTTAATAACAAGACGGCGGTCTCGCGCGAGAACGGCGCGGGACCGTGATAAGTGAACGGCGCGGGGTCGATTTCCTCGCCGGTATGCGCCTTCTGCTCGTTGATGAAGAAATACTCGGTGCGGCGTGTGCCGTGGTGGGTACGAATGAAGTCGATGATGCGCTCGGGGACGTGATTTTTGTGTGCCAGCTCGATGCCGTCGGTCACATGCGAAATGATGATTTCGGCACTTTCGAGATTGGAGAGGTCGTTGTGCGGGCTATAGGCTCCGTGCTGGTTTTCAGTGAAATACATCGGATTGTTGATTTTTCCGACATCGTGATACAAGGCACCCGTGCGCGCCAAGAGCGAATTGCCCCCGATTTCGTAGAGCACTTCCTCGCAAAGATTGGCCACTTGGATGGAATGTTGGAAGGTGCCCGGAGCCGTGGTAGCCAACTGCCTGAGCAAAGGGCTGTTGGTGTTGCTCAACTCCAAAAGCGACAATGAGGTCGTGAACCCGAAAACGCGCTCAAACATCAATATGATGGGCTGGGCCAAAAGGATGAGCATGGCGTTCAGCGTGAGCAGCACCATCCCGTTCCAACCTATCTCGGTGCCCGAAAGGAAGGTAAAGGCAAGATACACAAACAAATAACCTATCAGCACGAAGATGGCCGTTTGGATGAACCGGTGGTGGACCCGCGTGTTCGACATGGTGAAAGTGGTCAGGATGGTGGCCACCAGCTGCATGAAAATGAACTGGAACGGATTGGGCACAGCCAGCGAAATCAGCATGACGGCGAACACCTGCACGGCAAAGGCCAAGCGCAGGTTGAAAAACGCGCTGACCATGATGGCGAGGATGCTCACGGGCATGATCAAAATGAGGCCGGGGTTGTACTTGCAGATCCAATAGGACGGGATGACGACCAAAAGCACCAGCACGAGCAAAAACACCACATTGCGCAACTCGGAGAAGATTTTCTTATGCAACTTACTGACATACAAACCCATAAGCGTAAAAATCAAGGCTACGAGGAAAAGTTGTGTGAGCAAGATGCGCAGGGTTTCCTCGCGCGACATGGAGCGGTAGTTGAACTCGCGTTGCAGCGAATCCAATATATTATAGGTGTGCTCGTCCACCAACTCGCCTTCCGAAACGATGATTTCGTCCTTTTGCACCATGCCGTAGGTCAGCGAAACGGCGTTCAAGGCCTTGTCGGTGGCCTGTTTGGTGAGGTCGGCGTTGTAGAAAACGTTTTGCCGCAAAGTCCCTTCGAGCAGTTCGCAGACGAGGTTGCGGTCCACACGCGGGTCGGAGGTCGTTTTTAGTGCGGTGATGGCTTCGGTGGCGGTCGTCATGCTGTAAAAATCGCCGTAATGCACGGTGCGCATCACTTGATTGCGGACCAAACTCACCTCCGTCACGGGGTCCAAGCCATCGACGGCCTTGTCGTAAGCCACAATTCCTTGATTTTCAATAGAATCATACACTTTCAGCAAGAAATCGAGGCTCAAGTCCTTGTCGAAGTGGCTGTTTTCGCGCCATGCCGACTCGAAAGAGGTCATCACCGTGTTGAGTGCCTGTTGGGTTTGCGCGTCGTCGAAGACGAAAATGGGCAGCACTTTCTGCATAGCGGCCTCGTTTTCAGCCCTTAAGGTCGCATCGTCCTTGTATATCGGGAAGTCGAAAGGCGCGTAAAGCGTTTCGTGCGGCCAAGGCTTCGAGAGCTGGTATTCGTACTTGAACTTGGCGGCGCGCGGCATTTGCCAACACACCAAAACAATCGCGACCACGAAAGCCAGCACCTTGGCGATGCCGTAGTAATTATGCCTTATCTTGTTAAAACAATCTTTTATAAAACTCATAATCAGCAGTTTGTGTATTTTTTTGGAATGAAATCCAGGGCTAAATTATGAAATAAACTCCAACCAACAAAAAAAGAATCGAAAAATGCACTATTTTAGCGGTCTGAAAACACGTGAAAAATGACCTACGGCATCTGCAAACTCTCCGCCATCGCCTTGCGCAAGGAAGACCGTCACGCCTCCGAAATGGTGAGCCAACTGCTTTATAATGAAACCTATACGGTTTTGGACAGAACCCAGGAATGGCTGCTCGTCCAGACCCATTTCGACCATTACGAGGGCTGGATTCAAGCGAAACAGTTCTGCGAAATCGGAGAGGAAGCCCTTTTCGCCATGAAAAACAAAACGGCATACCTTATTAATAAAGCCGTTTCGGAGCATGACGGCAAGTTGCTGACCTTGTCCTCTCCCCTTTTCGAGCCACATCCCGACGCGGTGGAAATGCCTGCCACATTCCAACCCGAACTTTTGGTTGAAAACGCCAAGAAGTTGCTCAATGCGCCCTATCTTTGGGGCGGTCGCACGGCATTTGGCATCGACTGCTCGGGCTTGGTGCAAGTGTGTGCACGTTTGGCCGGGCTGCTCCTTCCCCGCGACGCCTCGCAACAGATAGAGTGCGGCGAGTTGGTGTATTTCCTGCAAGAAACCCGTCCTGGCGACTTGGCTTTCTTTGGCGAGGATGGCGGCCCCATCACCCATGTAGGCATCGTCATGGGCGACGAGCGCATCATCCACGCATCGGGACAAGTCCGCATCGACTTCCTCGACCAGACGGGTATATTCAACAAGGAGCGGAATGAGCACACGCATTTGTTGCAGGCGATTAAGCGAATGAGATAGATTGCGAAATTTTTCGCAACGAAGTTTTTCGCAATGATTTTTACTATATTTGCAGCGCGATTAACAACTAAAAAACAACGAAAATGAAAAAGACCTTATTATTCGCACTGGCATTGGCGGCCATCTGCATCATGCCTTCGTGCAAGAAAGACCCTGCTCCAAACAAATCCCTATGGGCAACGACACGATTCCTGACGTACCCGTCGCCACCGACAAGTTCTTCTTCGGCGATGCAACGAACATGATTGTTACCACTTACGACACCATCATGGAATTTGACGACAACAATCGTCCCTTCATCCTCGATTTGAACAACGATGGATTTGACGACATCAAAATTGTAACCAATTACGATGGTCCTATGGACATAGGAGAACACCAAACGCTCACCCTATATTGTCTTCACCAGTACATTGAAATCCTTGCCGACACGGTAGTAAAAGAAAGCTACTCTCATCGCGAAACGAGCACCTCGGAAAACAATGGTTGGGTTATAACCACACGCAAGTATGTTTTATCCACTTGCGAAAAAATTGCCGAAGACGATCCTCTTAACAACACGAAAGTTTTTGAGGTTTTCGCCAACGATGCTGATGACGCTTTTGGCATCGACGACCACTTCCAATCCGGTAACGCCGTTTTGTTTAGGGAAAGCTATGCTTATAGCTTGTCCGATCCTAACGTTGACAACCAAACCGTTACCACAAACTACACACAATTCATTTACACTTGTTGGAACTTCCCGACCAACGAGGAGAAATACATCGGTTTCAGAATCAACCTACACGGAAATCCGCGCTATGGCTGGCTGAAAATCAAACTAGTTCCTTCATCTTGGAGCAGCAAGGTAGTTGATACGAAACTTATCGAAACCGCTATTCAGAAACAATCCTAAATATTGAAATCTTAAATCTTCAAATCTTAAATAAATCATAATGAACAACGCACTGATCACATTTGCGAAGCCGGAGAACGAGCCTGTAAAAAGCTACAAGCCAGGCAGTCCGGAGAGAATCGAACTCCAGAAGGAACTCGAAAGACAATCCAACGAAATCGTTGAAATCCCCGCCATCATCGGTGGCAAGGAAGTCCGCACGGGCGACATGGGCGAGGTGGTGATGCCTCACGACCACAAACACGTCATCGCTCGCTACCACAAGGTAGGCGAAAAGGAAGTGCAGATGGCCATCGACGCCGCCCAAGCCGCCAAGCACGACTGGGAGAACACCCCGTGGGACGAGCGCGCCGCCATCATGGCACGCATCGGCGAGCTGCTGGCCACCAAGTATCGCGCCCGCATCAACGCCGCCACCATGCTCGGCCAGTCGAAGAACTGCTTCCAGGCCGAAATCGACAGCGCCTGCGAGACCATCGACTTCTTCCGCTACAACAACTACTACGCCAGCAAGCTCTACGCCGAACAACCCTCTTCGACCAACGACCAGCTGAACCGCTCGGAATACCGTCCGCTGGAAGGCTTCGTGTTCGCCATCACGCCTTTCAACTTCACCTCAATCGCCTCCAACCTGAACATGACCCCCGCCCTGATGGGTAACACCACCATCTGGAAGCCCTCGACGACCGCCCTGCTGTCGAACTACGTCGATATGCGCATCTTCATGGAAGCCGGTCTTCCCGCTGGCGTGGTCAACTTCCTCCCCGGCAAGGGTAGCGTGATCAGCAACGTGGCCCTGAAGGACAAGAACTTCAACGCCATCCACTTCACCGGTTCGACGGGCACCTTCAAGAGCCTGTGGAAGACCACCGGCCAGAACCTCGACCTCTACAAGTCGTATCCGCGCCTCATCGGCGAGACCGGCGGCAAGGACTTCATCTTCGTCCACAACAGCTCCTGCCCGCAAGAGGTGGCCGTGGCCATCGTGCGCGGTGCCTTCGAATACCAAGGCCAGAAGTGCAGCGCCGCCTCGCGTGTTTACATCCCCGCTTCGATGTGGAATGATGTGAAACAACGCATCGGCGACATGCTCAGCACCATCAAGATGGGTGACGTGAACGACTTCTCGAACTACGTGAACGCCGTCATCGACGAGGCTTCGTTCGACAACTGCAAGGGCTACATCGACCGCGCCAAGGCCAGCGCTGATGCCGAAATCGTCTTCGGCGGCAACTGCGACAAGAGCGTGGGTTATTTCGTTGAGCCTACCGTCATCCTCGCCAAGGTGCCGAACTACGAGAGCATGGTGGAAGAAATCTTCGGACCTATCGTCACCATCTACGTTTACGACGACAACAAGTTTGAGGAAATGCTGGATGTTTGCGACCAAAGCTCGCCCTACGCCCTCACCGGCGCTTTCTTCGGCAACTGCCTGAAGGCCCAGAAGATTGCCAACGACAAGCTGCGCCATACAGCCGGCAACTACTACGTGAACGACAAGCCCACGGGAGCCGTGGTCGGAATGCAGCCCTTCGGCGGCGCCCGCGCCAGCGGCACCAACGACAAGGCCGGCGGCTTGTGGAACCTCATCCGCTGGACCAGCCCGCGTTCCATCAAGAACACCTACGTCCCGGCTGCCGACTACAGGTATCCGTTCCTGGCACAAGACTGACACGAATCAAAAATGTAAATGACGATTAATATTAATCACCATTTACATTATTTTGAGAAAAAATGCGTCAAAATGTTTGGCGCATTTTTCTTTTTTGTATTTTTGCGACATAAATATAAACGATGATTTATATAAATAACGGTTAATATTATGAAATTCTACGACAGGGAAATGGAACTGGATCTGCTGTTGCAGAGCGAGAAGCAAACCGTGAGGTCGGCAGTGTTCACCGTGCTGACGGGTCGCCGCCGCGTGGGAAAGACCTCACTGATTAACAAGGCTTTGGAAGGGAAAAACATCGCCTATCTCTTTGTCTCGAAAGACAATGAGGCCGTGCTTTGCCAAAAGTTCCAACAGAACATCCAAGAGCAGTTGAACATTCAGGTGTATGGCCAAATCAGCCGTTTCCGCGACTTGTTTGAAGTGATTATGAAAGAGTCGTTGCAGCGTCATTTCACCGTTTTTCTCGATGAGTTCCAGAATCTCCAAAAGGTGAATCCCGCCATCTTCAGCGAGATACAAGACCTTTGGGACCGCTATCATCGAGAGTCGCACCTGCACCTGGTGGCCTCGGGCAGCATACAATCATTGATGAAACGCATCTTCGAGGACGAGAACGAGCCGCTTTATGGCCGCCCGACCTCGAAATTCACGCTTCTCCCCTTCCGCATCGATGTGTTGAAGCAAATCTTCCGCGACCACAGCCCCAACTTCAAAAACGAAGACCTGCTTTGCCTCTACATGATTACCGGCGGCGTGGCCAAATACGTGGAGTTGCTGATGGACGCGCAATGCTACACAAAGGAAAAGATGCTCAACTATGTGTGCCGCCCCGACTCCTATTTCCTCAGCGAAGGCCGCGACCTAATGAGCCAAGAGTTTGGCGACGAGGGCAACACCTATTTCTCTATACTTCAACTCATTGCCGCCGGCATGACCAAGCGCAGCGAAATCGATGGAGCCATGCAAAAGGACATGGGCGTTTATTTGCAGAACTTGGAGAAGAACTTCATGCTCGTGAAACGTTTGAAACCCATGCTGGCCAAACCCAACAGCAAAATCACGGCATACGAAATTTCAGACCAGTTCTTGCGGTTCTGGTTCCGCTTCATCTGGCCTTACCAGTCACTAATCGAGCGGCAGCAAATGTCGGCCTTGCGGCAAAACATAGGCAAGTATTACGAGCAGTTTTCGGGAAGGACGCTGGAGCAGTATTTCCAGGCCAAAGCGATGGAATCGGGCGAGTTCACGATGGCCGGCAACTGGTGGGACCGCAAAGGCGACAACGAAATCGACATGATTGCCCTGAACGAGTTTGAGAACACGGGCATCGTGGCCGAAATCAAGCGCAACCCCGAGAAAATCAACCCAAAAACGCTTGAAGAAAAGACAAAAGCATTGCCCACAAGTGCTTTCGGGAAGTATAAACTTTCTCTTCAAGCATTGTCCATCAAAGATATGTAAACGGCAATTTATATTAATGTACATTTATATTAATCACCATTTACATTATTTCATGAAAAAATGCGTCAAAATGTTTGGCGCATTTTTCGTTTCCCAAAACAAATAATTCCTATCTTTGCCACACTTCAACAATTAAACAAACAACAATTAAACATCATAAAATGATTAGCTACAAAGAATTAGGGCTCGTGAACACCCGTAAAATGTTCGCCAAGGCTGTCGATGGCGGCTATGCCATCCCCGCCTTCAATTTCAACAATATGGAACAGATGCAGGCCATCATCATGGCGGCAGTCGAGACCAAGTCGCCCGTCATCCTGCAAGTGTCGAAAGGCGCACGCAACTACGCCAACCAGACCTTGCTGCGCTACATGGCCCAAGGTGCGGTGGAATACGCCAAGGAACTCGGTTGCGCCCATCCTGAAATCGTGCTCCACCTCGACCACGGCGACAGCTTCGAGACCTGCAAGAGCTGCATCGACATGGGCTTTTCGTCGGTGATGATCGACGGCTCTGCCCTGCCCTACGACGAGAACGTGGCCCTCACGAAGAAAGTCGTGGACTATGCCCATCAGCACGACGTGACCGTGGAAGGCGAACTCGGCGTGTTGGCCGGCGTGGAAGACGAAGTGGTGGCCGAAGAAAGCCACTACACCAAGCCCGAGGAAGTCATCGACTTCGTGACCAAGACCGGCGTGGACAGCTTGGCCATCAGCATCGGCACCTCGCACGGCGCCTACAAATTTACGCCCGAGCAATGCACCGTCGATCCCGCCACGGGTCGCCTTGTGCCGCCTCCGTTGGCTTTCGACGTGCTCGAAGCCATCGAGAAGAAACTGCCTGGCTTCCCCATCGTGCTGCATGGCTCGTCGTCGGTGCCGCAAGACGAGGTCGATACCATTAATAAATATGGTGGTGCGCTGAAGGCCGCCGTGGGCATCCCCGAGGAGCAGCTGAGAAAAGCCTCGAAATCGGCCGTCTGCAAGATCAACATCGACAGCGACAGCCGCTTGGCCATGACTGCAGCCATCCGCAAGGCCTTCGCCGAGAAGCCCGCCGAGTTCGACCCGCGCAAGTACCTCGGTCCCGCCCGCGACAGCATGAAGAAACTCTACGAACACAAGATTATTAATGTGTTAGGCTCGAATGACAAACTGGAAAACGCATAAATCTTGAAGATTCAG
Organism: uncultured Bacteroidia bacterium; assembly: GCA_902791165.1. Taxonomy (GTDB): domain Bacteria; phylum Bacteroidota; class Bacteroidia; order Bacteroidales; family F082; genus Limimorpha. Next base: position 9,330 of record CADAVB010000006.1, read on the forward strand.
AACGACTTCACTACCATGTTCAACCGAGGCAAGAAAGGTGTTGCGACATTCATCGCGGGCTTGATTGTTTATTCCGTTATCGTTTTCGTTTCGGGACTTATCACCTCGCTATGGGGAAAAACGACATTCGATTGGAAGGCATATTTGCGCGTGATAGCCGTCATGGCCGCCGTCGTTTCGGTGTTTTATGCCATCACGCGGCTTCTCGCTTTCCGCACCAAGTTGTTCCCGAAAGTTCAGAACCGCGAAGGACTACACGGCGTAAGTTTTATCTTTCTGATTGTCCTTGCTATTATTTTGACGTTTGTTATTCTCTAAAACACATTTAACACCATGAATCTGACTTCTTTATCAGCCATATCGCCCATCGACGGGCGCTATCGTTCCAAGACCGCCGAGTTGGACGACTTTTTCTCCGAATTTGCCCTCATCCGCTACCGCGTGATGGTCGAAGTGGAGTATTACATCGCCTTGTGCGAACTGCCTCTGCCGCAGTTGGAAAACTTTGATGGCGATTATGACGACCTCCGCGCCATCTATGAGGAGTTCCAAACAGAAGACGCTCTGGAAATCAAGGAGATAGAAAAAGAGACCAACCACGACGTGAAAGCCGTGGAATACTTCCTGAAACGCCGCTTCGACGAACTCGGCCTCACCGAATTCAAGGAGTTTCTGCACTTCGGCCTCACCTCGCAGGACATCAACAACACCGCCGTGCCGCTCTCAATGATGGATGCGCACAAACTCGTGGTGAAGCCCGCCTTGGAAGACCTTATCGAGAAATTGAAAGGCATGGCCGAGGAATGGCGCGACATCCCGATGCTGGCCAAGACCCACGGTCAGCCCGCCAGCCCCACGCATTTGGGCAAGGAAATCTACGTCTTCGTGGAGCGCCTCAACGACCAACTGAAGATGCTCAACAACGTGCCTTTCACGGCCAAGTTCGGCGGCGCCACGGGCAACATGAACGCCCACAAGGTGGCCTACCCCGACATCGACTGGCCCGCCTTTGCGAAAAAGTTTGTGGAGAAGAGCCTGAAACTCAAGCGACAGCAGACCACCACACAGATTGAGCATTACGACTACATGGCCGCCTACTTCGATGCCCTGCGCCGCGTGAACACCATCTTGATCGACCTCTCGCGCGACATTTGGCTCTATGTGTCGATGGAATACTTCAAGCAGAAGATCAAGGCGGGCGAAGTCGGCTCGTCGGCGATGCCCCACAAGGTGAACCCCATCGATTTCGAGAACGCCGAAGGCAATCTCGGCATGGCCAACGCCGTGCTCACTTTCCTCAGTACCAAACTGCCCATCAGCCGCCTCCAGCGCGACCTCACCGACTCCACCGTCACCCGCAACATCGGCGTGCCGATTGCCCACACGCTTATTGCGCTCAAGTCGCTGATGAAGGGTTTGGACAAGCTCTTGCTCAACGAAGACAAGCTCCGCCAAGACCTGCAACAAAACTACGCCGTGGTGGCCGAAGCCATACAGACCATCCTCCGCCGCGAACAGGTGGAAGGTGCCTACGAACTGCTGAAAGGCCTCACCCGAACCAACAAACACATCGACAAAGAGGCCATTGACGAGTTCATCAAAGGATTGCCGGTGAGCAAGGAAATCAAGATGGAGCTGATGGCCATTACGCCGGAGAATTATACAGGATACAATTATTGAGCGAAAACCGCGTTTGAGATAGCAAACCAAAGCCTATGGCCAAGCAAAAGACTTTTTCCCGCGTCCTAACCTACGTCAAGCCCTATTGGGGCAGCATCGTCCTGAATTTGGTCTTCAACCTGATCACCATTTTCTTCTCGCTGTTCAGCTTCGCCTTGGTCGGGCCGTTCCTCACCTTGTTATTCAAGGAAGGCGCGGTGGAAGTTGTGGCCAAACCCGAATTCTCTTTCACCTCAGATTACTTGATGGGCTACCTCAACTGGTTCATGAGCAGCCTCATTACCGAAGGAGGCAAATACCATGCGTTGGTGTTCATGTGTTTGTTGCTCCTTGCGGCTTTTTTCTTCCGCAATCTGGGCCGATTCTTCGCCTGTTATTTCATGGCTAACGTGCGCGTGGGGGCAGTCCACGACCTGCGCCGCGACGTGTATAACAAAATCCTCATCCTGCCGCTGTCTTTCTACCACAGCCGCAAGAAAGGCGACACTTTGGCCCGTATCACAACTGATGTTCAGGAAGTTGAGGTCTCGATTTTGAACTATCTTGAAATGCTTATCAAAGACCCGCTGACCATCTTGTTTTTCTTCCTCTTCATGGTGACCTTAAGCCCAAAACTGACTCTTTTCGTGCTGATTGTCTTGCCTTTGGCGGGTCTGATTATCGGCAAGGTCGGAAAGATACTGAAAAAGGAATCCAAGGAAGGCCAAAACAAGCTGGCTGGCATCATTTCCACTGTGGAGGAAACCATTTCTGGATTGCGTATTATCAAGGCTTTCAACGCTTTGCACTATTCAAGCGACAAGTTTGAGGAGCAAAACAGCGACTACACCAAGGTGCTTCGCGGCATCCACCGCAAGCGCGACATGAGTTCGCCGATGAGCGAGTTCCTCTCGTCGGCGGTGGTGATTCTCGTGCTGTGGTTTGGCGGCAAGCTCATCCTCGGCGGCGACAACCATATCGACGCGGGCAGCTTCATCAGTTATATCGTTGTGTTTTCGCAGATTATCTCCCCTGCCAAGTCTTTTTCACAAGGCTACTACAATGTACAGAAAGGCATTGCCTCAGCAGAAAGGATTTTTGAGATTTTGGATGCCGAAGAGGTGATTACAGAGAAAGAAAACGCACTGGAAATCAAGGATTTCAACGACTGCATCGAATACAAGGATGTGCATTTCAGCTATGGCAAGGACGAGGTGCTGAAAGGCATTGATTTGAAGATTCCGAAAGGTAAGTTCGTCGCCCTTGTTGGCGAGAGCGGTGGCGGCAAATCCACTATGGCCGACCTTTTGCCGCGCTTCTATGAAGTCGGCGGAGGCGCGGTTTGCATCGACGGGCGCGACATCCGCGACTACAAAATCAGCGACCTTCGCGGCCTGATGGGCATCGTTTCGCAAGACACCATCCTCTTCAATGACACCGTATTTAACAATATCGCCTTCGGCATGGAAAACATATCGAAGGAAAAGGTCATTGAGGCGGCCAAAATCGCCAATGCGCATGAGTTCATCATGGAGTTGGAGCGTGGCTACGACACCCTCATCGGCGACCGTGGCATGAACCTCAGCGGTGGCCAGCGGCAGCGTTTGAGCATCGCCCGCGCCGTGCTGAAAAACCCACCTATATTAATATTGGACGAGGCCACTTCTTCCTTAGACACTGAAAGCGAGCGACTGGTGCAAGATGCCTTGTCAAAGGTGATGAGCCAGCGCACTTCCATTGTCATCGCCCACCGCCTGTCCACCATCCAATATGCCGACGAAATCGTGGTGCTGCAAAAAGGCCAAATCATCGAGCGCGGAAAGCACGACGAGTTGATTGCCTTGGGCGGCGTTTACAAGAAACTGTCAGATTTGCAGTCGATTGGATAAGCGGGCAAAAATAGCCGCATTTTTCACGCGGAATCAAAAAAATCCGTATTTTAGCCGATTGAAACAATTGAATCATCAACAATAAAAGCACAAATTATGAGCACTATCAAAGACTTGGAACCGAATGGCGTGTGGAAAAATTTCTACAGCTTGACGCAAATTCCGCGCCCATCGAAGAAAGAAGCAAAGGTCATCGCCTTCATGAAACAATGGGGCGCCGACCACGGATTAGAAACCATCGTTGAGGAGTGTGGCAACGTCATCATGCGCAAGCCCGCCACACCCGGCATGGAAAACCGCAAGGGTGTCATCCTGCAAGCCCACTTAGACATGGTGCCGCAGAAGAACGCCGACAAGGTGCACGACTTCGAGAACGACCCGATTGAAACCCAAATCGTGGACGGCTGGGTGAAGGCCAACGGCACCACCCTCGGCGCCGACAACGGCATCGGAGCCGCTGCAGCGATGGCCGTATTAGAAGCCACTGATTTACAGCACGGTCCGATTGAGGCCCTCTTCACCATCGACGAGGAAACCGGCATGACGGGTGCCAACAAACTACAACCCGGACTGCTGCAAGGCGACATCCTCATGAACATGGACTCCGAGACCGAAGGCGAACTCTACGTGGGTTGCGCCGGCGGCATCGACAACATCGGAACGTGGACACCTAAGTTTGAAAACGTTCCCGCTGACATGACGGCTTATCGACTGTTTGTCAAGGGATTGAAGGGCGGTCACTCGGGCATGGACATCAACTTAGGTCGCGGCAACGCCAACAAGGTGCTGAACGCCATGCTGCTGATGGCAGCCGAGAAATACGGCCTGCGCTTGGCCACCATCGACGGAGGCAGTCTGCGCAACGCCATCCCGAGAGAAGCCGAAGCCATCGTGGTCGTCCCGACCGCAAAGAAAGAAGAGTTTGAGAAGTTCGCCGCTGAATATGAAGCCATTGCGAAGGAAGAATTTGCCCAAACCGAACCCGAGTTGGCCATCCTCTGCGAAGCCGCCGAGATGCCCAAACAAGTCATCGACGTGAAAACCCAGGACAATATGTTCACCGCCATCGCCCGCTACCCCAACGGCGTGATTGCCATGTCGGAAGACTTTGAAGGCACCACCGAGACCTCCAGCAACCTTGCCACCATCAAGATGGAAAATGGCAAGATTGTGAGCGCCTCGCTGACCCGCAGCCTCGCCGACGCGGCCAAGGAAAAACTCGCCGAACAGATTCGCAAGAACCTCACCGACAACGGCGCTGAAGCCTATTCCACAGGCGATTACCCAGGCTGGAAACCCAACATCAACTCGCCCATCCTCAACCTGATGAAGGAAACCTACAAGGCCAAGTTCGGCAAAGAGCCTAAGGTGATGGTCATCCACGCCGGCTTGGAGTGCGGCATCCTCGGCTCGAAGTACCCGCATTGGGACATGGTGAGCTTTGGCCCGACCTTGGTGCACCCGCACTCGCCCGACGAAGCCCTTTTCATCGAGAGCGTACAGCCCTTCTGGGACTTCGTGGTCGAAACCTTGAAGAACATTCCCGAAAAGGAAGTTATTGCGTAAATAATTCATAATCAATAAATTGAAAAAGACGGAATCCATAGGGGTTTCGTCTTTTTTATTTTTTTCAAGAAAAAAGTTGGAGCTATTGAAAAAATGCGTACTTTTGCAGTCCCAAAATAAGGGATTTTATAGAGAAATAACAACAAACAGATACAGAGATGAAGCGCACTTATCAACCTTCGAACAGAAAACGTAGAAACAAACACGGTTTCAGAGAAAGAATGTCAACGGCTAACGGCCGCAAGGTTTTGGCCCGCAGAAGAGCCAAAGGCAGAAAGAAACTTACCGTCTCTGACGAGTATTAAACTCATTCCGTGAAAACGGAATCAGAAGCCGTTATATTTCTTTTTAAGGTAACGAAGGCGACCCACTTGGGAATCGCCTTTTGTTGTTTATGTCATTGCGAGCGAAGCGAAGCAATCCAAAAAAAACATAATTACTCTCTGGATTGCTTCGTCATTTTTCCTCGCAATGACGTATCCGAATGACTATTTGCTAACAACATAAATAATCTCCTCTCCCCTGCGCGCCAACTGCATCCGCTCGCGCTGTTGGTCAGAAATCTCATAGAAAATCCTGTCTTCCGTCACTTGGAAACCTGCCCTGCGCAGCACCTCGGCATAGTCGCGGCCAAACTGGCGCACATGGTCGTATTGTCCAAACAAGCGCTCGCGTTCTTTCGGGTCGGTGATACTCGGGGCTTCAAAAGTATCCACATCAGGATTGATAGGTACGAGGAGAATCGCCCAACCGCCAGGCTTCAAGATGCGTTTGATTTCCGAAAAAGCCTTGTTTACATCATTGACGTGCTCCAAAACATGGTTGCAAATGACCATGTCGTAGGTATCGCTCGGCTGGTCGATGGCCGAAACATCAAGATGCAGGTCAGCAATGGGCGAATCAAGGTCGGCGGTGGTGTAATCAAGGTTTTTCAAGGCACGGAAACGCTTCAAAAACGGCTGCTCGGGCGCAAAATGCAGCACTTTCAGTGGCGCGGTGAAAAAATCCGTTTTCTCGTTCAGATAAAGCCAAAGCAAACGATGACGTTCCAACGACAAACATTTGGGGCACAGACGGTTATCCATCGCCTTGCCATAGCCGTAGGGCAAAAACTTGCGGAAATGACCGCCGCAAATGGGACATTCCACCTTGTTTCCGATATAAAACGGCCGCACTAAAAGGCTAAACAAATAACTCAGTTTGATGAGCCATTGGCGGGGGAAGATTTTGGTAAAGAGGGAAATTAACTTCTTCATTATTACTTTGTTATCTTATTTTACAACAGCTTCGATGGTTTCCACCATGCGTTTCCAAGAATACTTTTTCTTTTCGGCAGCCATGTTTTTCTCGAATTCACTGGCACGCGAGTTTTCGTAGAAATCGACCAAAGCGTCGGCAATGGCCGTGGGATTGGGTTGGGTCACATAGCCCACCACCCCGTTGGGAACAATCTCTTTCAGCCCGCCCACATCAGTCACCAGCATCGGCTTCTCGAAATGGTAAGCTATTTGGGTCACACCACTTTGCGTGGCTGATTTGTAAGGCTGCACCACGATGTCGGCCACGTTGAAATAATACCTCACCTCACTGTCAGGCACAAATTGGCTTCGCCAAACCAACTGGTCGGAAATCCCTAATTGTTGCTCCAATTCATGATACTGCTCACCGTTGTTGTAAAACTCACCAGCGACAATCAGCTTCACCTTCATCTGTTTAAGCCTTTCATCGCTCATGGCCTTCAACAACAAATCCAGGCCCTTGTAGTCACGTATAATGCCGAAAAACAGCATATAACGAGTGTCGGCCTCAAGATGGAAAAAGCGCAACGCCTCTTCCCTGCCCACCTTCTCACCAAAATTGTCGTACAATGGATGAGGACAAAACAGAACTTTTTCCTCTACATCAAAGCTTTTGGCATCTTCAAGCACCGACTTCGACATGGTTACTCCACCGTCAATCGATTTAAGGAAGTACGACGCAAGCAGCCTGTCCGCAAAGCCCTTCTCGTGAGGAATGATATTGTCGAGAATGCTTACCACCCTCGTCTTCTTGTTTTTTCGGGCCAGTCGGGACACAACGCCATGCGAAGGTGCCATGTAGGGAATCCAAAAGCGCATCACTACAATGTCGGCTTGTGCCTTTCGAAGTCTGCGTCCCACCTTCAGCCAGTTGAAAGGGTTCACCGAATTCAACTCGCGCCGAATGACAAGTCCTTGGGGTGCTGGCTCAGTAGAAAACTGAGTCTTGCCTGGAAACAGGAAATTGGGATACTGAACCGTAAACGTCCAAATCTCAACCTCATAGCCATTTTCTTGGAAACTTTTGGCCAAATGTTCATTATACACAGCCAATCCCCCACGAAAAGGATGCGCCGTACCTACCAATATCATTTTCTTTTTGTCCATGTCCCAAAATCTTTGAAATCCTCATTAGCTCTTGCATAATCCTCGGGTACGCCAATATCTATGAAATAACCGTCGCTGATATAGCCTTGGATTCGTCCTTCTACAACTTTGGGCTGAAGAAACTCCGTCTCAAACGAAAACCTTTCTGGCATGTCCTTCAGCAAGGTTCTATCACTTACCATATATACCCCAGCGTTGATATACCCGTCCTCACAGAACCGTTTCTCGTTAAAGCCTGTCACAATACCACGCTTATCAAAGGACACTGTTCCATACCTATCGAAGTCCTTAAGATGTTTAACAGCCATGGTCAGGAGTTGGCCTTTTTTTTCGTGAGCCTTTTTCATCTGTTCCAAATCGACATCGAAAAAGGTGTCGCCATTCATTATGCAAACAGCATCCGAAGTGCATTTTTCCATGGCGAGTCGAATGCCTCCCCCAGTACCAAGAGGTGTCGCTTCAACCGCAAAGTCAATCTCACACGGGAATTCTCGCCTGTGCTCTTGCACCCAGTCCATGATACATTCTCGCTTATAGCCAACAGAAAGCACCACTTTCCCAACGGGATACTGCGACAATGCCGACAACAGATAATACAGAAACGGCTTTCCATTGACAGGTGCCATACACTTGGGCACTTCGCTCACCACTGAGCGGAGCCGTGTACCCAATCCTCCAGCCAAAATAATCACTTCCATATCATTGGCTTTTACCCATTTATAGATTCCTTTTTCTTTCTTCATTGAATCCACCTTGCAAAATGCGATACCGCAGTTGCGGGCGAATTCCTTATCCACATCCCCGTCGCCAACCATGAGGGTTCGTTCCGCCACAACTTCGGGATAATCCCGCAGTATGTCTTCCCACATGCCACGACCTGGTTTGCGTCGCACATCTTCGTCGGATAGTGCGGTGCAGTAGTATATGCCGTCAATTCGTCCTCCAGCCTTTTCAATCTCCTCCACCATGCGTTTGTGGATGTTAGCCAAATCGGCCTCAATCATAACACCTTTCCCAACTCCACGCTGGTTGGTGACAATAAAAATATGCTTAAAATGCCGTGCCAACTTTGGCATGGCTTCAAGCACGCCTGGTATGAACTCGAAATCTGCCCACCGTTTTACATAGTCATCCAACAAATGCACGTTGATGGTGCCGTCACGATCGAGCAGCAACGTGTCGTAAGGACCTATATTGATTTCATCAAGCTTCACTTTTCACCAAAGAACTTTTCTTCCAACATCAGACATAGACAGTGATACACAGGCAGATGCAGTTCCTGAATCTTGTATGTTTCTGCTTCGGGAACACGGATGCAAACATCAGAATACTTCATCAGTTTGCTCTCCTTACAACCAGTAAGCCCTATCACTTTCAACCCTTTAGCCTTTGCATTGACCGCGGCATAAAGAACATTCATACTATTGCCGGAGGTGGATATTCCCAAAAACACATCCCCTTCTTTACCATATCCGTTTACCTGTTGGGCAAACACCAACTCTGGTACCACATCGTTCATGAATGCCGTCTGCAAAGACGAATGTGCGGTCAGCGAAATGGCAGGCAATGCACCTTGAAGATTGTCTGCAAGCACTTGTCCCAGTTCCGGGTCTATCTCTTTCAAGGCTGTTGCGTGGTCGCCATACACTTTTCTTTTAAGTTTAAACTCCTTCATCAATTCACCCACAATGTGTTCCGAATCAGAAGCGGAGCCGCCATTCCCGCACACCAAAAGTTTTCCTCCTTTTCGATAGGCTGTTTCTATCAGCTCGTATGCTTTCTTGATATCCTCTTTGCAAACCGTCAGTTTGGGATACCTTTCTATTAATAATTGAAGTTGCTCCTCCATAACAATCAATGCTTCAGAGTTTCTATTCTATCTGTTTCGTATATCTTCCAACCATGCGCTCCGCCATCGGTAAAGTTGAAATGCAGTGTGAAACCGTCCAATTTGCCGAGCGCATCTATTACCGCTTTTTTCTTGGTAGGCTCCACTATGAACATAATGAAGCCACCACCGCCGGCACCACTAACCTTTCCCGCCAAGGCCCCAGCATCGATAGCCACTGCAAAAGCTTCCTCAATCACAGGGTTGGTGATGGCTCCTGCCATTTTCTTCTTGTCTTCCCAACCTTGTCCGATAATCCGAGCAAGCGCTTGCATATCGCCTTTCAGCACAGCGAGTTTCATATCCACCGCGCTCTGCTTGATACGATGCATCGCTTCAATGGACATGGTATTGCCCGATGAGATATTCTTCCTCTGCTCGTCAATGATGGCAGCAGAGCTTCGCGATCGACCCGTGAAATAAAGCACAATACTGGACTCCATCTCGTCGACTATCCAACGCTTCACTTTCAGCGGGTTGATTATTACCATGTCGTCATTCAGGAACTCCATATAATTGAACCCGCCAAACGCAGCTGCATACTGGTCTTGCTTGCCACCCGACAAATTGAGATCCTTACGCTCAATCTCGTAGGCCAGACGGGCTATCTCATAGTCGCCCAACGGCAGACTGTGCCATTCAACAAACGCTTTTAGTATGGCTACCACCATAGTCGAAGAAGTACCTAATCCTGACCCCGCAGGCGCGTCGTTATAGGTAGTTATCTTGCATGATTTCAACGGAATACTGTAATCGCGCATCACCCGATTGTAGCAACCTTTCAAAAGCGAAGCCTTGCCGTCTATCTCCAATTTGCGGCTAAGGGGATAGCACTCAAAACATTCATCGTCGTAACTCTCAATGGTCACGAAATCGTCATCCGTTTCCTCTATCGTACAATAAGCATAGAGATTGATGGTCGCATTCAGAATAATGCCGCCATAAATGTCGCTATAAGGGCTAACATCACTTCCTCCTCCCGCAAGTCCAATACGCAACGGTGCTTTACTCCTGACAATCATAATTATCTATTTTGAGACAATTCTATTATTTCAAAAAAGTTCATTTTGCAAAAATATCAATTTTTCATAAAACAAGAATTAAACAACAGAAAAATCCGAAAGAAACAATTATTTTCGTAAATTCGCAGCCTAAAACAACACACCAAATGAAAGATTTTTTTCAAAAAAACAAGAAAACATTCGGCATTTTAGCCTGCATACTTGGCTTCGCTTTAATCACGTTGGTCTATTTCAGTCCCATCTTTGAAGGCAAACGCATCAAGCAACATGACATAGAAATGTTTCAAGGCATGTCTCATGAAATCAGCGAATACCGAAATGCCACCGGCGAGCAACCTTTATGGACCAATTCAATGTTTAGTGGAATGCCTGCTTGGAACATCTCCACCCCCATCAAGAAGAATTTATTTCTTTTCGTCGACCGAGAATTATCTCTTCATCTACCAATGCCCATCGGAAGTGTTTTCATCGGCATGTTGGGTTTCTTTATTCTCTTGTTGATACTGGATGTAGGGGTATGGACCAGTGCCATTGGAGCCATTGCCTATGGGCTTACCTCCTATATGTTCATCATTATCGGTGCGGGACACAATTCAAAGGCTTATGCCATGGCCTACATGGCACCCGTACTTGCAGGCATTATTTTGACCTACAAGGGGAAGTATCTTTGGGGAAGTCTTCTTACCACTATCGCACTTGCGTTACAATTAAGATCAAACCACTTGCAAATCACCTATTATTTAGCGCTTACCATAGCCGTCTTCGTTATTGCAGAATTCATCTGCGACATTAGGAATAAGCGTTTGGGGCATTTTTTTAAAGCTTCTTCCCTCCTCATTGTAGCTGCTGTTTTCAGCGTGCTAACCTTTTCAACAGTGCTTTATTCAAATTATGAGTTCAGCAAGGACACCACTCGCGGCAAACCCGTGCTGACCGAAGCAGGCGGCAACCAAACCAAGGGCCTCGACCGCGACTACATCACGCAATGGAGCTACGGCATCGGCGAAACATGGAGCTTGCTAATTCCCAACGCCAAAGGTGGCGCGTCGGCATATATCGGCAGCCAAAACCCCGCCTTGGAAAAAGCCGACCCGCGCTTCAGGCAAAACATTGCGCAAAGCAATGCCTACTGGGGCGACCAACCTGGCACCAGCGGTCCAGTTTATGTTGGCGCTATCGTTGTGTTCCTTTTCTTACTAGGTGCCCTCACCGTAAAAGGCAGCATGAAATGGGCCTTGCTCATCGCCACGCTGCTATCCATCCTGCTCAGTTGGGGCAAAAATTTCATGGGGTTCACCGACTTTTTCATCGATTACATTCCTGGCTACAACAAGTTCCGTGCAGTTTCCATGACTTTGGTCATCGCCGAAGTCACCATGCCACTATTAGGCTTCTTAGGCTTGGCTGAAATCACTAATAATCCTGAATATTTCAAGCAGAACAAGAAAAAGTTCTATATCGCGTTGGGCATTACGGCCGGATTCTGCCTGCTGTTTTACCTCGCTCCGAAGGCTTTCTTCTCTTTCCTGAGCCAAGGCGAGGCCGAACAGTTTGCCCAACTCGGATCGGGCGCCGACGGAGCTGTCTATCAAGCCTTTGCCAGCAGCCTTGAGGACGTGCGCGTGGCCATTTTCCGCAAAGATGCCATCCGTAGCTTCCTGTTCATCCTTTTGGCGGCCATCCCGATTTTCCTCTACGGGAAGGGCAAGCTGAAAGCCGTTCCCACTTTCGCCATCCTTGGCGCATTGATCCTGTTTGACATGTACCCCATCGACAAACGTTATCTCAATAACGACAATTTTGTTTCGAAACAGCAGTACGAGAAACCCTTCACGGAAAGCGCTGCCGACAGGTTTATCCTCGCCGACAACACGCTCGACTTTAGGGTGCTGAATCTTACTCGCGATGTGTTCAACGATGCCAGTACATCCTATTTCCACAAGTCGGTGGGAGGCTACCATGGTGCCAAGCTCCGTCGTTACCAAGATCTCATCTCACGCTATCTTAACCCCGAGATTCAAAAGTTTGGTACCATCTTCAAGAGCATAAGCACCGATGCCGATTTTGCTCCACAGATGGAACAACAGAAGATTTTGAATATGTTGAACACCAAATACATCATTTATAATCCTGAAGCAGCACCTTTGGAAAACCCCTGCGCATTCGGCAATGCCTGGATTGTAAATGACATCGTATGGGCAGCAACGCCTAACGAAGAGTTTGACGCTTTGGCCGATACCGACTTGCGGCACACCGCAATCCTTCATCAGGAATTCAAGGATCAACTCGCCAGCTATCAACCTTCTGGCGAAATTGAAGGAAACATCAAATTGACCGAATACCGTCCCAATCAGGTTACTTATAGTTTCAACGCCGCTGAAGATAAGTTGGTGGTCTTTTCCGAGATCTGGACCAGCAAGGGCTGGACGATGAAAGTTGATGGAACAGAACATCCCATCCTCCGTTCCAACTACCTCCTCCGGGCTGCTTTGATTCCAGCCGGACAACATGAAATTGTGATGCGCTATGAACCAAGAATCTGGAAAGTGGGCAACACCATTTGCTTCGTCAGTTCACTGCTAATCCTACTGGTCTTTGCTGTTACTGTTGTGTATTCCATTTTCGGGAAAAAGAAGGCCCAACAATCATGAAAGTCCTTTTCATAAGATACAAAAAGTCGAAAGACATCTTCGAAGGTGGTGAGCAAGTCAGCCAGAAAAACTTCGATGCCATCGCACAAATAGCAGGGGAAGAAAATGTCACAACATGGTATATCCATGACGAAACCCTACGAAAAACAATTGTGGATTACGCCAAGGGTGCATTTTTTATCCCCTTCAACTACTTTTTCGGCCTTAACCCATCAAACGTCAAGAGAATCGTGGATGAGGCAAAGAACTACGATGTGGTATGGATTGATAGAAGCGTATTCGGTATCGTGGCAAAAAAATTGAAAGAGCAAGGTTACGAAGGGAAAATCATCACTTTCTTCCATAATGTAGAAGTGCCTTACTTCGAAGCTAAATTAGGAAAAAAAATTGGGAGAAAGTTTTTGTTAAGATGTGTCGATAGGAACGACTATTATTCATGCCATTATTCCGATAAGATTGTCGCCCTGAATCCGCGCGACGAGAAAGAGTTGTCCAAACGGTATGGTCGCCAAGCAGACGTATTAATTCCAGTGGCTTTTAAGGACAAATACCTCAAAGACCATTATCCGCAAGAATCCACTTCTATTCAGCCCTTGTGTTTGTTCCTCGGAGCATACTTTCCTCCAAACAACGAAGGCATTCTATGGTTCGTGAAGAATGTCCTACCGCAAGTAAACATCCATTTGAGAGTGGTGGGCAAAGGCATGGCTAGACTGAAGGCAGAAGAGCCAATGTTGAAAGACATTGACGTGGTGAGCGACGCGCCCAATCTACTCCCCTACTTCGAAGAAGCCGACATCATGATTCTGCCTATCTTCAAAGGTAGTGGCATGAAGGTAAAAACCTGCGAAAGCCTCATGTACGGCAAAAACATCATCGCCACCGACGAGGCCTTTATGGGGTACGAGGTTGACTACGATGTTATTGGAGGAAAGTGCAACACTGCTGACGAGTTCATAACATGCATCAAAGGGTTTGAGAGCAAGCCTCGTCCGCGTTTCAACGCCTACTCGCGACAGATGTTTTTGGAAAAATATTCCGAAGAGGCTGTCATTGGCAAGTTCAGGGAGGTTCTTGACGTATAATTGGCCAAACCTTAACTGTTGATTACCGTTTCCAAAACTTTCAGAATCTTTTGTGAAGGCAGTATGCCGTCTTTCGGCTTCAGATAGTCTTCAAAAATCTGGTCCCTGGCAAGCATCAACGGGTCTTTACCTTCAATCACCACCTCCTGCAAAAAACGCTCGATATCTTCTCTGGTTCTGCCATGATAGTGACAATTGAAAGAATGGATTCCGAACTCGTTGAACTTACCAGTCATATCGGTTTCACCGCAGAGATACATCACCGGTTTCCTTACAAACAAATATTCCGTAGTGAACGAACCGCATTCGTGAATCATGGCATCTGAGGTCAAAAACAAATCCACATAGCCGTCGCTGACTAATTGGGCATTCTCTAATGCATCCCATTTATTATAATACGCTTCCGTTTTTTCAACGCCCCACAACTGCTGGAGTTTGAACATTAACATCTGGTGCGGCTTAAAAACAAATTGAATCGCATCGTTATATTTCTCAGCCATCTCCAGCATCACGTCACACACTTCGAGAAACAACGACGTATACTCCTTTTGATCAATGGTGTGATGTGGGGCGAAAATCACTTTTTTCTTAACTTTGGGCTGTGGTTTCCACAAATTCTTAGGCACATAATCGTCACTAAGAAACACCTCAGTAGCTGGATAGCCAGTGACCACCGTATTCTCTGCTTTATTTCGGGAGTGTTCCGCCGCCATCTTTCGATGTAGTTCCGTCTCCACGAAATGCAAACCCACAAGATTGATAAAAAACGAATCGTAGTTTTTGCGATATAAGCTTAAAGAGCTGAAGCCGTATGGCAAATAACAGGTAAGAATATCTTTGAAATGGTCAACGTAATACTTGGGGTATGAGTCTTTGTAAGGATTGGTGAATACAATGACATCTGGTTTTGCCACACCTCTAATATCAAGCCACTTATGCCTTTTTTCATCGTATGGAATTACATATTCAAAGCCTTTCTTCTCCATGAATTCCTTAGTGCGTTCGATGGTACGCTGTTCTTCCTCTGGATTAAATTCTTTGTAAACAGCAAAAGGATAAATCACCGCATAAGGATGATAGCGGGGGTGTTTCAACATCGCTTTAAACACTTCGTCTGCTTTCCACATCCCAGGAATGGTAAGGAAAAAAGCCACTTCCAGACAATTTTTGTCTCTCAGTTTCTTCGCCGCCTCCATTTGGGAACGACGAAACGCCTTGAAATACCATTTCGAAACAGGCTTGAAATGATTGCGCAGAAGATCCTTATATGCAATCAACACACGCAATTGAGTAACAATAGAATTTTTTGGACCGTCCATTACTTAAAAACGTTTCTAAAAGTTCATACATTTTGCTAGCAACTATCCGTCATCCAGTTCTCGTGGTCTGAATTTTTGATTTGGATAGACTTATCGTACAACTTGAAGTGAAAAAAGCGTCAAAATCTTTCATTGCCAGCTATTCTTTTAAGATTTTTACATCAATCACCTCACCTGTCGTATTGGAAATCAAGGTTCTTAACGATGCCTCGGCCACCTCACAAGCTTTCAGCAAAGTATCTTCCGGCTCTATCCCAAAATTCTTAGTTCTCATCGGCGTATTGGTCCTTTCCGGATTGATGACATTGACCCGAATGCCCTCGGGCTCCCACTCTTGAGCAATGGCCTGCATGAAATTCACGACGGCGGCTTTGGTTGAAGAATAAAGGCTGTAGAAAGCGCGGCCACGGGTGTATGAACTTGAAGTAAACAACAACAACTGCCCATGCGAGGCTTTCAGGTAAGGATAGGCAGCCATAGCCACATTCACCATGCCATTGTAATTGGTGGTGATAACTGCGCTAATCAGGCTCCTTTCCATGGTCATCAGCGGCTCTTTTGACAAGATTGCGGCACTATTCACCACATAATCAATGCGTCCTGTCTGTTCCGAAACCTTCGCCAACGCCGATTCCACCTGTTCAAAATCGGCTATGTCCGTACCCGTCATGGAACGCGAGAACGAAAACACTCTCGCCCTATGTTCAGAGGCCATCCTGACCACCTCAGCACCTATGCCCGAATTGCCTCCAAACACCACCAAAACCTTGTCTTTCAGCATGTCTAAACTATCTATTCGAGGGGTTTCGAAAGTGCGGAGTTGGAAAAGCTTGTCCAACAAGAACACGTCTTCTTTATAAGTCAGTTTCATGTTCGACTCATCGCCCTGCACCACATACACCCGCTCGTCGGGCAGGTATTTCACCACCGTTCCGCAATCGTCGGTGCTTTTGAACTGAGGGTCTTTGAGCGCCAATTCATAAGCCCTTTTGATTGTGGCCAAACGAAAGGCTTGAGGTGTCTGTCCTCGTCGAAGCAAGTTCCTGTCAGGGATATGGGCAATGCACTTCCCTTTGTCGTCCACTTGAATGATGGTATCCGTTGCAGCCACGGCCACATCAACGGCATTATATTTTTCCAGCGCGGCAATCACATCGTCAATAATTTGATGGGTGACCAAAGGGCGCACAGCGTCATGGAAAATCAGATTCACCTCCGAATCAGAATCATAAGCCCGTATGGCTGAAAGCGAAGAATGGTATCTCTCGGCTCCACCTTTCAGTATTTTCTTCACTTTGCTCCAATGGTTCTTCAAGACCATCTCCTCCATCTTATCCATGTAATCTGGATGAACCACGATGGCTATTTCATCAATACTACGGTGATGTTCAAAAACATCGATGGTATGCTCTATCACCATCTTTCCAGCGACTTTGAAGAACTGTTTAGGGGTGGAGGCACCAAGTCTGCTGCCCGTACCACCCGCCAGTATGACGGCGACATTTTTGCAACGGTTTCCAGAATCTTTCAGCATTTTTCCCGTAAAGCTTAATTTCGAATTTGCAAAGATAATACAATTCTTTTTTTCGGCCTCTATACGGACATTTTTTTCTCAAACATCCCTGTCAATAAAACCTCTCAAAAGCCTTCATGACCACTTTTGTTTCTGCATCCATCCGTATATAAAAAAAAAGCCTCAACTCTGGTTTCCAGTGAGTTAAGACTGATTTTGCGTGCCCCGAACAGGAGTCGAACCTGCACACCTCTCGATATACGCACCTGAAACGTACGCGTCTACCAATTCCGCCATCGGGGCTTGGTGTTGGTGCCCAGGACAAGAGTCGAACTTGCACGCCGCAATCGGCACTACCCCCTCAAAGTAGCGTGTCTACCAATTTCACCACCTGGGCTTTAAGTGGCTGCAAAAGTACAACATTTTTCGTTACCGCAAGCATTTTTTCAGAAAAAAAATCAAGTTTTTTTTCATCGTATCTCATAATTTCCTATTTTTGAAGCGTTTAAAATCCATGGTTATGTTTACAGAAAAAGACCTCAAACAACTTTCGGAGCGAAATATCGCTGAAAATCAAGTCGTACAACAAGTCGCGCAACTCAAAAGAGGCACAAAATATGTCGAATTGATGCGCCCTGCCACGCTTGGCAACGGCATCCTGCGCATGGACGAAGAGCAAGTCGGCATGATGAACGCCGTTTTCGAGGCCGACAAGGAGTTTTACCAATTCACGAAGTTCGTCCCCGCCTCGGGCGCGGCCTCGCGAATGTTCAAGGACTTGTTCGCCTTCGCGGAAAGCGGCAAGGAAACATCGTTTACAGACATCTTCTTTGCTCATATACAGAGTTTTGCGTTCTTCAGCGACCTCAACGAAGCGACAAAAGAACAGTACGGTTCCGACCTCGCTGCAATGCTTCAACAAGGGCGAAAAACCGAAATCGTGAAAGCCTTGCTCGAACCCGAAGGGCTGGCTTACGGCAAACTGCCCAAAGCCCTGCTAAAATTCCACCATTACGCTGATTTCGACCGACTTGCACTGGAAGAACATCTGTTTGAGGCCGCCCAATACGCCACCGACAACAACGGCACGGCCAAACTCCACTTCACCGTTTCGCCCGAACACGAAACCATGTTCAAGGAAACCGTTAATGCACTGATAGACAGTTATGAAAAGAAGTATCATGTGCGTTACGGCATCACTTTTTCCTGCCAAAAACCCTCCACCGACACCGTAGCCATCGACGGCGACGGCAACCTTTTCCGCGAAGCCGACGGCAGTCTGCTGTTCCGTCCAGGCGGTCATGGCGCGCTTATCGAAAACCTCAACGACCTCGCCGAGGAAATCGTTTTCGTCAAAAACATCGACAACATCGTGCCGGAAAACAAGGCCGAAACGACGATTATATATAAAAAGGTGTTGGCTGGCCTCCTACTCCACCTGCAACAGCGCACTTTCGAGTATCTTGAAATGCTTGACGAAGGCTTCGTGACCGAAGAGGAGTTGCAAGAAGTCACCGACTTCGCCAAGGAAGCGCTGATGATTGAGATTCCCGACTTCGTGAACAACTACAACGACATCGAAAAGATTGATTATCTGTACAATAAGCTCAACCGTCCGATGCGCGTTTGCGGCATGGTGAAGAACGAGGGCGAACCCGGCGGCGGTCCGTTCTGGGTGAAGAACGACGATGACGAGGTCTCTCTGCAAATCATAGAATCGTCGCAAATCAATCACAAAAATACGACGCAAGAGGCCGTATTCCAAGCTTCTACGCATTTCAATCCTGTCGATTTGGTGTGTGGCTGCTGGAACTACAAGGGCGAGGCCTTCAACCTGAAGGACTTCGTGGATGCCAATACTGGCTTTATCTCCAACAAATCAAAGGATGGCCGCGAGCTGAAAGCCCTCGAACTGCCCGGACTTTGGAACGGGGCCATGGCCGACTGGATCACCGTTTTCGTGGAAGTGCCCATCACGACTTTCAACCCCGTGAAGACGGTGAACGACCTGCTGAAGCCTATGCACAATGTCCTTCCTTGAACCGCACTATCGCGTCAATAATTTCGTCGTTGTCGTCTGAAATCGTGAGCATCATATTCTTGAACAAGCCTCTGTCGCTCAAATCTTTGAGCAATGTGTAGGCGGGCATGCAGTTCGTGTAGTAGTCCTTGCCCATGAAGATCATCGGGCTGGCGTAGCCCACGCTTTCGTAGTGGTTTTGTCCAGCGTCTTGGAAGATTTCCTGCATGGTGCCAGCGCTGCCCGGCGTGTAGATGATGCCGCCCTTGGCGATGGTAACGATACCGTCTTCGCGCACACTATTGTCGAAATACTTGGCGATGTCGGTGGCGAAAGGCGCGGTCGGCTCGTGGCCATAGTACCATGTCGGGATGGCAAGGCTACGGTAGTCGCTGTGCAGCGGGAAACGTTCCATCACCTCAAAGCTGCGGCGTAGCCAGCCTTCGTCACGGAACGTCGGCGAAGCGATGAGCATATCAATGGCTTCGTTGGTTTCGGCCTCGCTCCTACCTGCCATCCACGAGCCGAGGTGCGTGGCCTCCATAGCTCCCGGGCCACCGCCCGTAACCATCAGTTTCCCCATTTCGGTGAGTTTTTTACTCAAAAACACGATTTGGCGGTACTGCGGGTCGTCGCGGCGCTTGGCATGGCCGCCCATAATGCCGATGACGTCCTTCTCGTCGTAATGGTGCAGCATTTTGTAGAGCGCGTGGGTGATGAAATGGTCGTGAAGCGAGCGCGCCAAGGTTTCACGCACCTCGTGGCCTTGTTTGCCTTGATCAATGTAGTGCTTGTAAACCTTTGAGTCATAGCATGTTGGGAAAGTCGATTCGTTGTGAAAATCGTAGCCTTCGTAAAGTATCTTGCTGGTATATAAGCCTTTGGGATAAGTCGAGAAGGGTTTGTCCATTTTGGGTATGAACACGCTGAGGTCGTCTTTGGCCACTTCCTCAAGCACACGATTGACGATTCCGGCAGCGTCGAGGCCATATTTGTGCATCAGCGCGGAAGCCTGTCCCGACTCGCCGAAGCGGTCGTTGATACCGATACGAAACACGCGAATTGGGTGGTTTTCAGACAGATATTCCGATACCGCGCCGCCTAGTCCGCCCACCGTTTGGTGTTCCTCGACGGTGAAAATCATCCGCGTTTCGTCGGCGGCCTTTTTCAGGATTTCGCCATCCAACGGCTTGATGGTATGCATATTGACAACCCGAGCCGAAATGCCAACTTTTTCCAGCATGTCGGCAGCCTCAAGCGACTCCCAAACCTCGTGGCCCGTGGCAACCAGCGTTACGTCACTTCCCTCGCGCATCAGTTGGGCCTTTCCTATTTCAAATTCCTGGTTTTCATCGGTAAAATCGGGCATCGGTTCACGACCGAAACGGATGTAAACGGGACCGTTACAGTCCAAGATGGCCTTTTCGGTGGCGATTTTGGCCTGGGTCGCGTCGCAAGGCGAAATCACCGTCATGTTAGGCATCACGCGCATGGCAGCAATGTCTTCCAAAGCTTGGTGCGTGGCACCGTCAGGCCCGACCGAAACGCCTGCGTGTGCACCGCCAATTATGGCATGTACATTATTGTAGCACAACGAAATACGTATTTGGTCATTGGCTCGGTGTGCCGCAAACACGCCGTAGGTGCTGAACACGGGGATTTTGCCGCTCAAGGCCAATCCGGCGGCGGTGGCCACGGCATCCTGCTCGGCGATGCCCATGGAAAAAAACCGCTCGGGAAAGGCCTCCGCAAAGAGGTTCATGCCAACAGAGTTGGTGATGTCGGCACCCAAGCCGACCATGTCGCGATTCTTTTGTGCCGCAGCGAGAACGCCCTCGCCGAAACCGGTTTTCGTGGGTTTGTTTCCTTTATTAATATAGTTCATTTCAGTTGAGAGTTGAGAGTTGAAAGTTGAAAGTTATCAGTTGTTAAGTTCTGAGAGGAATTGGGGTAATTGTTCTTTGGTAGGGACTTTGCCATGCCATTGGTAATCGTTTTCGATGCTTTTCACGCCTTTTCCCATGATGGTGTCGGCGATGATGACCGTTGGCTTATCTTGCTCTTTGTCAGCCATTTCCAAAGCCATTTGTATTTGACTGAAGTCGTGGCCGTCAATTTCGATGGCGTGCCAGCCGAAGGCTGTCCATTTGTCGCGCAGCGGGTCGATGGCCATCACTTTTTCAGTGCTGCCGTCGATTTGGAGGCGGTTGCGGTCGATGATGGCGCAGAGGTTACTCAAATTATGGTGCGCTGCTGCCATCGCCGATTCCCAAACGCTTCCCTCCTGCTGTTCTCCGTCGCCCATGATGCAGAAAATGCGGTTCGGCTTACCGTCAATCTTGGCGGCAAGAGCCATGCCGAGTGCCACTCCAAGCCCTTGACCTAAGCTGCCCGAGCAGGTTTCAACGCCCGGCAAGCGGAACTCATAACTGGGATGCCCCTGCAATCGACTGCCCAACTTCCGCAAGGTTAGCATCTCGTCTTCAAGGAAATAGCCCGCAGCGGCCAAAGTCGCATACAGCACTGGTGCTGTGTGCCCGATGGAGAGCACCACTTTGTCGCGGTCGGTCCAAAGGGGATTTTGGGGATTATGGCGCAAATGATTGAAATACAGAACTGTAAAAACATCAACCAAATCAAGAGAGCCGCCCGTATGTCCCGAGCCAGCCTCTGCCAAAGCGGTCAGAATCAACTTGCGAATGTGCTTCGCTTTTCCTTCCAAACCTTTCAAACTTATCATATTAATCCAATTAAATCCTTAACAATGAAATAGATACAAACGCTGGCATAAATCACTTTCAGTCCCGTCCCGACGATAAATCCAACAAAGGAGCCGAATGCCGAGCGCCAGGCCTTATGGTCGTCAGTGCCCGCATTTTTCTCGCCGATATACGCCCCGATGAAGGGTCCGAGAAGCACTGCTATGAAACCGATGGGGAACAACAGCGTGACCAACAGGCCCAAAATCAGACCTATCGTGCTGCCGCGCACGCCCGCTTTGGTGCCGCCAAATTTCTTGGTACCCCACACAGGAACCACATAATCCAAAGCAAAAACCACGGTAGCAATTACGCCCATAATAACCAGAAATTCAGTAGAATAACTAATTCCATCGACAAAAGAAACGGCCAGCAATCCAAGAAAGCTAAAGGGCGGACCAGCGATGCCTGGAACGATGGCACCGACCAATCCAATCAGCACCAAAATGACCGCCACGATGATAAGAAAGATATTCATTGCCTTAGTTTTGAGAGTGCGAAAATAAGAAAAAACGAGCATTTCAAGGCAAAAACTTTGATTTTTTGAAAAACACCCTTATTTTTGCAGCACTAATTGAATCCTTATGAAGAAAATTCTACTTACTGTCATCCTATATCTTTCATTATCAAATGCTTTTGCATACGACATATTACAACCCGTTGGCGGACGCGCTGCGGCTATGGGCGGAACTGCTGTGGCCTCGCGCGGACTATGGGCCTTGCAAAACAACCCAGCGGGCATGGCTAATTTAGACCAATTCTCTTTCGGGCTGTATTATGAAAACCATTGGATGTTAAAGGAAACCGCCTTTAAGAGCGCCGCGATTGCCGTTCCTGTCAAGTTCGGGTGTTTGGGCGTGAGTTTCAACCAGTTCGGCTCGTCGAAATACAGCGAAAACAAGTTTGGTCTTGCCTATGCAAAAGACTTCGGCCCATACCTGCAAATTGGGCTTCAATTAGACTATTTGATGCTGAGCATTGGTAACGACTACGACAAGCAAAGCGCGGTAACCTTTGAATTGGGAATCCAATCGCAAGTTACTGAAAAACTGCGACTTGGAACATATATTTTCAATCCTGTGCACATCGCGCTGCAACAAAGCATCAACCAAGAAAAGCTGCCAATTGTGTTCCGTTTTGGGGCAGCCTACCAATTCACAAAGGATTTCGTCGGGCAATGCGAAATAGAGAAAAACACCGATTATGAGGGTGTTAGCTTACGCGGAGGTTTGGAATACGAGGCGTTGAAAGACTTCTATCTCCGTGCCGGCGTGCAAACCAACCCTGGACTGCTCTCCTTTGGTCTAGGCTACGAAATCCGTTTCGCCCGTATCGATGTGGCCGCCCAACTTCATGAAATTCTCGGAAACACCATCCAAGTCGGCATGGTCTTCAGCATAGGAAAACAAAAATGAAACGACTGATTTTCACTATAGTAGCCTTAGGATTTTGCCTTTTTGCGAAGGCACAGATTGCCCTCGACGCCATCAGCACCGAGGCCTTGAACGAGTTGCTCATCGAGCAAGTGGAGCGTTTGGCCGAAGACGGCGACGAAGATGCTGATTATGAAGAACTTTTGGAAAATTACATCTTCTTCAGCGAGAACCCCATCAACCTCAACAGCGACGAGATAAACCAATTATTGCAATTGCGCCTCATCAACGTGTTCCAATACGAGGAACTGAAAAAATACCGTCGCTTTTACGGTGATTTCCTGTTTCTTGAGGAATTGGAGATGGTTGAGGGCTTCGACGAGCAGACCATCGCCATCATCGCGCCCATCGTGTGCATCGGGCAAGACGACAGCAAGGACAAACTGACTTTCAACAAGTTGGCTCGTTATGGCAAACACCAAATTGTGGGGCGCTACGAGCAAATCCTTGAACACCAACAGGGTTACGACCCCGTCAGCGACTCGGCTCTGCTGGCCAAACCCAACTCCCGTTTCCTCGGCAGTCCGCAGCGCTATCAATTGAAATACACCTATAATTATAGGAATAGGGTTCGCGCGGGATTCGTGTTGGAGAAAGACCCAGGCGAAATGTTTTTCACCGACCAAGTGAGCGACACCATCAAATCGCTGTTGGGCGACAAGTATCGGCGCGGCTTCGACTTTGTCGGTTTTCACCTCTACGCCAAGGACTTAGGCATCGTGAAGGCCGCTATCTTGGGCGACTATCAATTGGCTTGGGGTCAAGGACTTACGATGTGGTCGGGAATGAGTTTCGGCAAGGCTGGAGCGGGCAGTTCGGTGATGAAACAAGGCCGTGGCATCACGCCAAAAGGCTCGGCCAGCGAAATTTCCTATATGCGCGGTGCAGCGGTTACACTCGGCGGCGGGCCGTTCAGAGGCACCCTGTTCTATTCCAACCGTTTGATTGATGCCAACATCACCGAAACCGACACTTTGAACGAGGCCGAATTTGTGAGCAGTCTGCAAGAAACTGGCTATCACCGCACCATCGGCGAGTTGCTCGACCGTCACGCCATCCGTCAGCAGGTAGTTGGCGGCCATCTGGCTTATGCCGTTTCGCATTTTGAGGTAGGTTACTCCCTGCACCACACATGGCTCAACGCAGCATTGCAACTCAAACCTTCCAATTACAACCAATACTTCTTCCAAGGCCAAAGCCTAACCAACCAAGGCGTTGATTTCAAGTATGTTAAAGGCAAGTTCGCTTTCTTTGGCGAAGGCGCAATGAGTCACTGTCCGGACTCGGTCGTTTCGGCAAACGTAACGACCCTTGACCGTATGGCAGGCTTGGTAGGTATGACCGTGAAACCCGCTGGTTACCTGAACTTTACCGTCATGTATCGCGACTATGGAAAGGCTTACCAAAACCTGTACGGCAACGCTTTCTGCGAAGGCAGCCGCAACCAAGGCCAACGCGGACTGTATCTCGGCGCAGAGGTGGCACCCGCGCCCTATTGGAATCTCCTCGCCTACGCCGACCACTTCCGTTTCACTTGGCTCAGCTCGATGGTGAACGCGCCCAGTTGGGGCCACGACTACTATCTGCGCCTCAGCCACAGCTTTAACAAGCGTACCAACGCTTTCCTCCAATTCCGCTCAAAGACCAAGATGAAAAACTCGACCGACGCCTTCGTTTTCAGCCACTACCCCATTTTCTACACGAAAAACGCGGTAAAGTTCAATATTAGCTACAACGTGCGCGATGTCCATTTCAGCAACAAAGCCGAATATGCGCATTACCGCAACGACGACGGCAGCAACAGCCACGGGTTCTTCATCTGCCAAGACGTGGCCTACAAACCTGAAAACAAGCCATTTAGCCTTACTTTCCGCTATGCCATCTTTGACACCGACGACTACGATTCCCGCGTGTATGCCTACGAGAATGATGTGCTCTATTCTTTCTCCGTGCCCGCGCTTTACGGAAAGGGGATGCGCGTGTATCTGTTGGGTAAATGGAAGCCTGTCAGCAACTTAACACTCTACGCCCGTATCGGCAGCACAATTTACAGCGACCGCGACGAAATCAGCAGCGGTCTGACGTTGATTGAAGGCAAGCACAAAACCGACCTGAAAGTTGAAGCCATTTGGAAGCTGTAATCCCAAATCCGAGAAGGATTGCCAGCGCTTCATTCCACCACTACTTTCCGCGTGGTTTCATCTAATTTCACAAACCAAATACCACGGGGCAATTCAATCCTTTCCGTGCCATTGATTTCTTTGGTTAGTACCGTCTGCCCGAGGAGATTCGTGATGGTCAAACGACCCGTTCCTTCTATTGTGATGCGACCTTGAGCCGGATTGGGGAAAACGCGAAAAACGGTTTTTTCGATTTCCTCAACACCTTGATTCACAACAATATTGCCATTCATTAGCTCCAAGCCGCCACCGAAATTACCCACAACCATTTCCAAAGTGCCGTCGCCATTGAGGTCGGCCAAAGCGGAGGCGCAACGCAGACCGAATCGGTTCTCAAAAGCGCAAACATAGTCGCTCCAACGGCTGGAAATGTCGGTGAAGACCGAACCTGGATTTAAGCTCAAATCCTTGAACAAGAACACTTTGCCTTGCTCCGAGCCTACCGCGAGCAAGACATCTCCGCCCACCTTGAAAAAGTTTGGTACGCTGTAGCCAAAATAGGAAGTCGCGTGGTCGCAAACATCGATTTGTCCCCAAAAGTCAGTGATGAGCTGGAAATGGGTGTTGCTTCCTTGTTTAACGCCTTGATAATAAGTCAGTTTTCCGCTTGCGTCGCCAACCACCAAATCCAAAGTTCCGTCGCCATCCACATCGAAAAGGCAAGGTGCCGACCAAGCATTTCCAAAGTGAAGAAAATCGTCGTCCAAAAGACTGAAATCGAGGTCGAAAAGCATGAGATTGCCTTGCGCCGTACCGACAATCATTTCATTTCGTCCATCGTCGTCCAAATCGCCGAAAGTAGGCACCAACCCCGTTTGTTTCAAAGATTTCAGCGCGCCAAAGTCGTTGTCAAAAAGTTGAAAAACAGGATTTTGTGCCGTACCAAGATTCTTGTAGAGATATAGTTGCGCCGTGCGATGGGTTTGCAAGTTGTCATATAAATAGTAGGTGGAGTCGAGATCGCCGACGTTGCCAACCACCAAATCCGAGAGTCCGTCGCCGTCCGTATCGACGAAAACGGGAAACGCGCCCGTGCCCACGTCAAGCATCTGGTCTTGCAAAAACGACTTGGTATAAAGCTGAAAATCAGGATTTTTATTTGTCCCGCGATTCAGATACAGCCACACCGAATTCTGTCCTTCGCAGGCCATGGGATTCGGGTCGAAGGGCGAAACGAGAAGGTCATCGACACCGTCGTTGTCGATGTCGGTGAAAAAAGGCACAGGCATAGAAAACAGCCGAATTGGGTCGTTTTCAGGAAAATGCGTTTCTTGGCTGACCATCAGCGCGTTATCGGGTGTGCCGCCGTTTTTCAGGAAAACGAGGTTGGGATAATCGTCATCGGCGAGGAGCAAATCGGGCAGACCATTGCCCGTCAAATCACGGACGGCGAAGGTTGCACCACGATGACGAAAATCGTCCTTACTGACAATCAGCGACTTGCCGAACAAACAAGTGTCCAAATACATTTCATTGGTTTCCTCACTCTCTGCCACGCGACCCCAGCAGTAGTCTGTCTTCTCAAACAGCAAGGAATCCCGTGTGCCATAAAGCTCCACCGACATATTTCTGTGCTTCTCGATAAAGGTGCCGAGCACACCGAAGGTCAAGATGTCCAGGTCGCCGTCGCCGTCCAAATCAGTGATGGCGGGATAGTCGGCGTTGGTGGCGATGAGATTCACCTCGCCCCCACCCTGCCAAGAAGTGAGATAAGGCGATACAACCAGTTCAAAATCAATTTGTTCCGCAGAGATATTGCGATACACTTTCATTCCCGCCCAGCCTTGCGAATAGGTGAAGATGTCCTCGCGTCCGTCGCCGTCGTAGTCGGCAAAAACAGCCCAATCGGTGAGTTTCGGGAAGCGTTTGGCGTATTCCGGCGCATAATTGTATTTGATTTCGCCCGTCGCGCCCTGATTGAGAAACGTCAGCAGGCGGTTGCCGTGGCGGTCGAAGACGAGCAGGTCTTTCCGTCCGTCGCCGTCCAAGTCCATACGCCCGAATTGGCAGGCGTTCAGTCCGCCAGCCCAAGGGAAAACCAAAGTATTTTCGATTGTTTTTACCTGAATATCAATATTTTGCTGTGCCTTTCCAACGAGAGAACACAGCAAGAAAAACGCCATTATGCCAAAACGGAGCTTCATCGCGCTTCGGTTTCGGGCGTTTCCTCTTTCACGTATTGGGCATCTAAGCAAAGGCGGAATCCGCCGAAGGAGTTTTGCAGGTTGGGCAGTCGCTTGCCGCGCCAGGCCACTCGACACGAGGTTTCGGGCAGTTGCCATGCGCCGCCGCGAATGATTTGCATTTCGCCGTCTTTGCCGAGGCGGGCGTTGCGTTCTTTGTCATAGAAACGATAAGTCGTTGAACACCATTCCCATACGTTTCCCGACATATCATAAATGCCCAATTCGTTGGGTCGTTTTTTGCCGCATTTGCGCAGTCGGCGCGTGTTGCCGTCGTGCCAGGCGATTTTCTTCGTTTCGTTGCCGCCGCTATATACATAGCCTTTCGATAGGTTGCCGCCACGAGCCGCAAACTCCCATTCCTCCTCGGTGGGCAGGCGGAAGTGCATCCCCGTGAGGCTGTCCAAAAGCCGTATAAACTCCTGGACTTCAACGTATGACACATTTGTAACGGGCTTTTTGCAACATTTTTTCTTGCTCGGGTTGTAGCCCATTACGGCTTTCCAAAGCTTCTGCGACACTTCGGTTTGCCCGATGTAGAAGTCCTCGTGGATGTTCACATGATGCACTGGCACCTCGTCGATTTGCGATTGGCGGTCGTAGTTGAACTCAAGTGTGTCGGCGTGTTGTGCGCCCATCCAGAATCCGCCTTTCTCGACGCGCACCATCTTGAATGTTACCTTATTGACGGTGTAGGAAGTGGGCGCGGGAATGGAATCTTGGGCGCGGACTGCCACTGTGAGCAGCAGGAAAAAACTGAAAATCAATTTTTTATTATTCATAAGCATAATGTTTTAAACCAAGTATTAAGGATTGGCCTTCACAATACGTTTAGTAATCCTATCCGTACCATTATCGGCCGAAATAAAATAAGTGCCCTCAGGAAGAGAAGTTAAATCAAGCGTTCCATCTGATGAAATCATTTTTTGCAAGATTTTGATTCCCAATAAATTATATACACATACCGTATAGGGATGCTCTATTCCCGTTGTAACAGTAATTATGCCAGTCGAAGGATTGGGCGTGACAGACAAGCTGAATCTTTCCGCTGAGAGATGTTCCTGAAGTCCAGTAGTGTTGAAATCGATATACAAATCGTCAATGAGCATGTATTTGTTAGGGCTTGGACTGGTTCCTTTTCCGCTACCCTCAAATCGGATTCTTGCCTGAACATACTCACATCCAATATAGTCGTTCAAGGACACGGAAACATCCCGCCATTGCCCCATATTGACGCTAACTTGCTCGACTTTATGCCACGTCTTCCTATCCGTAGTGACCTCCACAAACACATTCACATTGTAATTCCAAATTCCCCAAGTATTCTTATAAATCTTAAATCCGAGAGTAATGTCCCCAATGTTTTCTGGAATGGAGAACCATTGTAAATCAGCAATTTGCAAAATGTTATCAAACATAATTGTCGAGGCTCTTAAACACTTTCGTTGGTTCCATTGGCCAAAGTGCCAGTTGTCGTTATTCAGATGCAGACCTTCCGCCGAACCATCCTCAAAGTCATAAAAGACTGGGATTTGGAGCGGTTCTCTTGATAAGACCGAATCCATGTTAGACGCGGCACTTTCCACGCCTTCCAAGTTCACGCCTTTGACATAATACTTGTGCCATTCGCCGTCAACGAAATCCTCGTCAATGAAAGATGTTTCCGCTGTTTCCAAAAGCAATTCGTTGTCTTTAAACAATTTATATGACTCTGTTTCGGGTGCTTCATCCCAACTGAGCAACACCTTTCCGTTTTCGACCACCGCGCTGAAATCCTGGGGGGGCAGCCAGCCGTCAGCGAGTTCGGCAGCAGCAGCCACAACCGCTTTCACGAAACCGTTGGCCAATGCGAAACAATTCACGCCCGCGCCGATGGTGTCGGAAGGGTGATGGTAATGGATGTTTTGAGCATGATATTCAATGTCTCCGATATACAGCGCTGGATACTCGTAGATGTTAAAGCACATGTGATCGCCGCCGTAGGAATCCTTGGCTGTAAAACGGTAAGTCGACATTTCAGGAATGTAAAGGTTGGCCACCTTTTGATAATAGTCGAACAGGCGTTCCGAGATGTATGAACAGCCTGAATACATGGTGACATCACCGTATTCCTCACCAGGCCAGAACCCTATCATGTCGAAATCAAAAACGCCAAGGATATTCATGTCCTCGCGGGCGCATTTCTGCACAAAGGGGTAGCTGCCGACCATCCAACGCTCCTCGCCGTTGAAAGGGATGTAAAGAATGGTTCTCTTGAACGAGTATTGGCTCAAAATCCGTGCGCATTCAATCACGCCAGAGGTTCCCGAAGCATTGTCATCGGCTCCAGGGCCGTCGGGGTGGTCGTAGTGGGATGCGATGATGATGTACTCATCAGGGAATTCGGTGCCCGGTTGGACGGCAATGACATTGCCAGCCTCAAGAGTGTCGGTTCCGCCGATGGTTGCGGTGTGGTGGTGGATATAAGTCTCCAAACCAATCTCCTCAAACCGGTCAAGTAGGTAATTCTGGACAATCAGTGCCTCCGGTTTTGTTGCGTCGCGAATGTATTGCTGCATCCAGGCGATAGTGTTGTACAGGTTCACCGTATCGACTTGGTTGACCATCTCAACAATAGTCGGATTGGTCTCGGTGACCATCGGATAGGTTTGGTTGCGATTACCTTTGTGGTCAATCATTTGGGCTTCAAGGGCATTCGCAACTAGCAGAACCATAATGAGTAACAAATGTCTTTTCATTGCAAAGCTATTTTTTGAGTTCAACTTGAATGATTCTTTTGTCTTCTATGCCGCAAATATACATATTATTATTGTATCAACATTTGCAAAGCGGAAAACCTTGCAAATTGATAAAATTATTATCTTTGCGCAAAATTATAAACAATGCCCAGAATACTCATCATCGACGACGAGGCCCCGATTCGCCGCGTGCTGCGCGACATCCTCGAAAACGAAAGCTATCAGGTGGAAGACGCCGCCACGGGAATGGATGCCCTTCAACTCATTAAAGACCAAGACTATGACGCCGTCTTTTGCGACATCAAGATGCCCGAAATGGACGGCATCGAGACCCTTGAGGCCATCCGCAAGGAGTCGGACGTACCCGTCATCATGCTCTCGGGTCACGGCACGATTGAAACCGCCGTGGAGGCCATCAAGAAAGGCGCTTTCGACTTCATCCCCAAGCCTCCCGACTTGAACCGGCTGCTCATCACCCTGCGCAACGCCTTGGAAAAGAAGAATTTAACCACTGAAAACAAGGTTCTGAAAAAAGCCGTGAAGCTCCAAAGCCAGATGATCGGCGAGTCGGAACCCATGCTTGCAGTGAAAGACATGATTGAGAAAGTGGCACCCACCAACGCGAGGGTGCTCATCACGGGCGAAAACGGCACGGGCAAGGAACTCGTGGCCCGACAGTTGCACGAGTTCAGTCCCAGAAATCGCAGCCCGTTCATTGAGGTGAACTGCGCCGCCATTCCTTCCGAACTCATTGAAAGCCAATTATTTGGCCATGAAAAAGGCGCTTTCACTTCCGCCATCAAGCAGCGCAAGGGCGACTTCGAGCTGGCCGACGGCGGCACCCTTTTCTTGGACGAAATTGGCGACATGAGCCTTTCAGCGCAGGCGAAAGTGCTTCGTGCCTTGCAGGAAAACAAAATCACCCGCGTAGGCGGCGAGAAGGAAATCCCCGTGGATGTGCGCATCCTGGCCGCCACCAACAAGAACCTGAAGGCTGAAATTGAGAAGGGCAACTTCCGCGAGGACCTTTACCACCGCTTGAGCGTCATCGTCATCCAGGTGCCACCGCTGCGCGAACGAAAGGACGACATCCCGCTGCTGGTAGAGAGCTTTGCCGCCACCATCGCCCAAAACATGGGCAAGGCCACTCCCACCTTCTCTCCCGAGGCCGTGGAAGCGTTGAAAGACTTCCAATGGACGGGCAACATCCGCGAGCTGCACAACATCGTGGAACGCTTGATCATCCTTTGCGAAAACACCATCGAGAAAGATGACGTCAATCGCTTTGGCATTCCATTAAACTGAAAGGCAAGGCTTTAACCACCTCTTTATTTCTTCACTTCCTCGAACTTGGCTTTGGCCTTTTGCAAGTTTTCCCTCAAACGGCTATTGCCATCGAACATGACTCTTTTTTCGCTGTAACGGTCGATGACGATAAACCATTCCGTTTGCCGGTTTTTGGTGCGATAGCCGATTTGGAACCCGTCGCTCGTGCGATAACAGTTCTCGAAATAGTCCTTCCTTTGGCTTCTCTCCTTGAGTTCTTCGGCCACCATAGCCTCAAAAACCTTTTGGATTTCCTCAAAATCCTCGAAAGCCACCAAAGCCTCTGCCGAGGGCTCTTCCTTCATCTCTTTTTGGTAGATGCGGTAGAAATAGCGTTCGCTGCCGTTCACCTCGACACAGCGCACCGAAGTTTCCAAGTCATGGAAATACAAGCCATACAACATCGGCAAGTTGTAGTCCTGAATGCGGCATTGCACGCCATTCTGGCGAGTCAGTTGCTCATACTTTGTCTGCTGGTCAGCCATTTTGACATAAGAAACTTGAGCCATGGAAAGACCGCTTGCCAGCAGCAAAAGACCTAAAAACAAAAGCTTTTTCATACGATTGCGTTTTTGATTGCACACAGATTAGGTTATGTTTCAACCCGCAAAGGTAAGAAAATGCTGCATAAGACAAGTTTTTTTCTTTCCTTCTTGCTGGGTTTCGAAAAATAGTCGTACCTTTGCCGTCGGTTCTTTGAGGGGATGTATGGTTTTGACAGCAAGATGAATTGTCATGCAAGCATGCCGAGCCTCGCAGTGACGCTCGCAAATCTTGACTGCAAAAAAATAATTGGCGAAAACAACTACGCTCTCGCTGCCTGATTGAAGTACAGTAGATCACTGGCTTAATCCGCACACAAGGTGAGCGGACGAGACATCTCGCAGGTGGAGATTCCTGATTCCGGCCTGAGCACGAGGTGCTAATCAATTTCGGGATAGCCTTGTCGGCGCTCCGACAGCAAGGCGAAACTTTAGGAGATAAGGCCGTGTTTAGGGCGTTCGCTCCCTTGCTCGGCACGAAAACCAACAGCGGAATAAGCATGTAGAAACCATGGGGGTTCCTTGTTTGGACGAGGGTTCGACTCCCTCCATCTCCACCTTTCCGGACCCGTAGTTTAATGGATAAAATAAAGGATTCCGGTTCCTTAGCTCAGGGTTCGATTCCCTGCGGGTTCTCTTCCGAAGCAAACACATCCGGCCATGAAAATCCTTGTCATAGAGGACGACAACAGCCTTAGAGAGCTGATGCACAAGGCTTTGACAGACGATAACCACGTCGTTGAAACCGCCGCCAACGCCAAAACCGCCATGATGAAAGCAGAAGTCTATGACTACGACTGCATCCTTCTCGACATCATGCTGCCCGACGGCAACGGCCTCGACGTGTTGCGCCAGCTGAAGGCCACACGCAAAGAGGCCGGTGTCATCATCGTTTCGGCCAAAGATTCCATCGACGACAAGGTGGCAGGCCTCGACCTCGGTGCCGACGACTATCTCACCAAGCCTTTCCACATCGCCGAGCTCTCGGCACGGGTGAAAAGCGTGTTCCGCCGCAAGCAGCAACACGGCGAGCATTTCATCGAACTCGGCAACGTGAGAATGTGGCCCGAAACGCGACAAGTAACGATAAATGGGCAACCCGTCGAGCTGCTGAAAAAGGAGTTCGACATCCTCCATTTCTTCATGACCCGCCCCGACCGCGCCGTCAGCAAAGGCACGTTGGCCGAGGCCGTTTGGGGCGACTACATCGACCAAGCTGACAACTACGACTTCATTTACGCGCAGATGAAAAACCTGCGCAAGCGCCTCGCCGAAGCGCAGGCCGACATCGAAATCAAGACCGTGCACGGCTACGGATACAAACTGGAACGGCAATGAAGCTCTCGCGCCGCATCATATTGTCCGTTTCCATAGCCTTGGTCGCCCTGTTTGCACTGTGGGCACTCGTATTCTACCAAAGCAGCAAGCGGCGCATCTACAGCCGTATCGACAAGGTGCTGGTCGAGCAATCCGACAAAATCATAGGCCGTTTCGTGGACAACGACAGCCTCCCCAACTCCATCTCGGGAATGTCGGGAACGGTGGAGTTTTTCATCGAGAAGGTCAGCCCAGAATATGCCCAAAACCACCAAAACCTGTTTTTCCAAACCCACGAAGACTACATCGATGCCATCCAAGACGAGGAAACCGTCAGGGAACTGAACCGCGTGTTCGAAAAGCAAGGCATCGACTATGAAATCGTGCTGACCACCCAAGTCTTCGCATGGAACGACACCTTGGACTTCGCCGTTTTCAGCATCTTCACCCTTGCCTTCGCCCTGCTTTTGGCCATCATCCTCATCGTCAGCATCATCATCCTCAACAACATGAAGCCAGTTTACCGGCTCACCGAATGGCTCCGCAACCGCAAGGCCCTTGACGCCATCCCTGAACCCGACAAGCGCATCAAGATACAGGAATTCAAGGAGATAGAAACCGCTGTATTGGAGGCTTCCGAAAAATCACGTCAGGTTTACGAAGAGCAGAAACGCTTCATCGGGAACGCCTCGCACGAAATCCAGACCCCCATTGCCGTGTGCCGTAACCGACTTGAACTTTTGGTGGACGAAACCCAGTTGGACGAGCACCAACTCTGCGAAATCGAGAAAACATTAGACACGTTAGGCTACATTTCGCGGCTCAACAAGTCGCTGCTGCTGCTATCGAAAATCGACAACCACCAATTCAAGGAAGAAGCCGAAACCAGCATAAACCAACTTGTAAACCAAACACTTGAAAGCCTTTCGGAGATTTATGGCACGATGCAAATCCGCGTCTCGGTGGACGACCGTCAATCTGTGACCGCCACGATGGACCCGACCTTGGCCTCGTCGCTTGTCGGCAACCTGCTGAAAAACGCCTTCGTGCACAACAAACAAGGCGGAAGTATTGACATTATATTGAAAGACAATGCTTTGCACATCGGAAATTCGGGCACGGAAGAACCCCTTGATGCCGCAGCCGCATTCCAAACTTTCTACAAAAAAGGCGAGAACACCCATTCAAGCGGCTTAGGATTGGCCATAGTAAAAGCGATCTGCAACGAATACGGCTATAAAATCGAATACCAATTCTCTGAAAACCAGCACGTTTTTAGCGTCATGTTCAAATAATTGAAAAAAAGTTTCGCATTTCAGATTTATTTCAGAAACACTTCGTACTTTTGCCGCAGAAATCAATCTGAAAAATGAAAAAAGCATTTACGACATTACTCACCTTATTAATATTAGGGCTTTCTCTTCACGCCGAAAGCAGCCATCGCATCATCCGTTTCGAGGAGCTTCCCGTAAAGGCGCAGGAATTTGTTTCCACCTATTTCGGTGGCCTGAGCATCAGGTTCGTGAGGATGGAAATCGAGGTGACGAAGACCGAATACACCGTGCGTTTCGACAACGGCATGGAAATCGAGTTCAACAGCAACGGCGACTGGGACGAGGTGGAGAGCCATTCGGAGTGCCTGCCCTCGGGATTCTTGCTTGAACCCATCCTCGACTTCCTGAGCCGCAACCACCCCAACGCCTGCCTCCACGAAATCGCGCGAAGCCGCCACAAAATCGAGGTGGAATTAGCCAGCGGACTGGAAATCATCTTCAACAAAAACGGCGAGTTTCTCCGTTACGACGACTAAAAACTTCTTCATAACACATTTATAATCAATCAAAAACAAAACAAAATGAAAAAGCACTTGATCATCGCCACATTTGCGGCATTGGCCCTCATCGCGACGGCCTGTGGCAAGGAAAATGGAGCCGCAACCAACGAAAGTGCCGACGAAAGAGCCACTTCCGCTTCGTATCAATACGAAGCCATGGAAGCAGGCGTTGCCGTCAGCCTCAGCGACATCAACCCCGAGATCATGCAGTTTGTGGAAACCCATTTCCCGCAAACCAGCATCTTCAACTGCCACCAAACGCAGTACTACTACAAGGTGAAGCTCGACGACGGAACCAAACTGAGATTCACGCACTCGTTTGACTGGGTCGATGTGGACTGCGAGCATTCGACGATTTACACCTTTGTGCCCGCAAGCCTCGTGCCCGAGCAAATCACGGCCTACGTGACCGCCAACTTCCCAACCAACCAAATCGAGCAAATCGAGAAGGAAAACTTCGGATGGGAAATTGAACTCGACAACGACCGCGACATCAAGTTCGACCACGACTTCAACGTCATCAACAACGGCGGCGGCACACCTTCGTGGCTACCCACTTCCCTCAAGTGAGCATCCGTAGCGCCCGCCAAGACGGCAACGAAATCGAGGTGAAACTCACCGATAACACCGAGCTTGACTTCTACCTCAATTACGACTGGAAGAACATCGACTGCGACGAAAGCACGGTGTATGGCATCGTTCCCGCCGAACTCGTTCCGACACAAATCACCGACTATGTGACGGCCAATTTCCCCGCCAACCACATCGACCAAATCGAGAAGGAAAACTACGGCTGGGATATCGAACTCGACAACAACCGAGAGATCAAGTTCGACCACAACTTCAATGTCATCAGCGGTGGCAACAACGGTGGCGGAAACGGTGGAAACACTGGAGGAAACACCTCTAACTATCCTGAAATCAACACCTTTGTTGAAACCTACTTCCCCCTGACCACCATCAAGACCGTGAAACTCGAAGGCAACGAAATCGAAGTGAAACTCAACGACAAGACCGAGATCGACTTTTACATCAACTTTGACTGGAAGAGCATCGACTGCGAAAAAGGCACGGTTTACGGCTGCGTTCCCGCCGAGCTTGTGCCCGCCCAAATCACGGCTTACGTCGCCGCCAACTTTGCCGGCAAAACCATCGAAAGCATCGAGAAAAAGAACAACGGAGGCTGGGAAATCGAGCTGAGCAACGGCTTGGAAATCACCTTCGACGCCAACTTCAACGTAACTGAAATCGACGACAAAAAATAAGCAAAAATGAAAAAATTCCTCATCTTGGCCCTCTTTATCGGGCTTGGCTTCAACGCCACATCATGCAGCAAAGAGCCGACAACCAATGTGCAAAACATCATCGAAGAGTTCGTGAAGACCCACTTCCCCAACGAGACGGTGCTGGCCATCATCAGGGACGGCTACGACTACGACGTAACGCTGAGCGACTACACCCAAATCGACTTTGACGGCAGCATGTTCAGCAAACCCACCTGGGACGAGGTGGACTGCCGCCGCTCCACGGCTCACACCGCAGTACCGGCCACCTTGGTCCCCACCGAGATTGCCGACTATGTGAACCGCGTCTATCCCGGCCAATCCATCGTGAAAATCGCGAAGGACCGCCGCGAATGGGACATCGAGCTGGGCAACGGCATCGAAATCGAGTTCAACAGCAAATTCGTCGTCATCGAAATGGACTGATTGACATTCCTTCCCAAAAACGGAAAACGCGGCTCGAAGTAATTTCGGGCCGCGCGTTTTTTTTGTCATCTCGTGGCAATCATTGTGCTTTCTCTGTAATCATCACGTCAATCGCACCCACGCCGAACTTGGCAATGCTCGCCATGCGGTTTTCGGTGTTTTGGTAATTCTTAAGTTCCTCAATGATAGCGTTTTTCAGCACGCCGTTGCCCACGCCGTGAATGAATGTAACCTTGTTGTAGTCGGCGGCAATGGCGCTTTCGAGCATCTTTTTGAAATAGTCCGTCTGAATCTTGAACATATCGTGGCTTGAAAGTCCAAGGATGTTATCGACCAGCTCGCCGATGTGCAAATCCACAACGGCCTCGCCCGGTGCAACCTTGTGCTTGTCGATGGGTGCTTCCTGTTTCACCAAGGTTTTGGCAGCGGTTTGAGAACCAACGCCTTCCTTCATGATTTTGCTAAAATCGCCATCGCCGTGCTTCAGTGCAATGAGTTCGGAGAGGCAAATCATCACCGACTTCTCGCCGAGGATTCCCGAAGGCACATAACTGCCCTCTTTGAAAAAGCGTCCAGGACGCAACGAGAACGGCGCATTAAGCGGAAGCAGCACACAATCAGAGGTTTCCGTCGTCAGTATGGCCTGCACCACGCCGTTGAGCCAATATTCGAGGTCGTCGCGCGAGATGGTCTCGATGACGATTTTCTCGTATTTGTCCACTTGCCCGAAATCCACATTCACGAACTGCGTTTCCTCTTTGATTGTGAAGGTGTAGAGCATCTCGTAAGGCGTGTGGTTCACCAAAACCACGTCGAGCGGTCCCGTGAGGAGCCACTGTTGCTCGTGCGGCACGAAAGCCATGTAAATGCCTTCTTTTTCAGCTTCTTTTGCAAAGCGGCGCAAACCGCTTTTGCGTGCGGCCTCGGCCTGTTCCTGTGCCAAAAGTTGCTGTCCTTGAACCTCTTTTTGCACCTTATCGACCGCTTGTTGTTGTTTCGACGGAGTGGGCTGCGAGCGGTAGTCGAGTACCAAGTCCGAGATGAGCGTGGGGATTTCGAAGCCGCCTTCGATTTCCACCATCACCATGCGCGAGTCTATGATTTTCGTGACCTTTCCGCCACCCGTGGTGCTCAGGAAATTCACTTTGTCGCCTATTTTGAAATGCGGAACATTCAACGAAGTTAATTCTGCCATGAAAATTTGTTTTCTGCCCGCAAAAATAATCAATTCCATGGACTTAACATGCTCCATTTGGCAAAATATTTGTATCATTGCAGCGCGAATTGGAAGTATCATGAGAAGAGCCTGCCTTTTAATCGGTTTTCTGGCCGTCCTTTTGGCCTCCTGCACCAAACCTGCGGGAAACGGTAATCTTTGCGTCAATATCGATTATTCCATCAACGGCAAATCGCTGATTACCGATAGTTTATGCTATACCAACGAGGCCGGCAACACGTTCTTGATTACTGAAATTCAATGGTTCATTTCCAAAGTCGAACTTCAAAATGAGCGCGGCGAATGGGTTGCTTTAGATTCTCGTTATTTCTACATCGACACCAATATCCCTGAAAGCCAGCGACTTAATTCGACAGCAATTCCTATCGGAAAGTACAAGACACTGCGTTTTGTTTTCGGTTTAGACGAGGAAGACAACCAAAGCGGCCTCTTTAGCAATCCGCCCGAGGCGAATATGTTTTGGCCCGAACCGCTTGGTGGTGGCTACCACTACATAAAGCTCAACGGAAAGTATCTCAATGAAAACGAGCAACTTGCGCCTCTGAACATCCATTTGGGCATCGGGCAGAACGCCGACCACACCCAATTTTACCAAAATTATTTCACCGTTACGCTTCCCATCGGCTTTACCATCGCGGAAAATGCTGAAAATCAGCTCGATTTAATCATGATTGTCGATAATTGGTTCCGCAACCCGAACCTTTACGATTTCAACGAATACGGCAGCGCCATCATGCAAAATCAAGCCGCGCAACAAGCCTTGAAGGAAAACGGAAACGATGTGTTTGTTACGCAAAACAATAAAAATCAAAACAATATGAACATTTTGAAAAATGACATTTTGAAAGGCTTCAACGGGTTCATGCAAAAAGCCGCCCCAAAACCACATTTTTGGACATGGAAAAGCGTTAAGGGAAGAATGGGGAGTCCCGTAGGGACGACGGAAAATAGGCAGGCGGTGTAAACCCCTGCCAACAAAAATTCAATAATGAGAATAAAACCGGTCATATTCATAATTTGTTCGTTTTTGATTGTTTTGGCATCATGCAAGTCAGAACAAGAAAAACCCTATCAACCAACGCCTTACGAGCTCCAAAAACCTGCCTATTTCCCCAATGTCACCAACATTCCCGCCGACAATCCCATGACCGAGGAAGGCGTGGCATTGGGTCGAAAGTTGTTCTACGATCCACGGCTTTCGGGTCGCGACGGCACCGACGGCATCCGCAGTTGCGCCTCGTGCCACCATCAGGAGAAAAATTTCGATTTCGGTGGCTCGGCAGGGCTTCACCATTCCGTCATGCCTTTGATCAATCTGGCTTGGAACACGACTGGTTTGGGTTGGAATGGCGGCGTGACCACCCTTGAAGACATGGTCTTGGCGGCGGTCACAAGCCCAGTGGAAATCAATGCAGATACCAATCAGGTAGTCAGATATTTACAGAAAACCGACGACTATCCCGAACTGTTCGAGAAAGCCTTCGGCAGTTGCGACATCACCTTTCTTAATATACAACGCGCCATCGCGCAATTCGTGCGGAGTTTGGTTTCCGCCGACAGCAAATTCGACCGCTACCTACGCGGCGAGGAGCAACTCACGCAGGACGAATTGGAAGGCTACCTGCTCTTCGTCACCGAAGACGGTGCTGACTGCTTCCACTGCCACGGCGGTGGAGGCAACGCCTTGATGACCAGCAACTTGTTCTACAACAACGGTTTGGACGACGAGTTCAACGACCCCGAAGACCGCGCTGCCATCACGGGAAACCCGCGAGACAAAGGCGCCTACAAAGCCCCTACCCTGCGCAATATCGCCGTTTCGGCTCCCTACATGCACGACGGGCGTTTCCAAACTTTGGACGAAGTGATTGATTTCTACTCTGATAGCGTCAAAAACTCTGCCACCATCAGTCCGCTCATGCACCATGTCATGCAAGGCGGAGTGCGTCTCACAGCGCAGGAAAAGTCGCAGTTGAAGGCGTTTTTGAACACTTTGACGGACGAAGCATTTTTGAATAACCCCAAGCACGCCGCACCATGAGCTATCCTTGGGGTGATAACAGACGTTTCAACAGCTACAGCAACTACTTCACGAAGCAGTTTGGCGGTCGCGTGCAGAAAATCAGCATCGACGCGGGCTTCAGCTGTCCCAACCGCGATGGGAGAATCAGCACGGGAGGTTGCAGTTTTTGCAGCAATGCGGCTTTCAATCCTTCCTACTGCCAACCTGAGAAAAGCATCAGACAACAGATCGAGGAAGGCATTAAGTTCCACCAAAGGCGCTATCGAAGGGCGAACCAGTATCTCGCTTATTTTCAGCCATTTTCAAACACCTACAAGCCATTGGCGGAGCTAAAAAGGATTTATTCAGAGGCTTTGGAAGTGCCCTCAATCCTGGGCATTGTCATCGGCACGCGCCCCGATTTGATTGATGAGGCTATCTTGCAGCACCTCAACGAGATACAGAAAACGCATTACGTCATGCTAGAATACGGTGTGGAGAGCGTTTACGACGAAACCCTTCGCTGCGTCAATCGCGGCCACAATTTCGCCACAGCGGAACGCGCCATCCGCATGACCGCCGACTACAGCATCCCCTGTGGCGCGCACTTCATTTTCGGTCTGCCCGGCGAAACCAAAGCCATGATGCTTGATGCCGCCGAAATTATTTCGAAATTGCCTTTGACCACAGTCAAGTTCCACCAGCTACAAATCTTCAAAGGAACGAAGATGGCAGAGGAATACCAGCAGCATCCCGAAGCGTTTCATCTCTTTGACTTAGATGAATATATCGATTTCGTCATCGACTTTGTCGAACGACTAAACCCCACCATCGTCATTGAGCGCTTTGCGGGCGAAGTGCCACCGCGCTACCTCGTCAGCGAGCCTTGGATGAAGCTGCGCTACGACGCTGTTTTGAGCCGCATCGAGAAGCGGATGGAAGAACGCGGGAGTTGGCAGGGACGGTTGTATCTCGAGAAATGACTATCTTTGCAGCCAAAATCCGACCATGAGTTACCTGAAATCAAACGACCTGTTTGCGCACACTGAGCCTGAAAGCCTTTACAGTCGCATCCCGCGCCCGATGGTCATTGCCGACCACCTGATGACGCCCGACAACATCGGCGCGATGATTCGTTTGGCCGACAATATCGGAGCCACGGAGGTTTGTTTCTTGGGCAACGAGGACGAACACAGCCTCGGCAAGGTGCGCCGTGCCGCCGCTTCAAGCCGCGACAACATCCATTGGTATTTCACGGAAGAAACTGATTTACACAAGATTGTACCAGAAGGAAAAACCATTGTCGCCATCGAAACCGCCGACAACGCCACTTGCATCTACGACACGCAACTGCCAGAAAACGTGGCTTTTGTGGTGGGAAGCGAGCGTTTTGGCATCAGCGAAGAGGTTTTGGCGCAATGCGACAAAGTGGTTTACATCCCCGTGCCCGGCCCGACGCGCTCACTCAACGTGAGCCATGCCGCCGCCGTCGCGCTGTTTGAGTGGCAACGACAAATGAGAGGTAGGAAGTAAGAAGTAGGAGGTTTGAAGTATGAAGTTGGGTTATAAACATCTTTTTTTCGATCTAGATAGAACTTTGTGGGACTTTGACGCTGCGGCGGAGGTTGCCTTCGAGCGCATTTACGACAAGTACCACTTGAAAGGCCTCGGCATTCCAAGCGCGCATGAGTTCCACGAAGTGTATCATCCTTTGAATGAGCGACTTTGGGAGCTTTACCGCGAAGAAAAAATCACCAAAGACGAGCTGAACCGCACCCGTTTCATGAAACCTTTGGAGCATTACGGCATCCATGACATTGAATTGGCCGACCACTTGAGCGAAGATTACGTCTATTGGTCGCCGCGCATCGTGAGGAAGTGCAAGACACCAAATTGAGCCTTTCGGGAATGAAACCCTATTTTGAGACCCTGACCGTTTCAGAAGAGGTAGGCGTGAAGAAACCCAACCCCGAGATTTTCCATTACGCCTTGCGCAAAGCCAATGCCACCGCCGAGGAAAGCCTGATGATTGGTGACGAGATGGCCGTCGATATTGACGGAGCGCGCGCCGCCGGCATCGACCAAATTTTCTTCAATCCTAACGGAAAAGAG
>CADAVB010000007.1 GCA_902791165.1 uncultured Bacteroidia bacterium
GATATTCAGGTCAATTTTGTCCTTCATTAGCGATTTTTCTGCCGAGAAAATCTCATATTCGCAATTAAAGGCTGAAGCATTGGTAAACGAAAGCCAGTTTTTGGCTTCGAACTTGCCCCAAGTCAAGTCTTTGGCGGTGAACTTAATAGGCTGATAGACTTTCTTCACTTCGGCGGCATGATGGTGCGGCCTTCTGTCTGAACTTACAACACCATTGGCGCAAAAAGCGTCGTCGTCGCCCACGCCGTAGGCATGACCGAAGTCGCCGCCAACAGCATAGAAAAGTTGAGAGTTTAGAGTTGAGAGTTGAGAGTTGGGGGGAGCTATTGCAGAAA
Organism: uncultured Bacteroidia bacterium; assembly: GCA_902791165.1. GTDB lineage: Bacteria > Bacteroidota > Bacteroidia > Bacteroidales > F082 > Limimorpha. Next base: position 336 of record CADAVB010000007.1, read on the forward strand.
CTGAACTGTCAACTTTAAACTTTTCACTATCAACTATAAAACTTTGGTCCACCCAGTCCCAAATGCAGCCGCCTTGCAGTTGCTCGTTGGCCTCAATCACATCCCAATAGTCCTTCAAGCCGCCCATGCTGTTGCCCATCGCGTGGCAGTATTCCACCATGATGAAAGGACAATGATATACGCTATCAAGACCTTCATCCACAAAGCGTTGTAGATACTTCGGGCTGGCATACATCAGGCCAATGACATCCGTGTTGCGATCGTAAATGGCTCTTTCGTAGGTCACGGGGCGCGAAGGGTCGCGCTGCTTCATCCAGTCGTAGGTGTATTCAAAGTTGATGCCGTTGCCGCACTCGTTGCCCATCGACCACATAATCACCGAGGGGTGATTCTTGTCGCGCTCAAGCATGTTGCGGTTGCGCGACCAAATCATTTCCTTGTATTGCGGGTCTTTGGCAAGGCTCTTTTCGCCGTAGCCTTGAGCATGGGATTCGCAGTTAGCCTCGTCCCAAACATAAAGGCCATATTTGTCACAAAGTTCGTACCAATACGGGTCGTCGGGATAATGGCAGGTGCGCACCGTGTTGATATTCATTTGTTTCATCAAGGCGATGTCGCGTTCCATCGATTCGCGGCTGATGACATGGCCCGTGTAAGGGTCGTGTTCGTGGCGGTTCACACCTTTTATTAATACATACTGCCCGTTGATGAGCAGTTTGCCGTCCTTGATTTCCGAAGTTCGGAAGCCAATGTGGTTTTCAAGGCGTTCAATTTCATTACCCTTCTTGTCTAAAACTCTGATTTCCAAGCGGTAGAGATTCGGGTGTTCCGCCGACCACGGCTTGATGTTAGCCAAAGTCTGTTCTGCTCTCAATATGACATTGGGCAAAGGCCCTTTCGATATAACCGTGACCCTACTATCCTCATTATTCAGTTCTTTCTCCAAACTAACAACCTCATTTTCAATATCATATACTTTCACTACCAATTTCTCCTTTTTCATATTCCTACCCGTTTGATTATCAATAATCAAGTCGATGCTGAAAGTTCCGTTTTGATAGGTCTTATCCAATCCTGCATGAACCTCATAATCAACGATATTCAACTTCGGCTTGGAATAAACCATCACATCGCGCTCAATGCCGCTCAAACGCCAAAAATCCTGACACTCGAAATAAGAGCCATTGGAGAAACGATAGACCTTCACCGCCAATGTGTTCTTCCCCACCTTGACGTATGGCGTAAGGTCAAACTCGGCATTGGTCTTGGCATCTTCGGTATAGCCCACAAACTGACCATTCACCCAAACATAGTAGGCCGACTTCACCGCACCGAAGTTGATGAAAGTCAGGCGGTCTTTCCAAGTTTCGGAAATCTCGAACTCGGTCAGATAGCAGCCCACGGGGTTGTCCACCGTCGGGGCAAAAGGCGGCTCGTTGGGACGAAATTCGTTGTCCACATTGACATATATGGGCGTGCCATAGCCGTTCAGTTCCCAGTTGGACGGCACCTTAATGGTTTTCCAATCGGAGGCATCGTAGCCTTCCTTATAGAAGTCGGCGGGGGCTTTTGAGGGCGAGTCCACCCAATGGAACTTCCAGTCGCCGTTGAGGCATTGCGACCACTGCTCACCCACAGGAATGACATTCGTCCGAGGGTACAAACGGTTGATTTCGTACACATTGACATCGTTCCAAGCGTTGAGTTCGGCTTCGGTTTGGGCTTGGAGGCTCATTGCAGCGATGAGGCTAATTAAGGTAAAAGTCAGTTTTTTCATTGGAATAAATCTTTGTTTTATAAACCATGGCCTATGACAATGGCTTATGGCAGCTTTTACAAGAATTTGGACTTACCATTCAGTTTAAGCTGCCATAGGCCATAGCCATTAGCCATTGGCCATTTTTTTCGATTCATTTATCAACATCTCACGTTCTTCATCAGGTATCCGTTCCGCCTTGTTCGCCTTGCGGTCGAAATAGACCACCACGGCGTGGCATAAAGTCTTGACCTCGCCCGTTTCGGCATCCTTGAGGCATTGCTCCATCTTGAAACTGGAGTTGCCCATCTCGGTGACGCGGCTCTCGCACACAATCGGGTCGTGGAAAAGCACAGGATGGCGGAAATCCAAGTCCACGTGGACGAGGACGTATTTGAATGTGAGCCAGTCGATTTTGGTTTGGAAGACATGCTCGAAATAGCGGCTTCGACCCATGTCGAAATAATTGCATTGCGCCCCGTTGTTGACGTGGTTGTATGGGTCGAGGTCGCTCATTCTGATTTGGATGGGACAGGAGAACATTTTTTGTTGAATTGTTGGTAATTGAATTGTTGCGACCACAAAAATAAGAAAAATGCGGACAAAGCTCATTAAATTCCACCAAATTATCGTACTTTTGTCCGTCACAATCTGAAATCTTGAAATCTGAAATCTTGAATAAAACCGGAAAATACGAATTCATAGCAGAGCCCTTCCACTGCGATTTTTCGGGGAGGATGTTTTTGGGGCACCTTGGAAACCAGATGCTTAACGCTGCCGACTTTCATTCCACCGACCGTGGCTTCGGGATGAAATACCTGATGACAATAAAGCGATCGTGGGTGCTGTCGCGCTTGGCCATCGAGATGACGGAGATGCCAGAGCAATACGAGCGTTTCTCCGTGGAGACGTGGGTGGAGAGCGCGATGCGCTATTTCACGAGCCGCAACTTCCAAGTGACGGGCAGCGACGGCCATGTTTACGGCTACGGACGCTCCATCTGGGCCATGATTGACACGGAGTCGCGCCAACCCACCGACATTTTTTCCATCGAAAACGGCGCCATCAACAAGTGGATTGTGGACGACAAACCTTGTCCAATTGAGAAGGGCGGACGGGTGAAAATGTCGGAAAACACTGAATTTGTGCGTGTTATCGACATCAACTACAACGACATCGACATCAATGGGCACGTCAATTCGGTGAAATATATAGAACATGTGCTGGATTTGTGGGACATTGCTTGGTATCGCGAGCATCGGTTGAAAAGATTCGAAATCGCCTACGTTGCCGAGGCACACCAAGGAGACAAGTTGAGCTTTTATCGAGAGCAAACCGCTGAAAATGAGTATTGTGTGCGATTGGTGAAAACAATTCCATCGACGCAGACCGAAACGGAAGTCTGCCGGTGCAAGGCGGTGTTCGCACAAATCTTGAAATCTGAAATCTTGAAATCATAAATACAAACCAAATGAAAAAACTCACCTTATTAGTTATGGGCACCATCACCCTCATGGGCTGCAACCAACAACCAAAGCAGCCTGAACGCTATTCCGTCAAGGCTTACCCCGAGACGCGCATGGACGAAACCGTCGTTGACGACTACTTCGGAACGAAGGTCGCCGACCCGTACCGTTGGCTCGAAAACGACACTTCCGCCGAGACCGCGAAATGGGTCAAGGAGCAGAACGAAGTCACGCAAGACTACCTGAGCCACATCCCCTTCCGCAACGCCATTAAGGACCGCTTGACGCAAATCGTTAATTACGAGCGTTATAGTATGCCATCGAAGAAGCATGGCCGCTACATCTACTCGAAGAACGATGGCCTCCAGAACCAAAGCGTCATCTACATGCAAGAGACGCTTGACGGCGAGCCTACCGTCCTCCTCGACCCCAACAAACTCTCCGACGACGGCACCGTTTCCCTCGGCGGCATCAGTTTCTCCAACGACGGCAAATACATGGCCTACACCATCCAACGCAGCGGCTCCGACTGGGTTGAAATCTATGTGAAGGACATGGCCACCCTCGAACTCCTCCCCGACCACATCGAATGGGCCAAGTTCACGGGTGCTTCGTGGTACAAGGACGGCTTCTTCTATGCCGCCTACGACCGTCCCGAAGCTGGCAAGGAGTTCAGCAATGTGAACGAAAACCACAAGATTTACTATCACAAACTCGGCACGCCGCAGGAACAGGACGAGCTCTTCTACAGCAATCCTAAACAACCGCGTTATTTCCACCAAGTGGACCTCACCGAGGACGAGCATTATATGTTCCTCTTCGAGAGCGGTCAAGGCGCGGGAAGCACGCTTTGGATTCGCGACATGCAAGACCCGAAAGGCAAGTTCGTGCAGATTGCCGACGACATGGACTACCAATACAGCCCCATCGACGTGATTGACGGCACTTTGTACATCTTCACCAACTACAACGCTCCGAAGGGTCGTATTTGCAAGGTTTCGACCAAGGCTCCACAAATGGCGAATTGGGTGGATGTGATTCCCGAAAGCGAGAACGTCATTTCGGGCATCAGCCTCGCCAAGGGCAAGATGATTGTCACCTACGACAAGGATGCCGCCAACCACGCCTACGTTTACACCATGGATGGCCAGCAGCTCCACGAAATTGCTTTGCCCACCTACGGTTCGGTCGGCTTCAGCAGCGAATATAAAGAACCCGAAGTGTTCTATGCCTTCACCTCTTTCGTATTCCCGACCACGATTTACCAATACAACATCGACGACAACACCTCCACCGTGTTCCGCGCGCCCGCCATCGACTTCAAGTCGGACAATTACGTCACCGAGCAAGTCTTTGTCACCTCGAAGGATGGCACCAAAGTCCCGATGTTCCTGACCTATAAAAAAGGCTTACAGAAAGACGGCAACAACCCGACCTTCCTGTACGGTTACGGCGGCTTCAACGTGACGCTCAATCCCGGCTTCAGCACCTCGCGCCTGCCCTTCATCGAGAATGGCGGAATTTATGCCCAGATGAACCTGCGTGGCGGCAACGAGTACGGCGAGGAATGGCACATTGCCGGCACTAAGTTGCAGAAACAGAATGTTTTTGACGATTGCATCGCCTGCGCCGAATACCTTATTAATAATAAATACACCTCGCCGAAATATTTGGCTTTGAACGGCGGTTCCAACGGTGGTCTGCTCGTCGGTGCGGTAGTGAACCAGCGCCCCGACCTCTTCGCTGTGGCCGTGCCGCAGGTCGGCGTGATGGACATGCTTCGCTACCACCTCTTCACCATTGGCTGGAACTGGGCCAGCGACTACGGCACCAGCGAGGACGACGAGGCCATGTTCAAGGCTTTGTATGCCTACTCGCCGCTGCACACCATCAAGAGCGGTGCCGACGTACACTATCCTGCCATCATGGTCACCACTGCCGACCACGACGACCGTGTGGTGCCCGCCCACTCGTTCAAGTATGCCGCTGCCTTGCAGGCCGCCCAAACCGGCGACCAGCCTAAAATCATCCGCATCGACACCAAAGCCGGACACGGTGGTGGCAAGCCGATTTCCAAGGTTATTGAGGAACAGGCTGATATTTATTCGTTCATCCTCTATAACATGGGAGTGAATTATCCTAAAGAAGCGAAATAATCGCTGAATTATATGTACAGAAATCGCCCGCCAGCACGAAACTGGCGGGCGATTTTTATATCAAGCACTCTAATTCAGTTTATTCCATTTCCAACTCCTCATATTCATACCTGACCTTCTCTCCCACCGTGACCACCAAATAGCTCGGTGTTCCACCATCGTTGAGGTTATCGCTCATCACATAGTGCACACCGCCAAACTGGCGTTGCTCGCGCATGTGGAAATGACCCATCAGCACCAACTCAACATCGTTTTGGCTCATCATGTCCATGAAAGCATATTGCTCGTCTTGCGGCAGATTGGCCGCCGGAGTGGTGGTGTAATTGTAAGACGTGCGGAAAAGCCAATTGTGGCTAATCACAATGCAATGGCGATAATCTGCTCTGTGTGAGAGTGTTTCCTCCAGCCACTCCAGCTGACGCTTGCCGTGGGTTCCGTTGCCCGAATCGAGGAAGATGTAAAGGTCTTTGAAGCCGCCCACGGTCTTCACGGTCACGGTGTAGGTCGAGGTGTGGAAATACTGCTTGAAGAAGTCAGCGCAGTCGTAATACACGTCGTGGTTGCCGATAACGGGGAAGCACGGGTCGTTTTTGGCCTGTGTTTCAGGGTTGTATTGAAGCGCGGCTTGCGACATCCTAAATCCCGCCTCGCCGCTCTCGTTGGCCAAGTCGCCGGCATGGATGGCGAAGATGGCTTTCGGGTCGTTGCGCTCGGCGGTGATGTATCTGTAGAGGCGGTCTTTCTCGCCTTGTGGAACGATACTGTCGCGCTCGGAATAGTGCGAGTCGGAGGTGGAATAAACGCGGTATTCGTCGGGAACGTTCTCTATGACGGGCATCCCGTTTTGCGCGTTGTAGTCGAGCCAGTCGCCCACGCGGGCTTCGGTGTCGCTGCGGTTCACGACCATTCCGGCGATGTCCAAACGGTTGCAGCCCGAGGCCAAAAACATGGCGGCTGCGGCTAATATAATAAGGTGTTGCTTTTTCATGATGTTCAGTTTTTAGGTTTCCAAATCAGGCCGACATTGCCGAACCAGCCGTTGTATTGCGCCGACAGGTTGAGCACACCGCAAGGATGCACTCCTGCTTCGGCGTTGATTCTCAATCCGTTGCCGAGGTCATAATAGCCGTTCAGGCTGTAGAAAAACAGCGTGAACCGCTCGATGACGAAGTCGCGGTAGTTGGAGATTCTCGCGCCCACGTTCCACGGATGGCTTTGCTCAAAGAAGTTGCCTTCAATGTTGAAGGTGACGTTCATCGGCTCGAAGACCACATCCATGCCGCCATTGGCGCGAAGCGGAATCGGAGCCGTGTAACGGTTGCAAAGACCCAATTGGAAGTTGAAATGGCGGTTGCGCCAGCCCAAGTCCAACAAGGCGTTGAATTCCTGCAAGTTGTAGTTAGGAAACAGTCTATAAAGGTAGCGGTTCTCCAAATATAGAGTGCCGCTTTTCGCCTTCAACAAGTCAATTTGGTATTGAAGGTTGATGGCGTGACGATTCATCGTCGTGCCTTGATAGCCCAAGCCGACATTGAAGTTTTCAAACATTTGATAATCAGCTTTTACAGCCAATGAAGAACTACTTCCCGAGGTGCGCGTGTAGTCATACTCGGCATAGGTTTGCAATGTCCATTGCGCCCGCGCCACAAAGGTAACGAGCAGAAGGCTTAAAGTAAATAAGAGTTTTTTCATAAAGGGAAAAGGTTGGGATTTAAATATTTAATATTCATGATTTTAGAAGTTAATTGATTCTCACTCTCGGGTCAATGATGCCATAGATAATATCGACCACGATATTGACGATGATCAGCATGACGGCGATGAGCAGCACCGCGCCCATGATGACGGGAAAGTCGTACTTGTCGAGGGCATCCACCACCACCACGCCGATGCCTTTCCAGTCGAAGACATACTCCACGAACACCGCGCCAGCCAACAGCGAGGCGAACCAGCCCGAAACAGCGGTAACGACTGGGTTTAGGGCGTTGCGCAAGGCATGTACGCCAATCACGCGCCACGGCCTCAAGCCCTTGGCCCGCGCCGTGCGCACATAGTCCATCGACAGGGCTTCCAAAAGCGAAGTGCGTGTCAGCTCGGTCACCACGGCTAATGGCCTCATGCCCAAGGTCAAGGCGGGCAAAATGAGGTTGCGCAGACTTAAAAACTCGCCCCTACCGTATTCATCCACGGTGTAAAGGCTGCCCGTCATGCTCAAACCTGTAACTTCTTCAAGCAAAAAACCGAAAATCCATGCCATGAGGATGGCAGCGAAAAACGAGGGCAACGACATTCCAATTGTGGTGATGAAAAGCGTTAGTTTATTGAGAAACTTCGTATTGAGCACTGCCGTTAGGATGCCAATAGCTAACCCTAAAAGCATGGCAATGGAGATGGATACCACCGCCAAGAGTAGCGTGTTCGGAAAAGCCTCGCCGAGCACATCGGAAACCTTGCGTTTGCTTTGGTATGACATTCTCAAATACGGTGCTTTCAGCACGATAGCAGTTGAACCCAACGTGGCAATTTTGGCATAACGCCCGATCTTGTCTAATTTTTGAGTGCCATCCGAAACATCGTAGAACGAAACAGGAACCAAGTCATTCAAGTAGTCAATATATTGTTTTCCAAGACTTTGATTAAGACCAAGCTCTTCACGAATGGCGTTCACCGAGGCTTCGTCGGCACGTTGGCCGAGCATCATCTGGGCGGGGTCGCCAGGCAGGATGTTGAACAGGAAAAACACCAACGTAGCGACACCCCAAAGCACCGCGATTCCATACAGCAATTTCCGTGTGATATAGGCACCCATATTTTGATTAGCTTAATTCCTTTGTTTTCGGGAACCATGACCTTTGACTATGACCATGACCACTTTTACAATTGTTGAAGTGGTCATCGTCATGGTCACAAGTCATGGTGGAAAGCAGTTAAAAGCATGTTTTTTTGATTAATCAAACATCATTTCCAGTTTTTTCCCCTGCGGGAAGTCTATGGCACTCCACTTGTCTTTTACGATGCCGTTGTCCAGCCAAATCAACCCAGGATTGAAGCGCACTATCGTCTTGATTTCCAATGCGTCGCCGTAATACACCTCATTCAAGAAATCGTATTTCGTGCGCAGTTGTTCCACCGTTTCTGGCGCGTCGGCCACCGTCCAAACCACCGTAAAGCCTTTCGATTCGGCCGTTTCGATGATGTTTCGCATCTTTTCCCATTCTTTTTCAGTGACTTTCGACAAGTCGTTAGAGGTGAACATCAAGAGGTTTTCTGTGCTGAGAATCATGTCGGTGACATCGTTGCCGTCCTCATCCAAGGCACTGAAACCAAGATAGTTAACACCGCCTTCCACCCTTTGCTCGACAAACTCCCACTGGCTCATCCACACCGAGTCGTTCCAAGGATAGTCGGGAAAGAGGTATTCTTGGGTTTCCCCTGTTGCCTTGTTTCTGTATTTCAGATAGATGCGCATATCTTCGGCAGGTTCGGCGTTCATCTGCTTGCCCACTTTCCAATTCATAAAATCAACTACGGGAAGATGGCGATAGTTGTAAATCTCGAAGCCCAAAAACACCAAAGCGAAAAGGCCACCAATGATGAATTGCTTCGGCACAGAAAGCCGGTTTTTCAACTGCTTGTTATTGAGTATCAACGGGATAAGTACCGCGTCAATGACCAAGTTCTTGTAGAACGTTTGCCAGTTCGTCATTTTCACCGCCGTTCCAAAACAACCGCAGTCGGGCACAAGGTCATAGAGCGCATCAAAAAGTGTTGTGGTGGTGAAAAACGCCATCAACAAAGTGGCACCCAAAACTGATAATCTTGGCAAAACATTGGTCATGAAGCAGATGCCAACCAGAAACTCCACCAGAATCATCAGCATCGCCAACGGCAAGGCGAAGTCGTTGAGCCAAGTGATGCCGTAGGCTGCGAAGTATTCGAGCATCTTGTATTTCGTTCCGAGCGGGTCCACTCCCTTGGTGAAACTGCTGAAGATGAATAGCGCCCCGACCAACAAGCGGCAGACGGTCAATAGTCTAGATTGCTTCGCTTCGCTCGCAATGACGTCATTGCGAGGCGCAAGCCGTGGCAATCCACCAAAAAAAGCCAACAGCAAATTAGCAACCAGCACTACTAAAAACAGCGGCTTAAGTGCAGGGACGAAAGGAATAGCGACGGCACAGGCCAAAGCCACAAAGAGGCTCACCCAGGCCAAAACGGGTTGTTTGCTTTTCATAGTTCCTCCCCTTCCGAAATCAAAATGAGTGCGAAAACCGCATAATTAATCATGTCGTAATAATTGGCGTCAAGTCCTTCCGAAACGAGGGTATGTCCGTCATGGTCTTCGATGCTCTTGGTACGCAGCACTTTGCTCATTATCAGATCGGTAATGGAGCTAACGCGCATATCGCGCCAGGCTTCGCCATAGTCGTGGTTTTTGCGGGCCATCAGCTCGTAGGCCTCGGTGGTCACTTTGTCGTACAAAGCCGTGGCTTCGTCAGCCGTCAGGTCGGGCTGATCGACCACGCCCAGTTGCAGTTGGATAATGCCCATTGCGGCGTAATTGACAATACCGATGAATTCCGGCTCAATGCCTTCGTCCACAAGACGTTGTGCCGTTGTTTGCAACGTTCTGATTCTCTTTACTTTGATAAAGATCTGGTCGGTAATCGAAGGCGTTCTCAAAATCCGCCAAGCCGGACCATAGTCCTTCATCTTGTCGATAAACAGTTCGCGGCATTGTGCCAAGACTGCGTGAAATTGGGTTTTTGTGTCTTTTCTTGACATGGTTATATAGGTTTAATGCAATCGCGTTCGCTTGATGAGGTAGCTCGTCAGAACCTGGTTATAGTCCTTATTAATATCGGCCTCCACATAGTCAATCTGGTATTGGTAGCAATGGCGCAGCAAGGCTTCCTTTCGCTCGGCCATGATTTTTTGGTAGGCTTCCTGAATCTCTATCGGATTGAGTTTCAACACATCGCCCGACTCCAAATCGACGAAACGGTAGGGACGATTCTCGAAATCCAGGTTTTGCTCTAAATTGCCGTCAAAGACATGGAACAAGATGACTTCGTGCTTATTATATTTAAGGTGTTCCAATGCTTCAAACATCGGTTTGTAGTCGTCGAGGCCGTCAAGCATATCGGTGAAGATGACCACAAGGCTGCGGCGATGGGTCATTTCCGCGATTTGGTGCAAACATTGCGGCGTTGAAGTGGTCTTGCGGTTGTTTTTGTCGTAATCGTGAATCAGCTTCTCCAATTCACTATAAATCAATTTATTGTGAACTGTTGAAGATTTTGCGGATTCGTGAAACGAAATGGTTTCGTCAAACAAGTCCAAGCCCACGGCATCACGCTGACGGCGCATCAGTTCCATCAGCGAGGCGGCGGCGTAAATGGAGAAAAAGAGTTTGTTAGGATGCTCAAAGTCAACCTTTTGCCTCACGGGAAAGCACATGCTCGAGCTTTGGTCAATGACCAATTGACAGCGTAGATTGGTTTCCTCCTCGTAGCGTTTCACGAAGAGTTTTTCGGTGCGGCCATACAATTTCCAATCGATATGACGGATGGGCTCGCCTGTGTTGTAGAGGCGATGTTCGGCAAATTCGACAGAAAAACCGTGGAAGGGACTCTTGTGTAAACCCGTTATGAATCCCTCCACGATTTGACGTGCCAAAAACTCAAGGCTGCCGAACTGGGTCAGCCGGTTCCTGTCGATTGAAAAGTCCAATTAGAACAATTTCTCGAGTTTTTCCACGAATACCTTCTTCGGGGCTGCGCCGACATTCTTATCGACGGGTTGTCCGCCCTTGAAGTAAAGCACGGTGGGGATGTTCATGATGCCGAACTTGGCGGCGGTGGCGGGACATTCTTCCACGTCACACTTCACGGCAATCATCTTGCCATCGTATTCTTCAGAGATTTCCTCGATAAGGGGTTCAACCTTTTTGCAAGGACCACACCAAGTGGCACCAAAGTCCACCATCACAGGGAGTTCCGATTTCAGGACGACTTCTTCAAAACGGTCGTCAGTCATTTGAATTACTGCCATTTTCTTGTTAGTTTAGTTTATAATGATTCTAATTTTCAATAAATGAGATTGCAAAGGTACAAAAATTTCGGATTACCGCAAGTCAAACTCCACGAAATTCTTGAACGGCTCTTTTTCGAGCAGCGGCAGCAATTCTTGCGCATTAATCGCGCCTCGTGCCGGGGTCATGTTGCAAGCTTTCTTGCCGATTGGATCAAATAGATGCAGCTTATAGTTCTGTTTTCCAGGGTTTTCCTTGACCAACTTGACAAACTCCTCCATGTTTTCCTTGCTCATTTCGCTGACGTTAAGTTTGAAGTAAACCGTTTTTGAAGTGCCTTCTAAAAGCGAATCCAACAGCCGCACCTCGTTGAAACGAACTTCAAGCGTTGAAGGAACCGTGCTGGGGTCTTGTCCAGCCCTCGGGAAAGGTTTGTCCAAAGTGCCGTAAAGCATCACAAACGAATTGACGGTCAGCAGGTTGCGACAATTCAAGTAGGTTTCCTTAAACAAGGCGAACTGCAAAGCGCCGCTTTGGTCCTCAATGGTGAAACGCCCGTAAAGGTTGCCGTTTTTGGCCGTAAACTCCTCTGCACGAGTGATTTGTCCACCAAGGCGCACCGCCTTTCTTATGTTCTTCTCCACATCGTTCATGGCGTTTTTCAAACCTTCCACGTTGCAGTTGCCAAAATACTTCAGCGGCAAACGATAAACCTCCATCGGGTGCGAGGAAATGTAGAAGCCTAGGGCTTCCTTTTCCATCTCTAGTTCCTTCATCTTCGACCACGGCTCACAGTCGGGCAGCGGCATGGTGAAGACTTCCTCTTCCCCACTCTCGTCGCCCATGCCGAAGAGGTCCATTTGCGCCGAGTTCTTGCGCTCGTTGTACGAAGCCACCATGCGTAAGGCTTTGTCGGAGAAAGAAGCCGATTCGTTGGGCGCGATGTAGAACAGCATGGCGCGGTGGAAACCCTTGAAACTGTCGAAACAGCCCGCCATTCCCATGCTTTCCAAAGCCCTCACGTTGATGCTCTTGTCTGCAATGCGCATCACGAAGTCGCCGAAATCCTTGAACTTGCCGTTGGCCTCGCGCTCGGCCACGATGCCCGAAACGACCGCCTCGCCCACGTTTTTGATGCCGCCCATGCCGTAGCGGATTTCGCCCTTCTCATTGACCGAAAACGTGTATTCCGACTCGTTCACGTCGGGACCTAACACCTCGATTTTCATGCGTTTACATTCCTCGGTCATGAAGTTCACCTTCTTGATGTCGCCCAATTCATTGTTGAGCACAGCCGCCATAAATTCGGCGGGATAGTGCGCCTTGAGGTAGGCCGTCTGGTACGAAACCCAGCTGTAACACGCCGCGTGCGACTTGTTAAAGGCGTAGGAAGCGAACTTTTTCCACTCTTCCCAAATCTTCTCTAAGCGTTTCTTGACCTCGGCTTCAGGCAGGTTCTCAGTTTTGGTCAGCTTGGCCACACCTTGTTTCATAAACTTGCCGTAAAGCTCCTCCATCTTAGCCAACTGCTTCTTACCCATTGCCTTACGCAGCGTGTCGGACTCGCCTCGGGTGAAGTCGGCCAGCTCGCGCGAAAGCAACATCACCTGCTCCTGATACACGCAAATGCCGTAGGTGTCCTTCAGGTACTTCTCCATGCAGTCGAAGTCGTACTTGATTTCCTGCCGACCTTGTTTGCGGAGGATGAAGTCAGGAATGTTATCCATCGGGCCGGGACGGTAAAGTGCGTTCATGGCGATGATGTCGCCGATGACGGAAGGCTGCAATTCACGGAGGTATTTCTGCATTCCGGGCGATTCGAACTGGAACGTGCCGATGGTGTTGCCAGCGGAGTACAGTTCGTATGTTTCCTTGTCGTCAATCGGGATGTGGTCGATGTCGATGTCGATGCCTCGGGTCTTCTTGATGTTGCGCAATGCGTCCTTGATTAAGGTCAAGGTTTTGAGTCCGAGGAAGTCCATCTTAATCAATCCGACGGTTTCAATGACGTGGCCATCGTATTGAGTAACAACGACATCCTCTTTCGTATCCTTGTCCTTGACCGTGCACACAGGCGCGACATTGGTGAGGTCGTCGGCACCGATAATCACACCGCAAGCATGGATTCCGATTTGTCGGTTGGTGTCTTCCAACTCCTCGGCGTAAGTCAGCATGGACGATATGTTCGGGTCGTTGCCGTTGAGCAAATCTTTCAGTTCGGGAACATATTTATAACAGTTTTTCAGGTTCACTTTCGGCATTTTCTTGGGCAGCTCGCCCTCAACGGCCTTCACCGCCGCCTCGTCGAAGTTGCGGTCTGGGATGAAGCCCTTGATTTTGTTCACCTCGGGCAGCGGCACCTTCTGCACACGCCCCACATCGGCGATGGCTGATTTGGCCGCCATCGTGCCGTAAGTGATGATGTGCGCCACCTTTTCCTTGCCGTATTTCTTTGTTACCCAGTCCAATACGCGCTCACGACCGTCGTCGTCAAAATCGACATCAATATCGGGCAGGGAGATACGGTCGGGATTGAGGAAACGCTCAAACAGCAAGTCGTACTTCAGTGGGTCTAAGTCGGTAATTTTCAAGCAGTAAGCCACCACAGAACCTGCCGCCGAGCCACGTCCCGGACCTACCGAAACGCCCAATTCCTCACGCGCCGCCTTGATGTAGTCGCTCACAATGAGGAAGTAACCTGGGAAGCCCATGGTTTTCATCACATGAAGCTCGAACTTGATGCGTTCAACTTGCTCATCTGTAAGGTTTTCGCCATAACGCTGATGCGCACCGTCCCAAGTCAGTTTGGCCAAATAGTCGGCCTCGAGTTTGATGCGGTAAAGACGGTCGTAGCCGCCCATTTTCTGCACCTTTTTCTCGGCTTCCTCTTGGCTCATGATGACGTTGCCAAGCTCGTCACGGGTGAACTCATTAAACAGATCCTCCTCGGTGAATTTCTGCCTATAGCTTTCCTCCGTGCCGAAGTCCTCTGGAATGGGGAAAACCGGCATAATCGGGTCGGAATCAATGCTATACGTTTCAACTTTCTCTACAATTTCTTGCGTATTCTCGAGCACTTCGGGATGGTCGGAAAAGATGAGAGCCATTTCGGCGGGCGTTTTCAGCCACTCCTGTTTGGTATAATGCATTCGCGTTGGGTCGTCGAGGTCCTTGCCCGTACTGAGGCAAATCAGGCGGTCGTGTGCCTCGCCGTGTTCCTCCTCCACAAAGTGGACATCGTTGGTCGCGATGACGTTCACATTGTATTTTTCCGCCAACTCGAAAAGAACCTTGTTCACCTCAATTTGACGCTCGTAAACCTCGGTGTCGCCACCTGGCTTATCGGTTTTATGCCGTTGAACTTCAAGATAATAATCCTCACCAAACAAATTTTTGAACCACTGAATGGATTCCTCTGCGCCCTTCATGTCGCCGTTCATGATTTTCTGCGGAACCTCGCCGCCGAGGCAGGCCGAACAGCAAATCAAACCTTCGTGGTAGCGTTCCAAAAGGCTATGGTCGATGCGCGGATTGTAATAGAAACCGTCGGTGTAGGCGATGGAACTCAGCTTGCAAAGGCTGTGGTAGCCCGCCTTGTTCTTCGCCAACAAAATCAGGTGCCAGCCGCGGTCCTGACGACCGTCGCGCTTGTCGATGCTGACGGGAGCGCAATAAGCCTCAATGCCAAATATCGGTTTAAACAGTTGAGAGTTGAGAGTTGAGAGTTGAGAGTTGAGGTCGTCTATTTTTGCGGCCTTTTCTTCCTCGCTCATCTCTCCACTTTCGTTGCTTTCCAGTTTTGTTTTCTCAACCTTAATTTCCTTGATGGCATCCTTCACCTTGCCGTTTTCCTTGTTCACCGTGTCGGCAAAGTCCTTGATACCGAACATATTACCGTGGTCGGTGAGGGCGAGGCTATACATGCCATTTTTCTTGCATTTCGCCACCAAATCGGGCACTTTCGACATGCCGTCGAGCATGGAATAGTGCGAGTGGACGTGCAGGTGCGTGAAATGAGGCGCGCTTTCTTTATTTGGGAGACCCGAGGTCTCGGTATCATAGTTCAAAGACATCGTTTTCAGTTGAAAGTTAATAGTTTAACATTGAAAATTGGGATAGATTTTGTACCAATTTTCGGGGTTCAAAATTATGAGAATTTCATGAACGATGCAAGGAAGCGAGAAGATTTTTTTGGGGAATTTGCGCCAAACGTTCCATTGTGTTGAAGATGAGTTGGTTTTTGTTCCTTTGTGGGTAAGATTTAGCAAAAAGAAGGCTTCGTTGAAGTTTTCCTTTTTCACAAAATCTCCCGCGCAATCCAAGCGCAAGCCTCGGCATCGGCCAAGGCGTGATGATGGTTGAAAAGAGGAAAGCCACAGGCTTCGGCCACGGTGTGCAGTTGATGGTTGGGCAATCGCTTCCCGAAATGCTTTCGCGAAGCCCGACAAGTACAATAAAACTGATAATCAGGGTAATCCATCTGATAGACGCGCATCACGGCTTTCAGGCAACCTTCGTCGAAAGGGCTGTTGTGAGCCACCAGCGGCAAACCCTCAATCAGCGGCTCAATCTGTTGCCAAACGTAGGGAAACACAGGCGCGTCCTCAGTGTCCTCTTTGGTAATGCCATGCACGAGCGTGTTCCAATACAGATAATAATTCGGCTCTGGCTGAATAAGCGAATAGAACGAGTCCACAAACTCGCCTTCGCGAACAATCACCACCCCGACGCTGCACACACTACTGCGCTCGTTGTTGGCGGTCTCGAAATCTATGGCGGCGAAGGAGTTCATTTCTTGTTGTAGTTGTTCCCCATCCGCTTCACCATTCCCGCCATCTCTTCACGCAGCCAAAGCGGTTCCAGCACTTCAAGCGCGTCGCCATTCCAAAGGAGTTCTTGCTGGAAATCGAAGGTGGGGCGGACATGTAGGGTGAAAATGCTGTAATCGTCGTCGCGATCGGTTTCCTTTTGGCTTGGGTGCAAAGGCAAGGAACGCAGGTAGTTGGATTGATTGGCACTAACCTTAATCTTCACCGTTTCTATTCCGGTTCCATCGCCACGGATGACACCGAAACAGCCCTCAAAATAGACCTCTGGACTGAAATCTTTGGGATAGGGAAAAGGCTCGTCCGTCAGTTGGGCCTCCAAAACGCGGTCCAGGGAATAGATGCGTATTTTGCCCTCATAAACGCTGTTGCCGACCAAATACCAGCGTTGGCGAAACAGTTTCACACAATATGGTGCCACCCTGAAAGTGCTTTCGTGTTCTCTCCAATATCCCTTGTAGGTGATTTCCAGCACCTTGCTTTTCTTCATCGCGGCCATCACCGTGTCCAAGAAATCCTGTCCCGATGGTATGTTTTCAAGCAAAATGCGGTCGCTGAGCGACTTGTTTTCAAGTAGCGTGTTGCTGACCGACATACTGTTGAGCAGCCAGCGTTGCAGGCTGTCGTCTTCAAGCGCCTCGCGGTTCTCGATGTAATAGCGGTCGCCGTCGCTCTTGTCGCACATAATGACGAGGCCGAACATCTCTTCCACCGCGTTTTTCCAAGAGTGGAACGTGCGGCGCGGAATCTCCAGACCCTCGCTCAAATCGGTTTCGAGCCACCGCCGGTTGATTTCCTTCAGGGTGATTTTCTTGGCTTTGTAGAGTGTTTCGACGAGCCAGACGTATTTGTTTACTTGGTTTTTTGCCATAGCATTAGGTTTTGATGGCACAAAAATACGAAAAGATTGTGCCGAATTATTGCACAGGCAAAAAATTTATCCACCAATATCTTCTCCGAATGGAATTGGCATATTGTGTCAGTTCATTCCGAAGTTCGGGTTGCAACGAAGTGTATCGGATGCAGGCGGCAAGCCAAGCAAGAATGACTTGGCGATAGGCTTCGCCTTTGTATTCGATGAGAGCGGAAGTTTCACTTTGTTGGTCGTTGAGGGTTAAACTAAGCCGATTGCGCTTATGCTCAACGGTGATGCTTCTTCCCTGATTGTCAACAATCAGCAAGTCGGAACTTACTTTGGCTGATTCACAATCGAATGGGAATGGCCGTTTCTGCCGTATCACTTCATTTAGAAAGGCAAACATGAATACACGCCCCATGCCGTGCTCGTCCTCGTGACTGAGCAGACGGGCGATAGTTGCCGTGTTGAATGATTTCGATGCCATCGCTTTTTTGTTCATAGTCGTTGTATTGTTATGAGATTTCAACATTCAGTTCGATATTGAAGTCGCGCACCCAAAGGAGGTCAAAAATGGCGAATTCCATGTGCTCGAAAAGGTCGTGGAATGCGAATATAAGATGCATGTCTTTTGTCAGTTTTTCGTCTAAACCCTCATTCCAATTGTCCGTTTCTTCGCTCAAATAGAGCATTTGATGTTCGGATTCTATTGTTGGGACGGGGGAGTGATAGGTGTCAATTCGGAATTGCCCGAATCCGTCACTGTACAAGGGGATAAAGTCATCGATTGTTCCATTTAGTATGTCCCACATCCGTTTGGCGCGTTCGTCTTGAATGGGATGCGAAGGAGGATAGTCGTAGCCAAGGAAACATTTGCCCTCCACTTCGATAGTTCCTGGCAATTCTGCTTTGACCACCGACTCATAAAGCGCTATAGTGCGTTTGCGCATCTCTATCATCTGTTGCTTCATGGCCTCGTTGAAGTCACTGAGCAGTTGCAAATAATAGTCTTCCATCACGAACATTTCGTTCAAGATGGTTTTCCTGATGCTCAAAAGGTTTTGGATGGTTACTCTTCCAGTTTCCATGCCCCACATGCCTTTCTCGCTCTGTCGCTGGCAGTCGAGAATCATGTACTCCACCTTCCTGACGGGCTGTGAGTTGTAAATTTCTTGTATGGTCATAATGCGTTACGATTTAACGCTGCAAAGAAAAAGAAAGCCTGTGCCGAATTGAAGCACAGGCTTGACGACAAATGAAAAATTGTTCCTAACGGTTCAAAATGTTTATGGCTTCATAGGCTTTTTGGATGGTTAATCCATCGTTTTCATCGGTCTGAACCAAGTGTTCCTGCTGACTATGGAAGAAGACGTTTTCATCGTCGAGAATGACATATTGGAATGGCGGTGATGCACATTTATGCAACCATGCCTGAATCTCGAGCGCTTTAGCATTGCGTTCCGGGACGGATAGCATTTCGCCGCTTTTGGCATCTTTGTATGTAGTGCTCAGAAGGATTGGTGTCATTGAAAACAACTCATTAGGAAGGTTGCGGTCTTTCCATAACGCCTGCATTTTTATCCAACCTTCGTTTCGCCAAGTGGAGGAAAGAACGATTTTACAGCCAGAATGATCAACAATGTATTTAAGATTGCTGATGGTTTTTGGGTCGAACATGGCACCGAACTCGTCATAATGGTCGATGCCTTCTTTTCTGAGCAGTTTGGCATAATTGGTAGTGTTCAACACGCCATCAAAATCGAGGAAGAGGTATTTTCCCATTTAAGTAAGTGTTCAGAATTAAACTACAATATCTTTTGACTTCGGGACTTATCATTTCTTTTACCAAAAAACAATCCCACCAGTTGCGCATCCTGTTTTCAGCATAGCGAAACAACACATGCAAAGCTGTCTGTATTTCATGGCACATTATTATGTTAGACTTGTCAATTCCTCATCGGTCAATTCCTTGTTCGCTATGATTGCGCCTTTGGCATCTATTCCGTAAACGGTATGGTCTTTCAGGCAGACAAAATAGTTTTCATTTGCTTGAATAACCTTACCAACGGTTTCAACAGACACGGCAGCAACGTGTTCGCCTTTTTCGTCATAGATCAGATACTCGTCTTCGGTGATACCCGCAAAGAATGTTTTGCAAATGATGAATCCTTTGTAATAATTTTTCTTGACGGAATTGCCGCCAAGCATAAGCGAATAAGGCTCGTTGGTTTCATTGTAGGTGATTGTCGCAAGGGCCATATACAACACTTTACGGGGTTCGCCTGGTTTCCTAGAGCCAACTTTCGACATCCTAACTTTTACGTTTTTAATAGTCATAATTCACTGTTTTTAAGTTTCTCGCTGCAAAGAAAAAGCAAGCCTATGCCGAATTGAAGCACAGGCTTGGTGGAAAATAATAATTTGAAAAACTTCGTTAAAAGTTGTGGTCGCATTGTTTCAAAAAAGCCGAAAATGGGCAAGAAACTCGTTCTTGAAATTCCCAATCAGCTACAACATAAGATGGATGATAAGAATTGATTACTACTAAATTCCTTTGTTTATAATACCTTAAACGACATTGCATGGTTACTTTAGGATGGAAATACTCCTCCTGTTTTTTGTCATCCCAGAAAGGATATCTATTGTCATATTCCCAGTCAGGCGTTCCAAAATATTCATTCGTGATGAAATTAAACATAATGCCTTCTCCATCACAACAAACAATGATATTAGGGGAAAGGATGTCTATCTCTTTCTTCAGAAACACTTTATCTCTGTTCAACGCTTCTTTCAAAACATTGCCTTCGCAATTCGATCCTCCTGCCAGTTTTTTGGCTTCCAAAAAAGCTAATGGTTTTGTATTCCAAGCCTCTTTAACTTTGTTCATGTTGGCATTAACCATTCTGTCATTTACCCTATAATCAGCTTTGTTTTCAAGAAGACCAAAGAACAACTTGGCTATCTTCTGATAAAAGGTTTCAGTCAAGTTGGCAATTTTTCCTTCCTTGTCGAATTTGCTTAATAATTCTCTTGTGTCCCAGCCCCATCCGTCTGGACAATCTTTCAACAAAAACAATACACGTCTTGGAGCTTTTTCCCACAGTACATCTACATTCAAAGATTCATCTGGTTTAAGCATAAGGCCATCTTTACAGAATCTTTTTTTGTCATCTTCATCGTAACTGTTTTTCCATTGCTCAAAGAGCGTGCTTAGTAGTGCGTTGTAATTAATATACTTTTCCATTTCTATGATTTTAGTTTAGTTTGTTCCACTGATGATACCCACCCGAAGGGCAGTCAAATGCATTGGGCGATTTTGAGGCATACAACAGAATGCCACATTTCTTGCATTGGTAATTGTCCATAGGCGGCCTGCTTGGATTTTGAACTAATAGGCATAACGCCAGTATGATATTTGCAGCAAAGGTAAACATTTTTCCTAAACAAAACCATTATTGACATATTTTTCAGACCGCTTTTGTTTTTCACGCTGCAAAGAAAGCAAAAGCCTGTGCCAAATCGCAGCACAGGCTTGGATAATCTTTATTTTTTTTTATTTGAATCCGATTCTATGGCTTTCTTTCGTTTCAAGGCGTTCACCATCGCAATGCGCCATGAGGGTTTCGACGAGCCAGACGTGTTTGATGATTATGTTTTCCATGGGTTTGGTTTTGTGCGGCAAAGATAGCGACTATGGCTATACACACAACATCACGCACAAATTTTCAGCCTGCAAAATGACCCATTGAACCATTAGTCGTTTTGTCCCAGCCTGCATTTTACCCTATACTCTCGAAGTTGTTTTTCACGTTGAATAGTGCCATCAAATAAAAACTCAATATAAGTTTCATTAGTGATTTCTAACATAGTAATAGTATTTGGATTCACATTTAAATCTGCGATGCCCACTTCATAAGAGTTAATTAGTTCCTTATTTATCATAACCTGCATTGATTCTATAAACACCTGCCGAATCACACCTATACCTACAATCCCAAAGAATCCCTTCCTCTCTTCTAGAAAAGGAGGAGTTATAAAAAGCACATAATCGCCAACTTCAATCTTGTTGAATGTTTCTATGCTTAGGTCTTTCAACTCGTATCTCACAATATCATCGTTGTCTTCATCCCTTCTTATTTTTTCAGTTTGCCAAAGGTAGTCTGCAATGTATTCCCATGTCAGTTCTTTCAGACCGAATTCTTTGATTTCTTCATTTTTGCCATCCCATGTTTTGTGTTTAGAAAACCAATAATAGTTTGAGATGAAATACTTCCTTTTCATACGTATTAAGTTTTAGTTTATATTGAAATTTGCATTTTTCGATTTCACGCTGCAAAGAAAACAAAAGCCTGTGCCAAATTGAAGCACAGGCTTGAAACTTTATAGTTTTCTTGAAAAAATCAGGCGATTGGGTCACCGCAAAAGGCTTTCCGTTTACAGGACTTGCAGTGTTTGCCTATCCAGACGGCATCGAATTGGTTCATGGCTTGCTCAACCAGTTCGGGATTGTCGGTGAGGATGCCAGCCTCGAAGTTGCGAGTGCCGTCGCCTTTCATGCCGATGCCTGCGCCGGTGAGGTTAGCGCTGCCGATGTAGGCTACTTGGTTATCAAAGACCAAGATCTTGAAATGTACCCTTGGACAAAGTGCTCTTTCAAGGCCATCAAACAAAGCAGGGTATTTGTCGAAGTCCTCGCGGAACGCGGGACCTGGCTCCTTGGCGTGGATGAGCCGTACCTCAACGCCTTTTTTGATAAGTTGTGCCAAGACCGCAAGGAATGGCTTCATTTGTGAGCCGACCTTGACATAAAGGTCTTTGATGTCGGCGGTGCCAATCCAGAGGCTGCGCTTGACATTGGGCACAAGGGCAAGGACTTCGGTGTAATGGGCTTTGTCAGCGATGAATTTCAACATATTTCTTTCGTTTTATGGTGCAAAAATAATAACCTCATTTCATTAAGAACATGTAAAAGCCCCAGTATTTTGAAAGGGCGATGTCCTGGACGACTTTTTGCTGCTCGGCATCCTCACCGATGAGCTGAGACAAGTATTTCCAAAATGATTTACGGTGATGGTGATATTTCAGGTGAGCCATTTCGTGAAGGATGATATCATCCATCATCTCTTTCGGGAAAATGGCAATGATGGGTGAAAGTGTGATGTAATTGGTGTGGGTGCATAGCCCCAAAACGCCTTTTCGCAAAGGCTTTACACTTACGCCTTTTGCGAATAGTTGATGTTTGGCTTCGAGTTCGTGCATTCGTTGAGGCAACACTATAGAGGCGCGAACGATAATCTGTTCCTTTATGCTTTCCCTAAGCCATTTCTGCAATTTCATATTGTGGAAATCAATAGCATCGGAATACAAGATGTCGGTTTTGGAATGGTCTTCGCTATTAAGAATAATCACGCAAGTGGTTTTTGTGCGGTACACTTTCCTGAAGGGGCTTTCTTTCCTTTGGTCTTGAAATAGGTCTTGATGGTCGCAAAGGTGCCATTCGATGCTATAGTATGGGAACCGAAGCCTGGCATTGGGGTTTATCCAATAGAGGGGCTGCCTTTTCTTTATGCTTTCCATATTCTATCCAGTATTTCGTTGTAAGGGTTTCTGTAACTGCCTATTTGCAGACCGTAAAACCGTGTTCCTTTTTCATGTTCCATGCGCATCTTTTCGCGAGTGGATGGCCTTGGTAAATTAAACTCAAAATCACTGATGACAAGGACATCGGCCATGGCGTATTTGGCAGTGTAAAGCATCTTCAAGGCCGCATCAAGCATTTCTTCTCCATCGGTGCCACCTGTGAAATGCTCATCAAGAAAAGCATTAAGCTTTGACCAGGCATTAGGTGTGCTTAAATCCAAGCACTTTGCCCGGACAGAAAACTCTATCAGGAAACAACGCCGTTTTTGTTTCCTTGCCATCCTCAACAGTTGCATGAGCAGGCACTTGGCCAGCTGTTCGGGGCGGCCATGCATGGAACCGCTGGTGTCAACGCTTACGATGATTGGGCCTTTTTCCATTCGGGGCTTGGTGACTTTTTGCTGCTCAATCTTTGTTACACTCTCATTTTTTGGCTTGTTGGAAAAGAGTTGCAACTTACGGGATGCATATTTAAGACAGAACAGGTCTTCGGTCTGATTATCCGACATGAGGGCTGTTTCGACTGGAAGCAAGTGTTGCAAATCATTGCCCAATGCCACTTCCTCTATCTCGGTGACAGGCCTGGGTGGTGAGGGCAATATGGGAAGGTAACGTTTGACAGTATCGTCCAATTCGTCTTTTCGCTGAGGTTGCTCGCGACCGATGATGCGAACGATTTCGACCAATTGAGGGTTGGAGTAGAAAGCCTTTTCGACTTTTCGACGTTCTTTGTAGTCGTCGGAACCGTGATTCCAAAGACGAGTTTCCCAGTTGGGCCTGTGAGTTTCAATTACTTCCTGTAACTTCTTTCTATAATTCTCTTCACATGCCTTATTCCAATCTTTGGCTAATGACGACATGACCAACTCAACGTCTTGGCTCTTTATCTGCTCAAGGTAGCCGTTGACGTTTACCTGGTCAGCGCTATAGTTGGATAGGATGTGCAGATAGGTCTCTTTCCAATCCTTCCTTTTTTGGGCAAGGTTGCCTTCAGCGAAAAGCCTGATTCGGCGCTTTTCTTGGTGGTATGCTTGTATGATGGGCTGGTATAGCTTCAGCATTGCTTCCAAGAATTTCATCATCTCATCCTTCAGAATTTCTGCCCAAAGAGGATCCTGGCTGTCCAGTTGAGGGTTGGCTGCAAAAGTTTGCTTCATGAAGCCAGCCAAGGGATCTTCAGGATGCAGGGTGTCGGGCATTTTGCCCTGGTCCAAATAGAAGTCAAAGGCTTCGTCGTATTCTTGGAGTTTCTTTTCGATGTCCATGGCAAATGCTATAAAAGTTGCTGAGCGTTCTTCGCTTTGATTTTCATCTCTTCAAGGCGTTTCTCGCAAAGGGAGAGTTGTTTTTTGGAGAGTTTTTGATCATCTTCCGAAAGGAAGAGATTGGCCGACTTGTAAAACAAGTCTTTCAGTTTTTCAAACTCAGGCTGCACTTTGTTTTCCAAGGTCTGCAATGCGACGCCAGCTTCGTTTTCGACGCTGGAAAAAAGCGTTGCATTAGCGCCTTTGACCTTCTCCAATCCGTATGGTATGCCATCGATAAAGATGCCGCCAGTACATTTCTTCAATTTGACCTTTTTCACATTAGTGTCTGTCTTGGTTTTGTAGGCAAACGGAGCACCCGTATAGATGGCCCTGACAATCCAAGCTTTCTTGTCGTTATCCGGATACACAATGCCATCAGTGGTTTTTCCAGTGGTATAATCCTCAACATACTCGTAGTCTGCTTTATAAAAGAGGCATTTCCCTTGAGGATAGCCTTGTATGATGTAATAGAAGTAGTTGGTCACAGATAAATTGCTTTCCGAAACGCTAGTGGCTCCTGTTTTCTGTTTGGATTTCTCCTTAAGAGCTTTGTCGATTTCCTTGCTCAACTTTTCAATCTGTTTATCAACATTCACAGTAAGACTGCCGCATACCATGTCAATGATTGAGGGAATTGTTTCGGATTTGTTCCAGAGGCCATGCACCAGCAATGGAATGTCGGTCATGTCGATGGTTTTTCTGCCATTCAGGAACGCTGATGTTTGAAGCAGATGGAAACACTTTTTCCAGCGGCGGTCGGATATGTAATAGTCCATCACGTTGATCTCCTCTTTCTTGGATTGCTCTTTCAGTTCCTTGCGTATGTACGACACAGCAGCACATATTTCATCGGGTATCTGAACGGAGTTGATTTCTTTTTGCCAGGAATCATAATGTGTTTCGGTGATTAAAAGGTCACTTGGCACTGAGACATCTTGGATGGCCTGATTGCGTATCATCTTGAAGAATTCGGCTTCGCTCTGTATGCAGTTGGACACCATGCGTACCAAGAACCTGTCCCAAAGGGCTTCAAGGCCTTCCTCTTCGGCGGGCAACTCGTTGCTGGCGGCAATCAAGACTTTCATGGGCAGGCGCAGGGTCTTGTCTCCATTCTGGAAGATGCGTTCGTTGATGGCGGTAAGCAGTGCGTTTTGGATGGAAGGACTGGCTTTCCAGATCTCATCAAGGAAGACGATATGAGCAGTGGGCAGGAAGCCTTTCACGACCCTTTCGTATCGGTCTTCGTTTTTGAGGAGCGAGATAGAGACGGGGCCGAAGATTTCATCTGGTGTGCTGAATCTGGACATCAGGTATTCAAAAGACTGTCCATCCTTGAACGCTAATTTCAATCTTCGAGCCACAAGACTTTTCGCCGTCCCGGGAGGACCGAGAAGAAAGATACTTTCGCCAGCAACGGCACTTAATAACGCCATCGCCAAGATATGCTGCTTTTCATAAACGCCTACTGAAAAATGCTTCAGCAAGGCTGATATTTGTGTCTTTGCATCCATGTTGAATCGTTTTGATGCTGCAAAGAAAACAAAAGACTGCGCCAAATCACGGCACAGTCTCAATAATCTTTACATTGTTCTCCCAAATTATTTAAAGCCAATCTTACGGCTTTCTTTCTGCTCCAAGCGCTCGCTATCGCAGTGTTCCATGAGCTTCTCCAACGATGCCGCCGAATCGCTGTGCAAGATGCTGTCGATGGCATAGTGTCGCGCGATGTTCTCAATTTGTCCACCGCTGAAGTCGTACTTCTCGGCCAAGGCACGAATGTCTGACTCTTGCAACTCGGGGAGCATCGAATGCCAAATCTGCATCCTCGCTTCCAGCGTAGGCTTGTTGAACTTGATTTTGTAAAGGAAACGGCGTTCGAAAGCCTTGTCCATGTTTTGGGCAAGATTGGTGGTGGCGATGAGGATGCCGTTGAGGGTTTCCATCTCTTGAAGGATGATGTTCTGGATGGAGTTCTCCATCTTCTCAACGGCGCGCTCTGCACCTTCTTGGCGCTTTCCGATGATGGCATCGGCCTCGTTGAAAAGCAAGATGGGGGCGATGGTGGACGTTTCAACCTTCATGCGG
This sequence comes from uncultured Bacteroidia bacterium, assembly GCA_902791165.1. GTDB lineage: Bacteria > Bacteroidota > Bacteroidia > Bacteroidales > F082 > Limimorpha. The sequence continues at coordinate 26,462 of CADAVB010000007.1, forward strand.
TATTGCTCAAAGACTTTCTTGATGTTCTTCTCGCTCTCGCCCACCCACATGCTCTTGATTTCCGAGATATTGACCTGCATGATGTCGCGCCCCGTTTGACGCGCCAATTGCAAAACGGTTTCGGTCTTGCCGGTGCCTGGTGCGCCATAGAAAAGGCAGGTGAAGCCGCTGCGGTAGCCTTTGTCCTTTAGGCGACTACACACGTCGTTGTAGTGGCTTTCTTCCAAAAGTTGCCCCAGATCGGAAACCTGAGACGCGACGGCCTTATCATAATAGAGTTGTTTCTGCACAATCTCCTCGTGCTTGATGACGTTTTTCCTGTCCTGATTCATCGAAACCAGATTCAGCTCCGAGAAAAGGGCCTGTTTGGCAGCCCATGTCATACGGAACGACTCCCGATTGACAAAGCCCTCGTCGTTGTTGAATTCAATCATCTTCGTCTCTTGCAAGATATGCGAATTTTTATTCAGCCGACCCTTGATTAGACTCCATTGCGTTGGGCAGTCGAAGAAGAAGTTCAAGTCATGGTAGCCGATGTTGTCGTCATTGTTGTTGACAAACAGGTGCGAGAACAAAAGCAGCAGCATCTCGTCCTTCTCATAAAGGTTGAAACTCTTCAGCTTTTGGACAAACAACAAATGATTATTGCCGTCCATGAGTTGTTGAAGTCGCATGATGGCCACTTCGGTGCTCAATTCTTTGTCTTTGCGCATTTTCATGATTTCCTCTATCACGTTGAACAATTCGGAACAGTTTAGGCCAGAATAGTCGCGGGGCGTGTATTTTTCGTTGCGTTTGAAAGCCTCCACCACTTCCCATGGCACCCGATAACTGATATCAGACTCATCGCGACGACAGCACACCAAGCCTCTGCGCTCCAGCTCTTCGATGTCCGACATAAGGCGAATCACCCGCGTGGTGCTACATTCCAAATGTCGCGAGAAGTCGCTATTGCGGATGCTTGTGTCGTTGCTGTTGTCGATAAACAGCGCCATCATCACGCTTTGTTCCTTGGTCATTTCCAGTCTTTCGGAGAGGTGTTTCAGCGGGTGGGCGGCTTTTTTGAAGAACTCGGCATTGAGGCGCGAGCCTTTTGAGAGTTCGACGACTTGTTCCACAGCGGTCAGCAAATCCAGTTTTCGGGTCATTCTTTTCTTTGTTTCCATGATTATCCTTTCTTTAGATATTTGTTTTCACGCTGCAAAGAAAAAGAAAGCCTGTGCCAAATTGCAGCACAAGATAATAAAATCTGCAAATTTTATGCTTACCACCATCAACACGCAAAAAAAGCGTATTGTTGTTTAATAACCAATCCGATAATACCCCTGCAACGCCTTGAAATTATCTTGCGCCGAGAGGCAAGTGTCGCGCAGATAGCCGTCGATTTTGCCCCAGTTTTGGATGCCTCGGTAATAGAACAGGCGCAAGTCCTCTGTGATGATGAAGGGAACAATGCCCGCTTGCAAACATTGCCAAAACAACAGCAGCCTGCCTACGCGCCCATTACCGTCTTGAAAAGGATGAATGCGCTCAAACTGCACATGGAAATCCAACAGGTCGTCAAACGTAATTTGCTTTTTGGTATTATAATCGGCAAGCAGCGACTTCATCTGACGGTGGACTTCTTCCGGTCGCGCAGTTTCTTCTTCACCCACGGCATTGGCCAAACGCTTGTAGTCGCCCACGGCAAACCATGACTTGCGGCTGTCGGAAGTGTTTGTTTTCAACATCAGGTGTAACTGCTTGATATGCGTTTCGGTAATCTTGTCCGTGGCATGGTCGATGACATAATCGATGCAGCGGAAGTGGTTGACAGTCTCGATAATGTCGTCGATGCGCGTGTTTTCCGTGGTGATGCCTAAAGTGTTGGTTTCGAAAATGTAGCGCGTCTGCTCCTTGGTCAGGCGGCTGCCTTCGATGTGGTTGGAGTTGTAGGTCAGGTCGATTTGGATACGATGATAAATGCCGCCTTTCATCTTGGCTTCCTTTTGTTCGCGCAAGGCGGCGAGCAAGGGCGACACTTTCTTTTTGCTGCGTTTGGGCAAGGTGGCCTCGGCGGGAATGTTCCATGTCTTTCCCGTGATGAACGCGCCTTCTATTTTTCCCGTAGCGCAATAATTACGGGCGGTGCGCTCACTGATACCGTATTTTTCGGCAAACTGACTGACTGAAATGTATTCCATCTATCGGCATGTTTTTGTCTAAAATCCGCTGCAAAGATAGCACTTTTTTGCCGATACCGGCAAGTTGTTTCTCGCGATTTGGATTAGTTTTGCTTCCTCTCCGTCAAAATCATAAACAAAATCGCGAACAGAATCAGCGCGACACCGAGGGCGACATTCAACGTGAAGGCCTCTTGGAATACCAATGTTCCGATGACGATGGCCGTCAAGGGTTCGAGAATGCCGAGAATGGAGGTCTTGGTGGCACCCACAGCCTTGCTCGAGGCGGCCAAGGTGACGGTGGCAACGGCTGTCGGGAGAACCGCCAACCCCAAGACATTCAGCCAACTAACCGTATCGGGAACGGGATTGAGGTTTACGCCGAAACCCGACAAGGCAAACAGCATCACCGAGCCGATGAGGAAGCAATAAAAAGTCAAAATGAGGTTGGGCAATGCCTTGATGGCTTGGCTCTGATTGACAATTACTATAAATAAGGTGTAACACAATCCCGATGCCACCACCAAAGCGATGCCTCGCCAGTCGATGAAGCCGCCGCTGCCTTTGATGGATAGCAACACCGCGCCCGCCACGCCCGCAAAGATGGAAAGCCATGTCTTCCATGTCGGGAACTGGCCAAAAGCCATCATAATCAGCGCAACCATGATGGGATAGACATACAGAATGCTCGTGGCAATGCCCGACGGAATGTATTTGTAAGCCTCAAACAAGGTGATGCTGCACCCGGTGAACAACGCGCCGAGAATCGCCATCATGCCGAACTGTTTCCAAGTGATGCGGATGGGCTTTTTCGCGACGAGCATAAAGACCAACATAAGCAAGGATGCCAATCCGTAGCGATAGAACAGCAACGAATTGACATCCAGCCCTTTGTTGATGACTGGCACACCGAAAAGCGGGTTCATCCCGTAGGTGATGCCCGAAACGATGCCGGCAAGATAGCCCCATTGAAGTCGATTCCTCTTTTCCATGGTCATTTTCAAAAAGTTTGCAAAATTATGGAATTTTGTAAGCCATTTCACCGAAATTTTGTAATTTTGCCGCCGAAACCTCGGGTAGGTTTTAGTTAATTCATTCATAATCAACTTAAAACATCAAATTATGCCTGCAAAAATCAGATTGCAAAGACATGGCAAGAAGGGTCAGCCCTTCTATCACATCGTAGTTGCCGACTCTCGCGCACCACGTGATGGTAAATTCATTGAGAAATTAGGCACCTACAACCCCATCACCGATCCGGCTCAAATCAACATCAAGTTCGACAGAGCCTTGCATTGGTACAGCATTGGCGCTCAGCCCACCGACACCGCCCGCTCGCTGCTTAGCAAGACTGGCGTCATGATGAAGTATCACCTGATGCGTGGCGTCCAAAAAGGTGCCTTGACTGAAGAACAAGCCGAAGTCAAGTTCCAAAACTGGATGAAGGAGAAGGAAGCCAAGATGAGTGGCCTTATGAAAGCCAAGGAAGAAAAGGTTCGTGGCGAAAAGAAGACCCGTTTGGAAGCCGAAAAGCAAGTGAACGAGACCCGCGCCGCCGAACTCGCCAAGAAGAGACTCGCTGAAATCGAGGCCCAAAAGGCTGAAGAAGCTGTCGAAGCTGCTGCCGAAGAGGCTGCCGAGGCTGTCGCCGAAGAGGCTGTTGAAGCCGTCGCCGAAGAGGCTCCCGCTGCCGATGCTCCCGTTGAGGAAGCTCCCGCTGAAGCCTAAACACGAGATTCTTCGAAATCACATAAAAAACCGTTCCGTTTGGAGCGGTTTTTTTTTATAAAACAAATACGCCTCATTTTTGATGAAATCACGCAAGTTGCGACATTCTCCATCGGTTTCCGGCATGAGCCTATCGGGACATTCGTACACCAGATCAAACTCGGCGACATCAACCATCGTAATATCGCGCGGAACATATCCAGTCAAGTCAATCAGACATTCCTTCATCATCACAACAACCTTTGAATCAATGGTTTCCAACGGGTTTCGTCCGACCGAAACCACGTCCAACACAGGGGAATAGTCGCGTAAAAAGGCCGCAGCCATCGGGCCGCAACACGCATCCGTATCGGTTATGACAAGCACTCGCATACCTTATTATTAATGGAACGCAAAAATAAGGAAATTGAACAAACTAAAGATTTTTGCCCAGAAAATTCACCAATTCAAGTCAATTTATTAATTTTGCGCCCTAAATAAAAAATATCTAAAATTCTACATAATGGGAAGAGCTTTTGAATACCGCAAAGCGGCCAAAATGAAAAGATGGGGACACATGTCGAGAGTGTTCCCGAAACTCGGTAAACTGATTACCATCGCTGCCAAGGAAGGCGGTCCGGACCCCGACATGAACCCTAAACTGAGGCAAGCCATTCTGAATGCCAAGGCTGAAAACATGCCCAAGGACAACATCGATGCCGCCATCAAGCGCGCCACCGATAAGGACGCCGCCAACCTCGTGGAAATCACCTACGAAGGCAAAGGCCCCTATGGCATCCAATGCATGGTGGAATGTGCCACCGACAACACCACGCGCACCGTGGCCAACGTGAAGTCGTACTTCAACAAGTGCGGCGGCTCGTTCCTGCCCATCGGTTCGCTGGAATTCATGTTCACCCGCAAGGCCGTCTTCGAAATCGAAATGCCCGCCGGCATGGACAAGGACGAACTCGAACTTGAACTCATCGACTACGGTCTGGACGAAATCGTGAGCGAAACCGACGAAGAAGAAGGCACCACCACGACCACCGTCTATACCGCATGGACTGACTACGGCACCATGCACGATGCCTTAGAAGAACGTAAAATCAACATCGTGAAAGCCAACCTGCAACGTTTCCCCAACCAAACCGTCAGCTTCACCGACGAACAGATGGTGGAAATTGAGAAGTTCCTCGACAAAATGGACGAGGACGAAGACGTTCAGGCTGTCTATACCAATATGGAATAACCGTCTGACAGACATCAAAACAGCGTTTTCAATCGAAAGCGCTGTTTTGATGAAACGCCAAAGCAAACCATTCAACCATGTCAATCAAAACCTCCATATCAGACAAGTTGGCCGCCATCTCGAACACCGAGTTTCAATATATTGAGACCAACGACATCTCAAAACTCTCGGAATTAGATACCACTGCCTCTGGTATCTATATGGAAGCCTCCGTAATCTACTTCGGAATCAAGAACTTGGCTTACATCATCAAAGAGAATGGACGCAGAAAAACCGTTCAAACCTACGATCTGTATCATGCAATAATAACTGAAATTGCAGCCAGCGAAGGTGGTTTCGTCAATTGCTACTCACCTGAAGGCTTCCTAATTATCCTGCCTGGCAACGATGCCGACAGCAAAAACGCCGTCAATTGCGGATGGAAAATCGCCCACGCGATTACTTCCACCTTCAAAGACCATCTCTCTCTCATTTCTGGCATAGAATTTAGCATGGGCATCGACCACGGCCACATCTTGGGCAACAAAAACCTCTCCGACAATGGACTTGAACATCTCTCGTGGTTCGGACCTTGCATCTGCAAAGCCATCAGAATCAGCATGGAATGTTTGCGTCCATTCTATGTCGGCATCTCAAGCATCGTGTTCCACAACCTTCCTGAAGACATGATTACCACCACCCGACGTATCTTGGGCATCAAGAAAACTGTGGAATACTGGTCGCGTGTGTCATACCAATACGAGAACACCAAAAAACATCTCTACCAAACCAACCACAAAATTGACTTTGAGGAGCAATAAACGAGTCCAACAATCCGTTCTTATTTAAGAAACGACACGGTTTTGATAATGCTATTGAAAAGGCAGTTTATTCGTATATTATTGACTACCATATCTTTAACAATTGGCAACACACTGCTTGGCCAAGAACGTTATCCTTTTGTCACGCCCGAAATCAGTTCCATCTGCCATAATACACTCGAATACGTCCGCATCAAAAGACAACTCGAACAGCAACAATTCCAGATCAACCAGGAGGCCCATCAGCTGGAACAAACCCTTGCTACACTCAATCGCCACCGCGAAGACCTTGTGGAAGAGCAAGAAGCTATTGAAAGCGAACTGGCCGCCATCAACCGCCATTTGGATTCGCTTGCGCCAAAACGCCCCGATGGTCCAAAACCCAAGGAAAACATCATCAACATCTTGAACGAAAGACTAAGTTTTCATGGAAGCTACGGATTGAATATCAACCAATTGGCACTTTCAAACTGGGCCGCTGGCGGCGAAAGCTCCTCCACGGGAAAAGCCTTCGCCAATTTCATTCTCTTGGACAAAAAGAAAGCTTTTGAGCAAAAACTGACCGGCTCATTCGCTTTCGGCATCTCACATTTTTCTGATCGACGCATCGAAAAAAGCGACGACAAAATCGACCTCACCTACGCCTTGTCGCTCAACAGCAAACAAAGGCTGAGGTTTTCGGCTGTTGCCACCTTCAATACGCAGTTTGCCGACGGCTACAAATACCCGAATGACTCAACCCGCATTTCAGGCTTTTTTGCGCCAGCCTATCTCACGGTTTCGGTCGGACCCACCTTCAAAAGCAAAAACGAGAATTTCCAAATCTTTCTTAGCCCTTTAGCTGGCAAGGTTACCTTCGTGACCATACAAGACCTTGCCGACCAAGGCGCTTTCGGCGTGAAGAAAGGCTATTACACTGCTGAAAACCAATGGATTCCTGGCGAAAACATAGCCGCGTCCGTGGGCGTGAACGCTATCATCAACTACAAGCAACCCATCGGGAAAAGCATCACCTACACCACCATGCTCAACGCTTTCTACAACTACACCGAGAAACGCGACGACGACCGACTGCGCCTCGATTTCAATTGGGAAAACAATCTCAATTTTACCATTACAAAATACATCAAAACCTTACTCTTTATCCACCTGAAATACGACCACAACACCACCTTCCCCGTTTACCAAACCATTGACGATGAAGAAGTTGTCGTCGATAACATACCCAAACTGCAATTCAAAGAATCATTAGGCATCGCCTTTGTACATACTTTCTAAACCAATTGAAAATGAACATCTTAGTCACAGGCTGCAACGGCCAATTGGGCACCGAACTCCAAAAAATTGCCTCGGGTGACAACCATAATTGTTGGTTTTTCACCGACGTGGACACCCTCGACATCTGCGACAAGGAAGCCGTAGAACATTGTTTTTCAACCCATAACATTGATGTTTGCGTGAATTGCGCGGCCTATACCGCCGTCGATATGGCCGAAGACGAATACAAATTAGCAGAAAAAATCAATGCATACGCGCCTCAAGTATTGGCCGATACCTGCCTGAAACACAACGCCTTGCTTGTTCACATTTCCACCGATTACGTTTTTGGTGGCGATGCAAACGAGCCCTATAAGACAGACGACCCCGTCAATCCGCAGTCGGCATACGGTCGCACCAAGGCAGAGGGCGAAAGACTTATCCGCGAAAGTGGCTGCAACCACTTCATCATCAGAACTGCATGGCTCTATTCCGCAGTGGGCAAGAACTTCGTGAAGACCATGCTCATGCTGGGCGATACGAAAGACGAAATCAATGTGGTGGCTGACCAAAAAGGCTGTCCCACATGGGCTTACGACCTAGCCCTTGCCATCGTCCGTCTCATCGAACTGAACGAGAAAAAGGCCGCGCACGAAACCTTCCACTTCACCAACGAAGGACAAATCACCTGGCACGACTTTGCCACGGCCATCATGGAAATCGGCGGAAAACGCTGCAAAGTGAACCCGATTACCTCCGACCAATATCCCACCAAGGCCAAACGACCCGCCTATAGCGTGCTGGATTTAAGCAAAATAAAGGAGTTTGCTGGGATTGAAATACCTGATTGGCGGGAAAGTTTGGTGAAGTGCATGGAAGAACTAAAACCTGGATTGCTTCGTTCCTCACAATGACGCGAAGCGATGTGGGAGCAAAGCCTCGAAGGGGTAAGACTTTAGTAACCGTAGGTCGCGACCTACGGCAGCCCCCCGACAGGCAAGCAAAGCCCCGTAGGGGCGACAGGATAATAAGCAGGCGACGTAAGTCCCTGCGCTAAAACGACAACCTAAAAATATAACAACATGGATAATCAAATCATCGAAAGAGCCAAAGCGTGGCTCACCGACCAATACGACGAAGAAACACGAAAGAGCGTGCAAGCCATGCTCGACAACGACCCTAACGAGCTGACAGAGAGCTTCTACCGCAACCTGGAGTTCGGCACAGGCGGACTGCGCGGCATCATGGGTGCCGGCACAAACCGCATGAACATCTATACCGTGGCCATGGCCACACAAGGCTTCGCCAACTACATCAAGAAGATGAATCCGGGCAAGAAAGACCTGAGCGTCGCGGTGGCCTACGACTGCCGAAACAACAGCCCAGCCTTCGCCAACATCACGGCGGATGTGATGTCGGCCAACGGCATCAAGGTCTATCTTTTCGATTGCCTCCGCCCCACCCCCGAGCTTTCCTTCGCCGTGCGCGAAATGAAATGCGACGCCGGCGTGATGGTGACCGCCTCGCACAATCCAAAGGAATACAACGGCTACAAGGCCTATTGGAACGACGGCGGACAATTGGTCAGTCCGCACGACAAGAACGTCATCGCCGAGGTGGAGAAAATCACCGACCCCTCGATGGTGAACTTCAAGCGCAACGCCGACCTCATCACCATTTTGGACGAGAGATTTGACGACATCTATTTAAATAAGGTGTATGGCCTTTCGCTCTCGCTCGACCTCATCAAAAAGCACAAGGACTTAAAGATTGTCTATACCCCGATTCACGGAACAGGTCGCCGCTTGGTGCCCGAAATCCTGAAACGCAAAGGTTTCGAGAACGTGTATTGCGTTGAGGAACAGATGGTTGTCGATGGCGACTTCCCCACCGTGAAGTCACCCAATCCCGAGGAACCCGCCGCCATGGCCTTGGCCGTGAAGAAGGCCCAAGAACTGAACGCCGACCTCGTCATGGCCACCGACCCCGACGCCGACCGCGTGGGCATCGCCGTGAAAGACGACAAGGGCGAGTTCATTTTGCTCAACGGCAACCAAACCGCCAGCCTTTTCGTGTATTACATGCTGCGTCGCTGGAGCGAATTGGGCAAACTCACTGGAAAAGAGTATATTGTGAAGACTATTGTCACCACGGAACTGCTGTTTGAGATGGCCAAGAAATACAACGTGGAGCGTTTCGACGTGCTGACGGGATTCAAGTACATTGCCGACAAGATTCTCGAACTCGAAGGCAAAATGCAATTCATCGGTGGCGGTGAGGAAAGTTATGGCTACTTGGCCGGCGACTTCGTCCGCGACAAGGACGCCGTCATTGCCACGAGCATGATTGCCGAGGCAGCAGCTTGGGCCGCCGAACAAGGCAAGACACTCTACCAGGTGCTCATGGACATCTACGAGGAATTTGGTCTCTACAAGGAAAAACTCGTTTCGCTCACCAAGAAAGGCATCAGCGGCGTGGAGGAAATCAAAGCCATGATGGAACGTTTCCGCTCCACACCTCCGACCGAAATCGAATATGAGAAAATTATTGAAATAAGAGATTATAAATCGCAGGAAACCAAAGATTTGCGCACTGGTAAAACTACGCCTATCGCATTACCCAAGAGCGATGTGCTGCAATTCTTCACCGAGGGCGGCTCGAAAATCACGGTGCGACCTTCGGGCACCGAGCCGAAGATAAAGTTCTACTTCAGTATGAAGGCTCCCGTAGGAGAACCCGTCGAAACGGCTATGAAGAAACTCGACGAGAAACTGGAAAAAGCTGCCGAGTTGCTGACCCAGTAATCCGGCTTGAAACGGATTCAACTCAACACGATTTCAGTCAGCAGGTCTTTGCCTACCAAATCGTTCAGGTTTTTGAGCAACACCGACTTGGAATAACTCAACTCCATCCTAAGCGAGTCGGAATCAACGCGCACGAAAAGCACGTGGTTATTAATGGAAAGGTCGATGGTATGGGTCGCGATGAACGGCCCTACCACTTTTCCCCATGATTGGATGATTTTCAGCTCATCAACATATTCGGGGCCTTTGTGCTGGGCATAAAACGCCTTGATCAAATCGCCAAGCGACTGCACATCGTAATAAATCATGGCTGGCCTCCTATCTCTTGCATCTGCCCTTTCGCCACAGAGAAAATCTTGTGGTTAATGGTCGTGTCCTCAAACAGTTTTTCCACCCTTTGTTGCTGGGTATCAGTGATGAACACCTGGCCGAAATGGTCGTCGCCCACCAAACGCACCAACTTCATCACACGCTGGTCGTCTAATTTGTCGAAAATGTCGTCCAACAACAAAATGGGCTTGTAGCCGATTTTCTGGTAATTGAACTCGAATTGTGCCAATCGAATCGAAACCACGAACGATTTCTGCTGTCCCTGCGACCCAAATCTTTTCAGCGGATGACCATCGAGGGTAAACTCCAAATCATCCTTATGGATGCCCACATTGGTATAACCCGAATGTCGGTCTTGTTGAAGATTCGCTTCAAACAACGCTTCCAATGGCTTTTCATCCAATCGCGATTGATAGACGACGCCCACCTTTTCCGTGCCTCCCGAAACCATTTCATAATAATGCTGAAAAATCGGAAGAAAATGCTCCAAAAACTGATGGCGTTTAGCATGAATATCGGCGGCATTGAGGGCCAACTGGTCTTCCCATAAGCGAAGCAGTTCGCGGTCGAAAGTGCGTGTTTCGGCAAACTGTTTCAGTTGCATATTACGTTGCAGCAAGGCACGGTTATACTTCAGCAAAGCGTTGAGATACAGCGGGTCGAACTGTGAAATCACACCATCGATGAACTTACGGCGAAGCTCGCTGCCATCATTGATGAGGTCGGCATCGTAGGGCGAAATCATCACCAGGGGAAACTTTCCGATATGGTCGCTCAAACGGTCGTACTCCTTCTTGTTAAAACGAAACGACTTCTTCGCGTCGCGCTTCTGCACACACGATACCAACTCGTCTTCCTTCTCTTCATGCCGATAAGTGCCGTGTATGGCGAAAAAGTCTTGTTCATGCCTAATATTCAACTTGTCGGCTGCTCCGAAAAAACTCTTGCAGAAAGAAAGATAATAAATCGAATCCAAGACATTGGTCTTACCCGCTCCGTTCAAGCCGACAAAGCAATTCACCTTCTCGGAAAACAGCAAGTCGGCCGTTTCGCAATTCTTGAAGTTCGTCAGTTTCAGTTCGTGGAGATACATGACTAGAATTTGCTCAAATCAAGTCTGAGTGTCAAGAAGTTAGGCGACCCAACAATATTGTTCCTTGAACGGGCATAATCTATCTGGAACGCCTTGATTTTTACGCCGAAGCCAGCCGAAAAGCCGACCAAGGTACGATCTTGCGGAACATCCATATTGTAGTGAGTTCCATAGTTGTAAGAAGCCCTAAGCACCAAGTTCTTGCCTAATTCGAGTTCGCCGCCTACCACGATATGGCAAGCCAGGTTGGTAAAGAATTGCGAAGCCTTCGAGGGCACCTCATACTCTGCCGTGATGGGATTATAGTTTGGCGAAACGATGGTATCCAAATAGGTTTTGTCCCATTGCTGAATGTCGTCGAAAGCAAGGTAAATCGTCAAAGGCAGATGGTTGAGCTTCTTGGAGGCCATGAAGTCGAGGCTGAAAGGCAATTTGGCGTTTCGATGGTCGAAATCGTTGAAGAGCTGCATTCCGATGTTGCGAGCGGCCAAGGTGAACGCCCAATTGGAATAGGCCCAATAGGTTGTGGCCACATCAACGGCGATGGCACCGCCGTGATAGCTCTCAAACTGGAGTCCGGCATACTTCAGGTTGGCCCCGATGCTCCATTTGTCGCTGAGTTCGCGCCCCCAGCCGAGGGTAACGCTATAGTCAGAAACGTTAAAGGTGCTACCATCAACATAACTCCCTTCCGAGGCGTAGGGCATATTGCCGTAATTATAGTACTGCACCGACGCCGCAAAACTTCCCAGTTTCTCGAACGTGCGACTGTATTGCGCCGAGGCATAATTGGTTGAAAGGTTAAAGTCGCCCACATACGACAGCACAAGTTGGTTGTGCATGGCAGACGAGATGGCCGAAGGATTGAAAGTGGCCGTTTGGAGGTCGCCGTCATGAATGGCCAGCGGCAAGCCGCCAAGCGCCACCACACGGGCCGAGTTGGCATCGGTCAGCGAACGGTAAGTGCCATTGGTCACTTGCGCATTGATGTCCAATGTGAGAAACATGACTATGAGCAGTCCTAACAACGGGTGATGCAGTTTCATTTTCAGTGGTTTTGAGTATAACGTGGAAGGGGTTGTATTATTGCAGTTATCGATGCATTTATTTGTCAATCAGACCAATGCCCGTCTTGACCAACTTACCTTTCTCCTTAAGAAGAATGGCCATCCGGTCTAACATTCCGTTCACAAAACGGCGGCTATCGGGCGTGCTATAGTATTTGGAGATCTCGATGTATTCGTTGATGGTCACCTTGACGGGGATGAAATGGAACTCACAAAACTCGGTCATGGCCATGAAGATGAGAATCCTGTCCATCAAGGCCAAACGGTCGTAGTCCCAATTCGAGATGTTATCTTTCACCAAATCAACGTATTCATCGGCATGAAGAAGCGTCTTTTCAAACAGCTTGACGACAAATGCCTTGTCATCCTCATCCCCCTCGTTCTGGGTTTTATAGGCGGGAGGCAACATCGAGTTTTCGTTAAACGAGGCCGGTAGGTCGTTGAGAAACTTCCAAGTCAGATAAAGCGCCAGTTGGTAATCGCTATTGAAGGCCAAATCGCGATCGGAATAGAAGTCATACAGCAGGCTGTCCTCTGGCATATATTTGTCGATGATAGTCATCAGCAAGCGACGGTCGCCCTCAAAGTCGTTGGTTTCCTTGCTCATATATTCCTTGTATTCAGGAAACTCGAGCATCCTATTATAAAACGAACGGATAAAATCTTCCCTATGGTCTGCCCAATTGATTTTGTAGGTTTGCTCCAAACGAATCAAATGGTTATTATTATCCAAAGCATTGAGAACCAAATTATTAACAAACTTTAAATTGGGATTCAGGTCTTCCTTTGTGGGTAAAAGTTTGTTGCGGTTTTCCTCAATGCGGCGTTCGGCAAAACGCTTCACTTCCACCCAAAACGAAAGTTGATACACAAACAGCGCATAAAGCATATCAACCGACTGAAGCAAATGACGCTCGGCCTTGGCCAAATCATGTTCGTTCGACTGGCGATAGGCGTAAATTTCCTGCAACGCCTTGATTCTTAAAAATCTTCTATTCAGCATAATAACTCTAAAATCCTTTCAAAACAGTTTGCAAAGGTAACAATTTTTTGTCAAAAACATTGTCAATACAATAAAAATGCGTATCTTTGCGTAAACAAAACGAATTAGAATTTTAACTCATTAAATCATTTAAAAACTCATGAAGAAAAAATTTATCTGCCCTATTTGCGGGTATGTCCACGAGGGAGAAGAAGCGCCGGAGCGCTGCCCTCAATGCAAACAAGTTGTTGAATGGAAGGTCGTTGATGAAAACGCGGCCTTGAATTTCGTAACCGAGCACGTCATCGGCATTGCCAAAGGCACTGGCGAAGACATGATCAAGGACCTGAATGCCCATTTCATGGGCGAGGCCACCGAAGTCGGAATGTACTTGGCCATGAGCCGTCAGGCCGACCGCGAAGGCTATCCCGAAATCGCTGAGGCTTTCAAGCGCTACGCTTTTGAAGAAGCCGAGCACTGCGCCAAGTTCGCAGAATTGCTTGGCGACGTGGTTTGGGACACCAAGACCAACCTCTACAAGCGCATGATTGCCGAATGTGGTGCCTGCGAAGACAAGATGCGCATCGCCCGCGTGGCCAAGGAGCGCAACCTTGACGCCATCCACGACACAGTCCACGAAATGGCCAAAGACGAAGCCCGCCACGGCAAAGGCTTTGAAGGTCTGTACAAACGCTACTTCGGATAACTTATCAAGTATGGAGTGTTGAATGTTGAGTGATGAGTTATGAGCAACTCTTAACCCCCAACTCCACACTCC
>CADAVB010000008.1 GCA_902791165.1 uncultured Bacteroidia bacterium
ACAAAAGGCCGACAACGAGTGGAATATCGTGCTGTTGCGCTATTTCAACCCCATCGGCGCACACCAAAGCGGCAGGATAGGAGAGAACCCCAACGGCATTCCGAACAACCTGATGCCTTACGTTACGCAGGTGGCCGTGGGCAAACGTCCCGAACTGGACGTTTTCGGCAACGACTACCCCACACCCGACGGCACCGGCGTGCGCGACTACATCCATGTCGTGGACTTGGCCCGAGGCCATGTGGTAGCTTTGCAAGCCATCGAAAAGCGTTGTGGCTGCGCGATTTACAACCTCGGAACGGGGCAAGGCTATTCGGTTTTGGACGTGGTGAAGACCTTCGAGAAAGTGAACAGCGTCAAGATTCCGTACAGCATCAAGCCGCGCCGCGCTGGCGACATTGCCACTTGCTATTCCAACCCCGCCAAGGCGGAAAAGGAACTCGGCTGGAAGGCGCAATACGGCCTCGAAGAGATGTGCCGCGACTCGTGGAACTGGCAAAGACAAAACCCCAATGGATATTGATATATGAAAGGAATAGTACTTGCCGGAGGCTCCGGCACCAGATTGTACCCCATCACCAAAGGCGTGAGCAAGCAACTGCTCCCGATATACGACAAGCCAATGGTGTATTATCCCATTTCGGCACTGATGCTCGCTGGCATCAGGGAAATCCTTATCATCAGCACCCCGTATGACCTGCCGGGCTTCAAGCGTTTGCTTGGCGACGGCTCCGACTACGGTGTGCGTTTCGAGTATGCCGAACAGCCTTCGCCCGACGGCCTCGCACAGGCCTTCATCATCGGGGAGAAATTCATCGGCGACGACAGCGCCTGCCTCGTCCTTGGCGACAACATCTTCTACGGCAACGGCTTCACCAAAATGCTGACCGAGGCCGTGCGCACCGCCGAAGAGGAGAAGAAAGCCACCGTGTTCGGTTATTGGGTGAGCGACCCCGAGCGATACGGCGTGGCCGAATTTGATAAAAACGGCAACTGCCTCAGCATCGAGGAAAAACCCAAGCAGCCTAAGAGCAACTACGCCGTGGTGGGACTGTATTTCTACCCCAACAAGGTCGTCAATGTGGCCAAGAACATCAAGCCATCGGCACGTGGCGAGTTGGAAATCACCACGGTGAACCAAGTGTTCCTGAAAGACGGCGAACTGAAGGTGCAGACCCTCGGTCGCGGCTTCGCCTCGACACGGGCACCCACGACAGCCTTTCGGAAGCCTCCACCTTCGTGGAAGTCATCGAGAAGCGGACAGGACTGAAAGTGGCCTGCTTGGAAGGCATCGCCTACCGTCACGGCTGGATCAGCGAGGAGAAAATGCGCGAATTGGCTCAACCAATGCAAAAAAACCAATATGGGCAATACCTACTGAAGGTCATAGACGAAATGAAAGAGGAGATTAACTCGGAAACATTCAAAAATTTAAGATAAGAATACATGAACTACAAACGTTCCATTATCATTACTGGCGGCGCGGGCTTCATCGGAAGCCATGTCGTACGTCTGTTCGTGAACAAGTATCCCAATTATAAAATCATCAACCTCGACAAGCTGACTTACGCAGGCAATCTTGCCAATTTGAAAGACCTCGAGGACAAGCCGAACTATAAGTTCGTAAAGGCCGACATCTGCGACTTTGAGATGATTTACAAACTTATGCAAGACGAGCATGTCGATGGCATCATCCACCTCGCCGCCGAAAGCCACGTGGACCGCTCCATCAAAGACCCGTTCACTTTCGCGCAAACCAATGTGATGGGCACGTTGAGCCTCTTGCAGGCCGCCAAGATGTATTGGGACGGCAATTGGGACGGCAAACGTTTCTACCATATCTCGACCGACGAGGTTTATGGCGCACTCGAACTCACCGACCCCCAAGGCATCATGCCGCCCTTCAGCACTAAAGCCAGCAGCGGCAAGCACCATCTGGCTTATGGCAGCAAATTCTTCACCGAAGACCTGAAATACCAACCTCATAGCCCTTACAGCGCGGCCAAGGCCTCGAGCGACCATTTCGTACGCGCTTTCCACGACACCTACGGCCTCCCGACCGTCGTCACTAACTGCTCAAACAACTACGGCCCATACCAGTTCCCCGAAAAACTGATACCTTTATTTATCAATAATATCCGCCACCGCAAGCCGCTGCCGGTTTACGGCAAAGGCGAGAACGTGCGCGACTGGCTCTATGTGGAAGACCACGCACGCGCCATCGACCTGATTTTCCACGAAGGCAAGATCGCCGAAACCTACAACATCGGCGGCTTCAACGAGTGGAAGAACATCGACCTCATCAAGGTGTTGATCAACACGGTGGACCGTTTGCTCGGCAGAAAGGAAGGCGAGGACGTGGACTTGATCACCTACGTCACCGACCGCGCCGGCCACGACTTGCGCTATGCCATCGACTCAACCAAGTTGCAGAAAGAGTTGGGCTGGGAGCCGAGTCTCCAGTTCGAGGAAGGCATCGAAAAAACCGTCCGTTGGTATCTCGACAACCAAGAATGGATGGACAATGTAACTTCTGGCGACTATCAGAAGTATTACGACGATATGTATAAAAACCGATAAATGGATAAAGTAACCATTATAGACTACGACCGGATTTACAAGAACTTCATTGATGAGAAGTACTTGCACGGTCACGACGAATATTACTACCGCAACCTTCAGGTGAAGAAGCCCGAAGGCGGCTGGCGGCATCTGCGCTCCGACGAAATTGAGCGCTTGGTGAAAAACAGCAACTCGGCCACCAACTGGGACGACATCTGGGTGACCGAAGAGTTCGACACCAACATGATCCGCAACAACCACTTCTTTGGTATGGTGCGTATCGGTCGCGTGCAAAACAAAGTGCTGCAATACCACGACTTGCGCGTACCCATCGGCATCACCGACAGCAGCATCATCTCATGCGACATCGGCGACGATGTGGCCATCCACGACGTGCATTACATGGCCAACTACATCATCGGCAACCGCAGCATTTTGTTCAACATCCAAGAGATTTCCACCACCGACCACTCCAAATTCGGCAACGGCACCATCAAGGAAGGCGAGCCGGAAGACGTGCGCGTGTGGCTCGAGGTGATGAACGAAATCGGGACGCGCAGAATCTTGCCTTTTGACGGCATGATTACCGCCGATGCCTACCTTTGGGCCAAATACACCGACGACACCAAGCTTCAGGAACGCCTAAAGGAAATCACGCAGAACAGCGTCGATTTCCATCGTGGCTACTACGGCACCGTAGGCGAAAGTTGCGTCATCAAGAACTGCTGGATTCTGAAGGATGCCAAGGTAGGACCGCATTGTTATATTAAAGGTGCAAGCAAACTGAAAAACGTTACGATCAATTCGTCGGAAGAAGAGCCATCGCAAATCGGGGAGGGTGTTATTTTGGTGAACGGCGTTACTGGCTATGGCTGCCGCATTTTCTACTCTGTTGTGGCCACGCGCTTTGTGCTGGGCGACAACTGCAACCTAAAATACGGTGCGCGCTTGATTCACTCGGTGCTTGGCGACAACTCCACCATCTCCTGCTGCGAGGTCTTGAACAACCTCATATTCCCCTCGCACGAGCAGCACCACAACAACTCGTTCCTTATCTCCGCTTGTGTGATGGGGCAGAGCAATATGGCTGCTGGTGCCACCATCGGATCGAACCACAACAGTCGCGCCACCGACGGCGAAATCGTGGCCTCGCGCGGCTTCTGGCCGGGACTTTGCTCCAGCGTGAAGCACTCATCGAGGTTTGCTTCTTTCACCTTGCTCAGCAAAGCCGACTATCCAAGCGAACTCAATATCATGTTGCCGTTCTGCTTGGTGAACAATAACACCGCCAAAAACGAGTTGGAAGTCATGCCAGCCTATTGGTGGATGTACAACATGTACGCCATCGCGCGAAACACCTCGAAATACGTCAGCCGCGACAAACGCAAGCGCAAGATTCAAAACATTGAGTTTGAAACCCTTGCGCCCGATACCGTTGAGGAAATCATCGAAGGACGCAAGCTACTCGAAGTTTGGGTGGCCAAGGCTTATCTTCGCAAACAAGGCGAAAATCCCGAAAAATACGAGTACTACGACTTGCGCGAGTGTGGCAAGAACCTCCTCGACAACGAGCCTGAAACAGTAAAGTCTTTAGAAGTCTTTGGCGAACACATGGAAAAAGGCAAACGTAAAGTGCGTATTCTCAAGCCGTTGGAAGCCTATCACGCCTATGGCGACATGATTACGTACTATGCCGTAACCACATGCCTGCATTATCTCGAAGTCCATCCCGATAGCGACATGGAGCAAATCGTGAACCGTATGAAAGGCCAGCGCCTGCGCAAATGGATTAACCTTGGCGGCCAGACCATGCCCGAGGAATACGCCGATCAGCTTCGTGCCGACATCCGCGACGGCAAACTCAACACATGGGACGAAATCCACCACCGCTACGATGAGCTTTGGGATAACTATCTCCACGAAAAACTGCGCCACGCCTACTTCGCGCTGATGTTCCTTTACAAGGACGAAACCGACGTGATGACCGAGGAAATGTGGCACGAAAACCTCGACAAGGCCATTCGCATCCAACATTACATCTGCGACCAAGTGTATGACAGCCGCAAGAAAGACTACGAGAACGAGTTCCGCAACGCCACCTTCCGCAACGAAGCCGAGAAACTCGCCGTCATCGGTAGCATCGACGATGTTTCGTTTGTCAAGCAAATCCGCAAGGAAACGGATGAATTTGTCGCGTTAATCCAAAAATACCGCAACACCCACTAACTAAACAACTAATCAACTTAACAACTAAACAACTACAAACCATGAGAGTTATCATAGAACAAAATTACGACGCCATGTCGCGCTGGGCCGCTAACCACATTGTGGAGCGCATCAATGCCTTCAAGCCGACGGCTGAAAAACCGTTCATCCTCGGTCTGCCCACGGGTTCAACGCCCATCGGCACCTACCGTGAACTCGTTCGCCTCCACAAAGAAGGCAAGATTTCTTTCCAGAATGTGGTCACTTTCAATATGGACGAATATGTGAAGATTCCGGAAAACCATCCCGAGAGCTACCATAGTTTCATGTGGAACAATTTCTTCAGCCACATCGACATCAAGAAGGAGAACGTGAACATCCTGAATGGCAACGCCGAGGATTTGGAAGCGGAGTGTGCCCGCTACGAAGCCAAAATCAAGAGTTATGGCGGCATTGACCTCTTCATGGGCGGCATTGGTCCGGACGGACACATCGCCTTCAACGAACCAGGCAGCAGCCTGACCTCGCGCACCCGCGTGAAGACCCTTACCACCGACACCATCATTGCCAACTCACGTTTCTTCGAGAACGACATTAACAAGGTGCCGAAGACTGCTCTCACCGTGGGCGTGGGCACCGTGATGGACAGCCGCGAGGTGATGATTTTGGCCAACGGACACAACAAAGCCCGCGCCTTGGCTCATGCCATCGAGGGCACCGTCAGCCAAATGTGGACCGTCAGCGTGCTGCAAATGCACCCCCAAGGCATCATCGTGTGCGACGATGCAGCCTGCGACGAGCTGACTTACGGCACAGTCAAGTATTTTAAAGACATAGAAAAGAATAATCTTTAATGAAAAATTTCGCCATCATCGGCGTTGGCGGCTACATTGCCCCGCGCCACCTCAAAGCCATCAAAGACACGGACAATATACTCGTTTCGGCCTACGACAAAAGCGACAGTGTAGGCATCATGGATAGCTATTTTCCCAAGGCTGCCTTCTTTACGGAGCAGGAACTTTTCGACCGGCACAACACCAAGCTGAAAGATGAAGGCAAGCAGATTGACTACGTCAGTGTGTGCACGCCCAACTACTTGCACGATGCCCACATTCGCTACGGCCTGCGCCTCGGCGCTGATGTCATTTGCGAGAAACCCCTAGTGCTCAATCCATGGAACATCGATGCCTTGCAGAAGGTGGAGGAACGACAGGGACACAAAGCCTACACCATCCTCCAGCTCCGTCTTCATGAAAAAATCAAGGCACTGAAAAAAAAGGTGGAAGAAGGCCCCCAAGACAAGGTTTATGATGTCGATTTGACTTATATCACCTCGCGTGGCAATTGGTATTATGCCTCGTGGAAAGGCGACATCAACAAGAGCGGCGGCATTGCCACCAACATCGGCGTGCATTTCTATGACATGCTCAGCTGGATTTTCGGCAATGTGAAGAAAAACGTAGTCCATGTGGTCTCTCACGACCGTGTGGCAGGCTATCTTGAACTGGACCGCGCACGCGTGCGCTATTTTCTCAGCATCAATGCCGAAACACTGCCCGAAAATGCGGTGGAAGGCGAGAAACGCACCTTCCGCAGCATAACCATTGACGGCGAGGAGTTTGAGTTCAGCGAAGGCTTTACCGAACTCCACACCAAAAGCTACGAGGAAATCCTTGCAGGGCGCGGATTCGGCATCGAGGAGGCCCGCCGTTGCATAGATATTGTATATGAAATCCGCAACGCTACCCCGAAGGGCCTGAAAGGCGACTACCATCCCATGGCCAAGTTGCCGCTGAGCGGACATCCGTTTGGATGGAAATAAAATAGCTAACCATGAACATCGCAGTTGCAGGCACAGGCTATGTGGGATTAAGTATCGCCATATTATTGGCGCAATACAATCACGTTACAGCGGTCGATGTCGTCAAGAAAAAGGTTGACCTTATTAATAATAAGAAGTCGCCTATTCAAGATGAATACATCGAACAGTATCTGTCGGAGAAGGAGCTTGACCTCACGGCCACTTTGGACGGCGCGGCAGCCTACAAGGACGCCGAGTTTGTCGTCATTGCCGCTCCAACCAATTACGATCCGCAAAAGAACTTTTTCGATACCTCGCATGTAGAGGAAGTCATCGACCTCGTGCTTTCGGTCAATCCCGACGCAGTGATGGTCATCAAAAGTACAATTCCTGTGGGCTACACCCGTAGCCTCTATGTGAAATATGCTGCAAAGGGCGTGAAGAAGTTCAATCTACTCTTTTCGCCTGAGTTTTTGCGCGAAAGCAAGGCCTTGTACGATAATCTTTATCCAAGCCGCATTATTGTGGGCTATCCCAAACCCATTGCTGGCTATGACAAGGAAAACGAGGCTATCATGTCGTTGGTGCGCCCCGATATTGAGGAAAAAGCCCGCCAGTTTGCGGCCCTTCTGCAAGCAGGTGCCATCAAGAAGGATGTACCTGTGCTTTATATGGGCATGAAAGAGGCCGAAGCGGTACACCTATGCCGAGGTGAAAGGTCTTGACACACAAGCCATTATCGACGGCATCTGCCTCGACCCGCGCATCGGGAGCCACTACAACAACCCGAGCTTTGGTTATGGCGGCTATTGCCTTCCGAAAGACACCAAGCAACTTTTGGCCAATTATGAGGACGTGCCGGAAGACCTCATCCGAGCCATCGTGGAAAGCAACCGCACGCGAAAGGACTTCATCGCCGACCAAGTGCTGAAAAAGGCGGGCTACTATGATTATTTCGACCAAGGACAATACAATGCCGCCAACGAGCACCACTGCGTGATTGGCGTGTATCGCCTGACGATGAAATCCAATAGCGACAATTTCCGCCAAAGCAGCATCCAAGGCGTGATGAAACGCATCAAGGCCAAAGGTGCCGAGGTCATCATCTATGAGCCGACTTTGCCCGACGGAACGACCTTCTTCGGCAGCCTCGTGGTGAACGACATGGAGAAATTCAAGGCCATGAGCCAAGCCATCATCGCCAACCGCTACGACAGCTGCTTGGACGATGTGATGGAAAAGGTTTATACAAGGGATATTTTCAAGAGAGACTAAATGTTCAACAAAACCGCCCCAAGCTACTTTGACGAAGGCTCTTGGACTTTCGAGAAGACCGAACGCGCCGTTTTGGGTCTCTGCAAGATCCTTGACAGGTATGCCCACAAGCTGACTTTGGACGACCTGCAAAACGATTCGCGTTGCGCCAAGATTCCCAACTTGGGCCTCCATGTGGTGCAGCAAGTCATCGCCGACACCGAAGCCAAGCTGTGGCGCGGGGTGAAGCCTATCGAAAACGAGGTCATCTACCATACCGGACCGCATCACGACGACATCATGCTCGGCATCATGCCCTTCATCAACAGGCAGTTGCGCAGCCCGTCGAACCAAGTGCACTTCGCCATCATGACGTCCGGCTATCACTCCGTGACCGACGAATTCCTGCTCAAGGCTTTGGAAGACACATTGAACTTGCTGAAACAAGGCCAGATACAGATGGTCAATTATCCCGACTATTTCGAGAGAGGCTACCGTTTCAAGCAGGAGAAGGACATCCACCATTACCTCGACAATGTGGCCCGCAAGAACCCTGAAGAGATGCGGCGCGGCTTCTGCCATCGCATCCTTCGCGATGCTGTGGGATTGTGGCAGCTGAAAAGCGTGGAGGACGCGGAAGCGCGTTTCAGGGAAGAAATCGAAAACCTCAAAAACGGTGTCGAAAACAGCGATGAGATTCAGAAATTGAAAGGCGAGATACGCGAATTTGAGGAAGAGCTTGTTTGGGCCTACACCGGCACTTCGCTAAGCCATATTCACCATCTTCGTTTGGGGCTTTATAACGACGGAGAATCGGCCCTTCGACAGGATCAGGGCGCGTGGGTTCCCAATCGCGAGCGCGACATTGAACCCATCCTCAACCAATTGCGCGAGCTGAAGCCCACCGTCATGACCGTGGCCATCGACTACGAAGGCTTGGGTCCTAACACGCACTACAAAGTCATGTTGTCCATCGCCGAGGCCGTCAAGTTTTGGAGCGAGGAGACCAACCTCATGGACTTGAGGATTTTCGGCTACCGCAACGTGTGGTCCACGTTCCATCCCGCCGAGGCCAATTTTTATGTGCCCGTTTCGCTCAACGCTTTCGCCGTGTTCGAGAAAGCCTTCAAAGACAGCTACTTGACGCAAGTGAAGGCAGAGTTCCCCAACCCCGACTTCGACGGACCTTTCAGCGAGTTGGCGGAGAAGATTTGGGTAAAGCAATACAAGGACATACAGTTCGTGCTCGGCAAGAACTTCTTCTACGAGCACAAGCACCCGCTCATCCGCGCCACCCACGGACTGCTCTTCCTGAAACAAATGACGGCAGCAGAGTTTGTGGCTTTTGCGGATGCAATGAAAAACAAGATGTAATGGATTTCATTGCTGCTCATTGGCTCGACATCACCACTACGGCATTAGGCTTGGCCTACATTCTTTTGGAATACAAAGCCAACGTGTGGATGTGGGTCGTGGGCTTCGCGATGCAGTCGCTGGGCATCGTATTGTACTATCAGAAAGGACTTTACGCCGACTGTGGCATGGAGTTCTACTATTTGGCGATGACGGTTTACGGCTTCGTCGCGTGGATGCGCCACAAACAGAAAACCGCAGACCTGCCCATCCGGCACATGCCCAAAAACACCGCTTTGGTGTGGATAGGAATCGGTCTTGGCGCATGGTTGGTCATCTATCTTATTTTGAGCAACTTCACCAACTCTACTGTCCCCATCGCCGATGCCTTCACCACGGCCTTCAGCATCGTGGGCATTTGGGCCTTGGCGCGTAAATACTTGGAACAGTGGTTTGTATGGATTGTGGTGGACATCGTTACGAGCGTACTCTATTATCACAAGGACATCCCGTTCAAGGCAAGCCTTTACGCCCTTTACGTTGTCATCGCCGTGCTGGGTTATTTCAAGTGGCGGAAGATGATGGAAAAAACGGAACCCCAGCTTGTTAGAAAACTTTAATTTCAATGTACACCCAACTTCATTTTTCAAAAGATACACTTTTTCTCGTTACGGGCGGAGCGGGTTTTATTGGCTCCAACCTCTGCGAGGCTATACTGAAATTAGGGCATAAAGTCCGATGCTTGGACGACTTGAGTACCGGCAAACAGGCTAATGTCGATCCCTTTCTTGACAACCCGAACTACGAGTTCATCAAAGGCGACATCAAAGACTTGGAAACCTGTATGAAAGCCTGCGAGGGCGTGGACTATGTGCTGAATCAAGCCGCATGGGGCAGTGTGCCTCGTAGCATAGAGATGCCGTTGTTCTATTGCGCCAACAACATACAAGGTACACTCAATATGCTCGAAGCCGCCCGACAGAACAAGGTGAAGACCTTTGTTTATGCCTCGTCAAGTTCTGTTTATGGTGACGAAGCCCATCTTCCCAAGAAAGAAGGCGTGGAAGGCAATCTGCTTTCTCCTTACGCCGTCAGCAAGCGCGCCGACGAAGAATGGGCCAAACAATATACCAAACATTATGGCTTGAAAACCATTGGTTTGCGCTATTTCAATGTTTTTGGAAGGCGGCAAGACCCGAATGGAGCCTACGCGGCGGTCATTCCAAAGTTCATCAAGATGCTGATTAATGATGAACAGCCAACCATCAACGGCGACGGCAAGCAGAGTCGCGACTTCACCTATATCGAAAACGTGATAGAGGCCAATCTGAAGGCTTGTCTTGCGCCCGATGAAGCCAGCGGCGAGACTTTCAATATAGCTTACGGCGGCAGGGAGTATCTGATAGATATTTATTACGATTTGACAAAAGCCTTGGGCAAAACCATAGATCCACATTTTGGCCCCGATCGTTCTGGCGACATCAAACACAGCAACGCCGACATCAGCAAGGCGAAGCACCTATTGGGCTACGACCCCGAATATGATTTTGCCCGAGGATTAAGCGAGGCTATAGAATGGTATAAAACGAATCTGTAATTTGTAAATAATCAAACAACACCAAGATAATGAAAGACACTAGAATCTGTGTAATTGGTCTCGGATATGTCGGCTTGCCTTTGGCCCGCCTTTTCTCAACGAAATACCCCACCATCGGCTTCGACATGAGCCAAGCCCGCGTGGATGCTCTCATGAGCGGCCATGATGCCACCCTCGAAGTAGCCGACGACTTGCTTCAAGATGCCATCAAGAACCACGGCTTCAAATGCACGACCAATTTGGAAGACCTCAAGGACTGCAACTTCTATGTGGTGGCGGTTCCTACACCCGTTGACAGCGACAACAACCCCGATTTGACGCCGCTTGTTGGTGCTTCTACCACCGTCGGAAAGGTCATCGGGAAAGGCGACGTGGTGGTTTATGAATCGACTGTATATCCAGGCGTTACGGAGGACGAGTGTATTCCCGTTGTTGAAAAAGTCAGCGGCCTAAAGATGAATGTGGATTTCTTTGGTGGTTATAGCCCCGAACGCATCAACCCGGGCGACAAGCAGCACACCGTGGAGCATATCAAGAAGGTAACATCGGGATCAACACCTGAAATCGGCAAGTATATCAACGAGGTGTATAGCAGTGTTATCACCGCTGGCACCCACCTTGCCCCGACCATCAAGGTAGCAGAAGCCGCCAAGGTAATTGAGAACAGCCAGCGCGACATCAACATTGCTTTCGTTAACGAACTCTCAAAAATCTTCAACAAGATGGGCATCGACACGCTAGACGTGCTCGAAGCCGCTGGCACCAAATGGAACTTCCTGCCGTTCCGTCCAGGACTGGTGGGCGGCCACTGCATCGGCGTGGATCCATACTATCTTGCCCAATGCGCCAAGCGTCTTGCCCAATGCGCCAAGCGCTACGGCTACAACCCCGAAATCATTCTCGCCGGTCGCCGAATGAACGATGGCATGGGCGAATACGTGGCCTCTGAAACCATCAAACTGATGTTAAAAAAGGGCATACAGGTGCTTCATTCCAGTATTCTTATTCTCGGACTCACCTTCAAGGAGAACTGCCCCGACGTGCGCAACACCAAGGTTATCGACATCTACAAGGCTTTGATGGAGTATAACCTTAACATCACTGTTTACGACCGTATGGCATAGAGGTGGTGAACGAACTGCCCAAGCAAAAGTTTGATGCTTGTATTGCCGCTGTGGCACACAAGAAGTTTGAAGGCATAGACATTCTCGGCTTGCTGAAAGAAAAGCATGTGGTGTATGACGTGAAATGCACGCTGGATAGGAAGTTGGTGGACGGAAGACTGTAATAATCTGACAAAAACACTCATAATGACGATATTCAAAGACAAAGTCCTCCTCATCACGGGAGGTACGGGCAGTTTTGGCAACGCCGTTTTGAACCGTTTCCTGAGAACGGACATCGGCGAGATTCGCATATTTTCACGCGACGAGAAAAAGCAAGACGACATGCGCCACGACTTTCAGGCGAGGATGCCTGAAGTGGCCAATAAGATAAAGTTTTACATTGGCGATGTGCGCAACAAAAGCACACTGAAATACGCCATGAAAGGCGTGGACTATGTGTTTCATGCCGCCGCTTTGAAGCAAGTGCCGTCGTGCGAGTTTTTCCCGATGGAGGCCGTCAAGACCAACGTGATAGGAACCGACAACACCTTGGATGCCGCTATCGACGCTGGTGTGAAGTGTGTCATCTGCCTTTCCACCGACAAGGCCGCCTATCCCATCAACGCCATGGGCATCACCAAAGCCATCGAGGAAAAGATAGCCGTGGCCAAAAGCCGCCTCAGCGGGAACACCAAAATCTGCTGCACCCGCTATGGCAACGTGATGTGCTCGCGCGGTTCGGTCATTCCGCTTTGGATTGACCAGATTCGCAAGGGAAACCCCATCACCTTGACCGAGCCGAAGATGACCCGTTTCATCATGTCCTTTGCCTTCGAACACGGACAAAACGGCGACATCTTGGTTCAGAAAGCACCGGCTTGTACCATCCAAACACAAGCCGAGGCGGTTTGTGAGCTGTTTGGAGGCAAGAAAGAAGAGATAAAGGTCATTGGCATACGTCATGGCGAGAAGATGTACGAAACGCTACTCACCAAAGAAGAGTGCGCCAAGGCCGAGGACATGGGCAACTTCTACCGCGTGCCCGCCGACAACCGCGACCTGAACTACGACAAGTATTTCAAGGACGGCGACACCAAACGCGCCACCATTGAGGAATTCAACAGCGACGAGACCAAGGCAAAAATCGCCTCATTGGAATACATCCAGAATGAGTTGAACGGTATTCCAAATATTGTAAAATAAGTCTCCATGTATCTCGTGTATCACGAGCATAATCACGGAAAAAAGATACGCGAAGATACGTGTAATACGTGGGAAAAATGAAGATACTAGTAACAGGAGCGAAGGGTTTTGTAGGTCGGAACCTGTGCGCCGAACTTAATAATATAAAAGAAGGCAAGGCCCGCTGTTATGGTGACCTTAAGGTGGATGCCGTTTATGAGTACGATATCGACAGCAAGCCCGAAGAACTGGATGCCTATTGCCAAGACTGCGACTTCGTTTTCAACCTGGCAGGAGTGAACCGTCCGAAGGAACAAAGCGAGTTCATGGAGGGCAATTTCGGTTTTGCCAGCACACTGCTCGATACTTTGAAGAAACACAACAACCATTGCCCCGTGATGTTGAGCAGCTCACAACAAGCCTCTTTGACGGGTCGTTTCGGCAATTCAGAATACGGTAGAAGCAAGAAGGCGGGCGAAGAGTTGTTCCTGGACTACGAACGCGATTTTTTGAGCATCGGAAAAAACGGAAAGAACGGAAAAAGAGAATCCGTTTCTGATTATTCAGATTATTCCGATGTAGAAAAAAACGCTGCCTTGAAGCCGCGTGTGTTGATTTATCGCTTCCCGAACCTTTTTGGCAAGTGGTGCAGGCCTAACTACAATAGTGCTGTGGCCACTTTCTGCAACAACATCGCCAACGACCTGCCCATCACCGTGAACGACCCAAGTGTGGAGTTGGAACTGCTTTATATCGACGACCTTGTGGCCGAAATGATTGCTGCACTGCAAGGCAAGGAACACCGCTGCGA
This sequence comes from uncultured Bacteroidia bacterium, assembly GCA_902791165.1. GTDB lineage: Bacteria > Bacteroidota > Bacteroidia > Bacteroidales > F082 > Limimorpha. The sequence continues at coordinate 13,872 of CADAVB010000008.1, forward strand.
CTTCGACGGACTGGGCGTGTTCCCGATGGAAAAAGGCTTGTACTGCTATTGTCCTGTCACGCATCATGTCAAATTGGGGGAGATTGTGGACTTGCTCTATCGTTTCGCCGAACAGCCTAAGACTTTGCTCATACCCGATATTCCCGAAGGAAGTTTCGCCAAAAAACTATATTCCACATATTTATCATATCTCCCCAAAGAGAAAGTCGCTTATCCGCTGAAGATGAATGTGGACGACAGAGGTTCGTTCACCGAGTTGGTGCATTTAGCCAACTGCGGACAGGTGAGCATCAACATCTCGAAGCCGGGCATCACCAAAGGTCAGCATTGGCATCATTCAAAATGGGAACTTTTCATCGTCGTGAAAGGTCGCGGGCTGATTCAGGAGCGCAAGGAAGGCTCGGACGAAGTTATTGAGTTTGAGGTGAGCGGCGACAACATCCAAGCGGTGCACATGCTTCCAGGCTATACGCACAACATCATCAACCTCAGCGACACCGAGGATTTGGTGACAGTGATGTACTGCAACGAAGTTTTCAATCCGAACAAACCAGATACCTTCTTCGACCCAGTTTAAGGCTCCACGTATCACGCGTATCGCGAGTATATCATGGATGTTAATAAGTTAATATATGAAGCTATTGGTGCTTCTTTTGAGGTGTACAATGCTCTTGGCCCAGGGTTATTAGAGAGTGTTTACGAGAAAGCATTGATACACGAACTAAAGCTACGCGGATTAAGTGTATCTTCACAACTTCCAGTTGAGATTGTATATAAAGGAGAAACCGTTGGTGCTGATTTACGGCTTGACATTATAGTCAACGACTCATTAATCATAGAACTCAAATCGGTTGAGACTTTAATGCCAGTACATTTTAAACAAGTAAGGACTTATATGAAATTGCTTGATAAACCAGCTGGTTTGTTGGTGAATTTTGATGTCAGTGATTTCAAAAACGGATATAAAGTAATCAAATAAATACAAATCTCCACGTATCTCGCGTATCATGGATATAGTTTCAGGAAAAGATACGCGCAGATACGTGTAATACGTGGAGACAAAAACATGTTTAAGAATAACGGAAAACTAAAGTTGTTGATTATCGTCGGCACACGTCCTGAGATTATCAGGTTGGCCGCCGTGATTAACAAGTGCAGACAATACTTCGACTGCATCTTAGCCCATACCGGCCAAAACTACGACTACAACCTCAACGGCGTGTTTTTCAAGGACTTGAAACTCGCCGACCCCGAGGTTTACATGGATGCCGTCGGCAACGATTTGGGAGAAACCATGGGCAACATCATCGCCAAGAGCTACCAGTTAATGGTGGAAATCAAGCCTGATGCAGTACTCGTTTTGGGCGACACCAACAGCTGCCTTTCGGTCATCGGAGCCAAGCGCCTGCATATCCCGATTTTCCACATGGAAGCCGGCAACCGTTGCAAGGACGAATGCCTCCCCGAGGAAACCAATCGCCGCATTGTCGATATCATCTCCGACGTGAACATGGCCTACAGCGAGCACGCGAGAAGATACCTGGCCGACTGCGGTCTGCCCAAGGAAAGAACGTATGTCACGGGCAGTCCCATGGCAGAAGTGCTGCACAACAACCTGAAGGAAATCGAAGCCTCCGACATCCACAAGCGGCTGAACCTCGAAAAAGGCAGGTATATCCTACTCTCCGCCCATCGCGAGGAGAACATCGACACGGAGAAGAACTTCTTGAGCCTTTTCAATGCCATCAACCGAATGGCGGAGAAATACGATATGCCCATCCTTTACAGTTGCCATCCGCGTAGTCGCAAGCGCCTTGAGGCGAGTGGCTTCCAACTCGACCCGCGCGTCATCCAGCATGAGCCGCTGGGCTTCCACGATTACAACTGTTTGCAAATGAATGCCTTTGCTGTGGTGAGCGACAGTGGCACTTTGCCTGAGGAAAGTTCATTCTTCACAAGTGTTGGCCATCCCTTCCCCGCAGTGTGCATCCGCACTTCTACGGAGCGCCCCGAGGCATTGGACAAAGGCTGCTTCTTCATCGCTGGCATCGACGAGAAGTCGCTACTTCAAGCTGTGGACTGCGCCGTAGAGATGAACCAGAACGCCGACCACGGCATACCCGTCCCCGACTATGTGGATGAGAACGTCTCGACCAAAGTCGTGAAAATCATCCAGTCTTATACTGGGATTGTTGATAAGATGGTTTGGAGGAAAGAATAGTTTTGTAAGTGTGTAATAAAGAAAATAATGCTCAATATCCTCACCTTCGGTGTCTACGATATGCTTCATATCGGACACGTTCTTTTGTTCAAGCACGCCAAGGAATTATTTCCTGATGTAGAATGCAAACTCATTGTGGCTGTGCAAGACGGAGATTGTATTTTGAAATACAAGCCTGGTACCAAGATGGTCTATTCTACCGAGGAGCGTATGTTCATGGTAAGTGCCGTGCGTTGGGTGGATGAGGTGGTGACCTATAAGGATGTGGATATTGATATTCAGCATATTGATTTCGATGTCTTTGCCAAAGGTCCCGACCAGCAGCATTCCGGTTTCCAAAGGGCTGTGGCATGGTGTGAGGCGAATGGCAAGCAGGTGGTAATTATCCCTAGGACGGAAGGCATTTCTTCGACGATGTTGAGGGAGTATAGTAAGATCAAGTAAAAAGACTATGAATCAGCTTCTTTAGGTTAAGCAATTAACAACAATGCGATTTTTAAAAGAAGAAGTTTCTCTGATTAACTTTTTTCATATTTTTGCAAATAAATTAAATGTTTTTTGATGATAGTCCTTATTACATACGATTTGAAGCAACCTGGACGGAACTATACACCTCTTTATGAGACTATCAAGTCGTTAGGCGAATGGCAGCATCCACTTGAATCTACTTGGTTTGTTCAGATAGATGAAGAGACTGACTTGAACGAGGTGGTTGAGCTTTTGAAAAAAAGTGCAGACAAGGGCGACCTATTTTTTGCAGTAAAAATTACCAGTAAGTATCAAGGATGGCTTCCAAAATCGTTTTGGGCTTGGCTTGATCCAAAACAGAAATAACCATGGTAAATTGTGTAATATTAGAAAAGTTTAAATGTTTTGACGACAGATTAGAAATACCTCTTTCTGAGGTAACAATAATGTATGGTAAAAACGGACGAGGAAAATCTAGCGTTTCTCAAGCATTATTGTTGATTGCTCAATCTATGCGTAAAGCAAATGAACTGAACGAACTTGTCATTAATGGAGAGTTAGTCAGCCTTGGTTATTTTGAAGAGTTATTATACAATTCCAAGGGAGGTGTTTTTACTATAGGCATCAATTCTGAAACGGAAAATTTGCTTGCACAATTTGAAGGAGTTGAGGGACATGTATTTTCTGGACGTTTGTCTCGTTTGAGTGTTAATGGTGTGGAGCGACTTGATACGATTTCTGGAACCAATGGTGTGGGTGAAGATGACAATATCCTTTCAGGTGTCGCTTCTACATCAGATATAAAGATTCTTCAAGATTTGAAGAATTGTATTTATATTTCGGCTGATCGTCATGGTCCAATCAACGTTCAAAAACGTATTTATTCTGTTAACAAACAAATTCTTGATTCTTTGGGCGACAATGTCATCCAAGTTATCGCGGAAAGAGGTCTAGAATTTCAGAAAAAACTCGAGCAATCACTTTCAGAAATCATGGATGGTGCTCATTTATCAATTCCAGAGGCCGAGTCAGATTATATCGAGTTGAGACTGAATTCTGCTGACGGTGACATCTCTTTTAAGCCAGTTAATGTTGGTTATGGCTATAGTTATGTTTTGCCTGTCGTGGTTGCATCTATGATAGCAGAAAGAGGTGGTATATTGATAGTCGAGAATCCCGAAGCGCATCTACATCCCGGAGCACAATCTCGGTTGACGCGATTTTTGATAAAAAACGCCATTGAAAAAGGGTATCAGTTAATTATCGAAAGCCATAGCGATCATGTGGTAAACGGAATGAGGATTGCTTCCAAGGAAGGCGAAATCAAACCATCTCAGTGCCTTGTTGATTATTTTTATACAGATTCTGATACGGGAGAATCAGTTGTTGAGGTAATAACATGTGATAGAAAAGGAACCTTAAGCAACTATCCGGATGATTTTATGGATGAATGGACTATCCAGTTATTGCAATTGGTATGAATCAGATTTGTTTTAACGACCTTTCATCTTATCCTCTTTGTGCCGATGAGACAGAAATAGAGGTTAGGATGAATCAGTACATTCAAACGCTGCAAGATGCGGGTCTCAATGGAATTAAAAAAGTGCGGTATGCAGATGATTTGACATCTGTTCTTTTGAGAGAAGGTTATTCGGTGCAGGATTATTGTAACTCTCGAATGAAGATGGTCGCGGCTCAGCTCGTTCTTTCTATGGCCACAAAGCCACAAGTTCCCGAAGATAATGATGAAGTGTTGGAACATTATTTGGAAACCGAAACACGTGTTTTTAAGGATAAGCCTATAAAAGCAGACGGATTCAATGCTGCTTTTTGTATGGGAACCTATTGCATTGGGTTTGCATCAGACGCTTTTTGGTCGATGCCTCAATTCAAAATCAATGTTTCTAACAATGATAAAATTGAGAATTACACATGGTTTTGTGTTTCATCTCCTGTCCACTTTCAAAACGCTGAGTTTCGAGAATGGTTAACTCAATTCTTGCCATTAGATTTACAAGCATCACCTTTGAATCCTGCTGAAAAAGAAATTAAATTAAGGGATGATCATGGTAAAGATAAATTGCTAACACATGCTCAAAATTTGGCGAATAGCCCTTATGTAGAAGGAGTGTTAACCTCTCTGGCTTTCGATAGACATTCAAAGTCATACGTTAGTAAACATTCTGATTTTGCGCAAGGTCTAATTGATGTAGTTCTGTATTGGGAGTCACAAGGATATAGCATGAGGGTGAAAACAACAGGACGAAACATCCGTGAAACATTGGCAATAGCAAAGCTATTAACAAAGAAATATGGCAGAAGAAAGGATGTGTAGCTATTATATTTGGATAATAGGGAATTGTATATAGTATTTTGAATAATAACTGTTGCGAAAACAACCTAAAGAATGATGCCGTTGCATGGTGTGAGGCGAATGGCAAGCAAGTGGTGACCATTCCAAGGACGGAAGGCATTTCTTCGACGATGTTGAGGGAATATAGTAAGATAAAGTAAACCATAATGAAAATAGCTTTAATCAAAGAAACAAAGACCCCAGTTGACAACCGCGTGGCACTCGCCCCTAAACAGGTGGCTGAGTTGAACAGACAATTTCCGCAGCATCAGATTGTGCTGCAGTCCAGCGATATCCGCGCTTTCTCCGATGAAGAGTATCGGGCAGAGGGTGTTGAGGTGTTAAATGATGTCAGCGATGCCGACATCCTTTTCGGCATCAAGGAGGCCAAGATTGAAAGTTTGATTCCGAACAAGCATTATTTCTTCTTTGGCCATATTGCCAAGATGCAGGAATACAACCGTCCACTGCTGCAGGCATTCATTCAGAAGCATATCACCTTCTGTGATTACGAATACCTTGTGGATGACAACAATGTCCGCGTTTGTGCCTTCGGTTGGTGGGCTGGCGTGGTGGGTGCCTATTACACCCTGCGCGGCTATGGCTTGAAGCACAAGCTTTATGAATTACCCAAGCCCGACCGCCGTTTCACCCTCGACCAGCTGCTGAATGCGCTGAAGAGTGTTGAGCTCCCCAAGGTGAAACTGATGGTGACAGGTGCAGGTCGTGTCTCTCAAGGAGCACAATATGTGTTGGATAACATCGGTGCCCATAAGATGAGCGAAGAAGAGTATCTTTCCTGTGATTCGGTGGACCATTTGTCCTATTGTTTCGCCGACGTTGACCGCCTGGTGAAACGCAAGGATGGTGGTGTCTTCTCGTGGAATGATTTCACGCACAACGCAAAGGAATACGAAAGCGACTTCATGCGTTGGGCAAAGAAAACCGATGTGTTGGTATGCGCCCATTTCTGGGGACCGGAGGCGCCGGTTTACCTGAGCGAAGAGGATTTGCGTAACAAGGACATGCGCATCCGTATGATTGGCGATGTGACATGCGACATCAAGGGTAGCATCAAATCAACGGTTCGTCCTGCTACACACGATGATCCCTATTATGATTATAACCCAATGACAGAACAGGACGAGCCTGCTTTCTCATCGCCTAATAGCATCTCCGTAATGGCAGTGGACACTTGCCCGAATGCTTTGGCGATGGATACCAGTGCTTATTTCGGTGAAATGTTGACAAAGCATGTGTTTGAGCCTTTGCTGAAGGGCGAACATTCCGAGGTGATTGGTCGTTCAATGATTCTGAAAGACGGTATGTTGACACCGAGATTTGATTATTTGACGGATTTTGCTGAAGGCAAATAAAATGGCTGCAAAAAACTTAAAACAAAAAGCTGCATCTGGAATGGTGTGGACCGCCTTTCAGAAGTATTCCAAGATGATTATCCAATTCGTCTCGGGTATCATTTTGGCGCGTCTGCTTACACCGTTCGATTATGGTTGCATTGGTATGCTGTCCATCTTTATGGTTTTGGCAGAAAACTTTATTGATGCAGGATTTGGTTCTGCATTGATACAAAAAAAAAGGCCTACCCAAGAGGATTATTCTACAGTTTTCTGGTGGAATCTAGGGGTAGCTTTTGTAATGTATACAGTTTTGTATTTCTGCGCACCTACTATTTCGCGATTTTATGAGATTCCCTTGTTGTCTGATGTTTTGAGGGTAGAAGGTATAGTCTTGTTTATCTATTCGCTTAATATCATCCAACGTAATCAGCTTAAGAAAAAACTGAATTTTAAGCTGTTGTCGATTATTTCTGTTACTACATCCATTATTGCATTGTGTGTTACTATATTCATGGCTTATAAAGGTCTTGGTGTGTGGGCGTTAGTGGCACAGAATTTGATTATTGCGGCTATACCATCCTTAGTTTTTTGGTTCTATGTGAAATGGCGTCCTAAAATGGTTTTCTCATGGCGGTCGTTCAAAGAATTGTTTAGTTTTGGTTTTTATATGTTTCTTTCAAATCTTGTTAATAGTTTTTCGACCCAAGTGACAGGTTTGATTATTGGTAAAGTTTACAACGCTTCTACATTGGGTTATTATTCTAAAGCGCTTGGAACAGAGAAACTTGCTTCCCATTCCGTTTCTTCAATAATGACCCAAGTAACTTATCCTCTATACGCTGAAGTTCAAGACGATAAACCAGCACTAATTAACATGATTAAACGATTGTCCATGACTATATCATACATCACTTTTCCCATGATGTTTATTTTAATGTTAATTGCGAAGCCGTTGTTCTTATTGCTCTATTCAGAAAAATGGATTCAAAGCATCCCATATTTTCAAGTATTGTGTATTGCTGGTTTGGCGGCTTGTTTGCAATCGGTAAATGCACAGACTATTTCGGCTATTGGTAAGAGTCGTACAATGTTTATTTGGACCTTTATCAAACGTATTATAGGCTTTACAGCTATGGTTGGTGGATTGATGTTGTTTGGGATGAAAGGATTGTTGATAGGGGTGATTATCAATGCATGGTTCGCGTATTTTGTCAATACCTCATTAGTGTCTAAACATATAGGTTATAAACAAGTACAACAATATTTAGACATTGCACCGGTTGCAGTGGCTTCTGTAATAATTGCAGGAATAACATATTTCGGCGTTGGTCTTTTGAATTTCAACCTATATATGGATGGACTCGTAAAACTAATTGTTTTTCTTGCGCTTTATTTAGGTTGGTCATTCGTTTTCAAACCCGAAGCATATACTTATTTCCTTACGATAATCCCAGCTCGTTTTCGTTTTTGGGAACGACATAGCAAAACAAAACAATAATAAACAGTACAGCTATGAGTAATTTCATGGATTTATTAAAATCAAATGTGACAAAAACCATTTGGTTCAACTTTAAAATGCTTCCTTGGAAACAAGCAATTCGTTTGCCTGTAGTGTTTTATGGAAGAGTCAGTTTTCGATCATTGAAAGGGATAGTCTCTATAAAAGGTGGGGTATCAACAGGAATGATTAAAATTGGAGTGAATCAATATGTTGATACAGGAGTACCAGAGAGCATTTGGATTATTGATGGCATAATGAAGTTTAATGGACCAATGAAAATGGCAAGAGGTTCCTATATTCATGTAGCAAAAAACGCTACATTGTCTATAGGTTCTGTTGGTACGTTCTTTGGATCTAATCTGCGAATCTTATGTTGGGATAAGATTACTTTTGGGAATAGTGTCAGAATTACATGGGATTGCCAGTTTTATGATACGAGTTTTCATTATATAGAATCGTTGGACCCCACCAAAGATATTAAATCTTTGACAAAACCCGTTTCAATAGGCGATAGAGTTTGGATAGGTAATCGAACAACAATTTCTAAAGGAGCAATGATTCCAGACGATACCATTGTGGCATCGAATAGTTTGGTAAATAAGGATTTTTCTGATATAGGTCCATATTGTATGCTGGCAGGAATGCCAGCGGTGGTTAAAACTAAAGAGATTAGGAGGATCTTTGATGTCAAGAAACAAACTCAACTTGACAAACAATTTGGATACCAAAGGCATAAATTATAAAAAACATATAATATATGAATTTATTCTTTTGTGGTGATATTATGCCAGGAGGTGTTTTGCCCTATCAAAGCAAATATATTACTCCAGAACTGCAGGACTATATGCGAAGCTTTGATTTCCGTATCGGAACATTGGAAGCTGCTATTGGAACAAACATGCCGTATGATCCCGTTAAAATGGCAGGGAGGCAAAATATCATCTATGCCCGAAATGAAGATTTTTCGAGAATCAAGGAGATGGGGTTTGATGTCGTTTCTTTAGCTAATAACCATGTATGGGATTTGGGCGAAGAAGGGTTGAAGAATACAATTGACATCATAAACCAAGCAAATATCAAATATTTAGGAGCGGGAATGAATGGAGATGCTGCTTCCAAACCTGTCATTTTGAATAAAGGTGGGGTGTGTGTCGCTATTTTTGCTTATTGTCTTGGGCCTAAATATTTAGGATATGTCGAGTTTGCAGGAAAAGACAAAGCTGGGACTAACCCTTTCGACCTGGAAAAGGTGAAAGAAGAGATAAAAAATGCTAAAAAGGAGTATGAATATGTCATAGTAATGCCACATTGGGGGTTAGAGTATCACATGGAACCACGTCGAGAATGCATGTTTTTTGCTAAACAAATGATTATGGCTGGTGCAGATGCTGTGTTGGGTAGTCATCCCCACGTGGCTCAGCCTTGTGTCAAATACAAACATGGTTTCATCTGCTATAGTATGGGTAACTTTTTGTTCCCCGATTTTTATATGTATCCCCCTCGACCTATTTGGTATCCCGATTCATCAGTTGATTTGTCTCAAATCGAAGACATTTTCACTTATCCATATCCCATTGAAAAACCACAAAGAAGAGTTTGGAAAAAAACTTCACGATATGGATGCGTTGCACATGTGACAATCGAAAAAGAATGCTTTGATGTGACGTACAAATATGTCAAATTATCTCAAGATAATGTTGTGGGACTGACCGATTTAGATAATGATGTTAGGAAATCATTGTCTAAAGCAACATTGTTGTCCAAAAATAGCTTTATTCGGCGTCTTGTCTTCTTGAAAAGAAGAATGATAAATAAATATTAGATTATGAAAACCAATAAAATTCTGTTATTCATGGGAAGGATGTTCGGGAAGATAAGCTCAAAAGCTTTCTTTCTAAAGAATGTCTGTTTCCGCAAAGCATACGATTTGAAGGAATTGAAAACAAAGGACAAGCTTTCCAAAGGCAAACCCGTTGACAAAGCTGCGATTAAGCAAATATGGAATGGTATTCGTGTTAATGATATATGGAGCAGATATTATAACGGAATAGAACGAGAAACAAATGATGCGTTTGACGCCAGATATATTCCGTTGGATATGGAAGCGTGTTTTATTGACGATTGGTTTAATAACACAAATGCAGCCCTTGCAATTGATGATAAGAACATGTATGACATGTATTTTCATGATGTGAATATGCCTAAAACGGTTGGCCGTATTATCAATCGCACGTTTTTCGACGATAATTATCATCTGATTTCCATTGACTCCCTGATAGATCGTTGTTCGTTGGCAAAACATGTGATTATGAAACCTTCCATTGGTACAATGGCGGGGCATGGCATCGTTTTTTGGAATGAGGAAGAAGGCTTGGACGTGTTGAAAAAGTTTTTGCAAGAGCATGACAATTATATTATTCAAGAGCTTATTCATCAACATGAAGAAATCAACAAAATATATTCACAAAGTGTAAATTCAATTCGTATTGTCACCTGTAACTTCAAAGGGAAAACAGAAGTGTTGTCAGCGGTCATTCGTTTAGGCCAAGGGGGTAACAAATTGGATAATGCCAGTCAAGGAGGTCTGTTCTGTGGAATCAATGAAGATGGGACATTAAAGAAATTTGGATATTCAAAATATGGTGAAACATGCACAGTTCACCCGCAAGGAGCTGTGTTCGCCGATTGCCGCATCCCTAATTTTGATAAGTGTAAAGAACTCGTCATTGATTTGTCCAATCGTTTTTTGAGGATTTCAAAACTGATTTCTTGGGATTTGGCTGTGGATGAGAACGGTGAACCGACAATCATTGAAGTTAATCTTTGCTATGGAGGTACGGACATTCACCAGATTGCCAACGGGCCGCTGTTTGGCGACAAAACTGAAGAAGTGCTGGATAGTGTTTTCAGAAAACAGAGGAAATACAGAGTTGCAAATAGAATATTAAGCATTTACGGATGATACGTATTATTGGAGTCGGTGATATTATGCCTGGAGGACTTCTCCATGGTTCAGATCAACAATTTGTTTCAGATCAAGTGCTGTCTTTGTTGAATCAAGGGGATCTTCGAGTAGGTACCTTGGAATGTGCAATAGGGAACACACCTGATTTCATTGAAGAAAAGATGTCAAGATATGGAGACGTGGTGTATGTCCCTGACGCAGATTTGAAACGGATCAAGGAGCTGAATATGGATATGGTTAGTTTGGCAAACAATCATTTTTTTGATCTGAAGGTGTCTGGTGCCAACCATACCATTCAGTTGCTGGATGAATATGGTATTAAACATAGCGGTGCTGGGATGAATCTGGAAGAAGCCCGTAAACCTGCTGTTTTCAATATAAGAGGAAAATCCGTCGCAGTCTTGGCATTTTGTGATGTCCATAAGTATATGGGGTATATCCCAATTGCAAAAAGTAATTGTGCCGGCGTTAACCCCTTGGACGAAGCTTATGCGCTCGGTGAAATAAAGAATGCAAAAAAGCAATATGATTATGTGGTTGTGATGCCGCATTGGGGTAGGGAACACACCTTCGAGACAACCCTTTGGTGTTATCAAATGGCAAAGAAAATGTTCAAAGCAGGTGCAGATTTGGTTTTAGGCAGTCATCCTCACCGCGTACAAGCAGTCGTGAATAAACATGGAAAATCTGTTGCTTATAGTATGGGCAATTTTTGTTTTCCGGACAGGTTGATAGCACCTCCTTTAAGATCCACCTATTATACAGAAGAAAGCATCGAACTAGAAAAGCTTCCTGTAACATATAAATATCCTGCGGTTGAAGAGATTACTTATAAGAAATGGATCCCTTTGGCTCGATATGGCATGATTGTGTCAACCACAATCGACAACCATAGGATTGATTCAGAATTTCGTCTTACGCATATTGATGAAAACAACTTCATAGATTTCGCTGATCGCAATTCTGAGATAGAAAAAGGTTTGTCAAAATATCATTTTCTTTTAAACCATACGCCATATAGTTTTGTGTTACCTTTAAAAAACAAAGTAAGCTCTTTTGTAAGCCGGTTTTATTCCACCAAGCATAAAGAAAATAATAAGTAATTGAATTATAAAAATGAAAAAACCACGTTCATTCTTAAGAACAATAAAATCTGCAAAAAAGGATTTCATGCTCCTTTACAAAACAGGGAGACATCAAGTTTTTTCCCGCTTCCGCAAATATAGAAAATTGCGTTCTTCAAAAAAAATGAAGATAGAAGAGTTTATAAACTATGAAGAAGCATTGAAAGATAAAGAATTCTGTGAAACATTTTTGACTTTTAGAGAAGCGTGGGGCTATTGGAAGGTGTTGAACCCTTCTGGATATTATGCATTGGCGAAGGATAAATATATCTCCCATTTGTTACTTGAAAAGGAAGGTGTTCCGACTCCCGAATTATATGCCTATTATCATCCGGAAAAGGGGAAATCTGGCTTTGAGGCGTTAAGAAAGGAGTTGGAGTCAAAAAATGTGCAATCATGTGTGGTCAAGCCTGCTGTTGACGGTGCTCATGGTGCAGGGGTTTTTGTGTGTAAAGAGCTGAATTATATGCAGGATGATATTATAATCACAAAATCCAAAGGGGAACAGTTATCATTACGCGATTTCTTCAAGAAAAACAAGTCTACATCGTGGCTGTTTGAAGAAATTGTGGTTCAAAGTGATCAAATTGGAAGGATTAATCGAAGTTCGGTGAATACGGTAAGGTTTATGACAGCACTTTATCCTGATGGGAGTGCAAAAGTGTTTGCTACATTTATGAAGATTGGACGTGCTGGCTCTGATGTTGATAATGCTGGAGGTGGAGGTAATGTGGATTGTGCAATTAATATTGAAACAGGGGAATGCTATAATGCGCTTCAGTTCAATTCATATACCGATGTGAAAAAAGTTAACAACCATCCAGATTCTGGAGAAAAGATTAATGGAATACACATTGAGAATTGGGAAGAAATCAAAAAACGTCTTTGCGATTACCAAGCTTATATTCCACAATTAAAAGCTATTGGATGGGATGTGGCTTTGACCGACAAAGGTCCAGTTATTATAGAAATAAACAATTACTGGGATACTACTGGTCAATTGTTCTTGGGTAGAGGCTGGAGAGAAGAGGTGAGGGATTGCTATCTTGCCTGGAAAGAATACTACGACAATAAAAAGTAACATTATGAGAAAGACAATAAATAGTCTTGGAGAAACTCGTTATGTAGAGTATCTCCGAATGAAAAATAGCTGTTATTTAAGATTTCGCAAACTTCTTCACATCATAAGGCATAAGTCGGATTATGTCAATGGTATTTCCTATTATCCAGAATGTGAACATAAATCGAAATCTCAAATTCTGAAGGATCAATTACGTTTTGCATGGAAATATGGATATGTCGAGGACTATTATTATACCTACGGTTTCGATCGTAAAGAAATGACACAGGATAAGATGGCATCATATATCACGCCATATTATCCATTCTTGCGTAAACTTGATCATTTGAACTTTCAAAATCCCTATTATGACGATTTTAATGGTAGAATGACTTGTAGGGTCATTAATCAGGAGAAGTTTTACTTTTACTTGTTCTTAAGTCGTTTGGGAGTACCTACTCCGAAAGTGCTTTGTTTCATAAAAAACAGGACCGTTTTGTACGCCAATGAATCCTTTAACATAGATAAGTCTTTGTCTGTGAAAGAACAATTACAGCGTCTTTTCACTAATGACATGGATGCATTTGCAAAGCCCTCCGATGGAATGTTGGGTAAAGGTATCTTTAAGCTACTCATTAAAGAGGGCAAAATATACATGGATGGAGTCCAACATTCAATGGAGGATTTGATAGATGCCGTACTTTCGGCTGACTATCTCATTCAAGAAAGAATAGTCCAGCACGAAAAAATGTCGGCATTGTGTTCATCATCTGTGAACACCATTAGACTCCAAACCGTCATGGATAAAGATGGTAATGTTATACCTTTTGGGCCTGGAGTTAGAATTGGGCGTATGGGTAGTTCTGTAGATAACTGGGCATTGGGAGGCGTATTTGTCGGTATAGATGCGGAAACAGAAAAGTTGAAGGATATAGGCATCCTAAAACCCAAATACGGGACAAAAGTCACAGAGCATCCTGATACTCATATTGTTTTTAAAGGATACGATATTCCATATTATAAAGAAGCTGAAAATATGGTTGTTAAATTGCACAAAGTGATGTTTCGTAGCCATTCGATAGGTTGGGATATTGCTATTACCAAAAACGGTCCTGTCATCATAGAGGGAAACGACAGGTGGGAGATTTCGTTAATACAGGCCGTTCATGGTGGTATGCGATATTTGTTGAAGTATTTCTAATTGGATCACGATTATTATTATTTATCCTTGAATATGATGCGTATTATAATAAATGCTGATGATTTCGGAAAGAGTCCTATACGAAACAAGGCCATTGATGATGCATTTAAACAAGGGATGGTCTCTTCTGTTGGTACTATTGTGACAGGTAAATATTTTCAAGATGCTATAAATAAAGCAGATAAAGGGGGGTATTTAGATAAGTTGCATTTGCATTTCAATTTTGCAGCCAATTCATTGCAAGAAAAATCAGAAGATGCACCTTTGACAGAAGCCATGAAAAAAGATTCCGTTTTCAGTAAAGAAGGAAAGTTTAAAGAATACAAAGGATTGTCGAAAAGAATATCTGACATCAGAAAATGGAGAGTCGTGTATAATGAAATGGTTGCTCAATATAACTTTTTCAAAGAAGCGACCAAGGGAAAGGCAGATTACAAACACATCGATTTTCATTTATGGTATAACCTGACAGGAGCAGCCTCGATTGCATTGAATCTTTTCACAAGGAAATATAAAATAGATTCAGTTCGATATTGGCCTATCTCTTATTGGAAGAAAAGAAGGTATAGATTATTCCGTGTTCTAGGTTGGAATCCTCGTGTAAAAAGTATTCCGGCTTGTAGTATCTTTTATTTTCTAACGAAAAGGCAATCGCTTTCTAATTATAAAATTGTTGAATTGTTTTGTCACCCAAATTATAAAGATGGGATGTTTATTGATGACACGCCATCGTATTTATACAAAGATAGACGTCCAATGCAGACACAAATTACAGAGTTGAGAGGTTTGGAGTGTGTCGAATTTGTTTCATGGGAAGAAGTTTACTGTTGTGTAACTGACCCTAAACAATAATAAAACAAATAAGTAATGGATAAAAAAATCAGCATTTTCTTTGCTGGCGATTTTTGTTCAAAACCTTCCACTTCGAAGATTTCCGTTTCCGACAAATTGAAGAGTTTGATACAGTCTTGCGATTTGAAAGTAGTGAATTTTGAGGTTCCTTTGAATCCTAATAATACTTTATCACTACAGCAACGCGAACGGTTTTGGCAGAATGATGATGCACCATGTTTTCTTCGAAGTCTTGGTTTTAATTTGTTTTCCATCGCCAACAATCATGCCTTCGATTGGGGCGAAGAAGGCTTCAAGAAAACGAAAACGGCCCTAGGTGATGATGCCTTTGGGGCTGGCACATACGAAGAAGCCTATAAACCAAAGATTGTGGAAGTGGATGGGATAAAGATTGGATTCCTTGGCTTGTCGTTTGCTGCTTATACAGGCGTTTTTGACGATATTACCAAACACGATGGATTGGGTTGCGCCTACATTAACGACCTCAAAGTGAACCATGTCATCATAGAGGCAAAAAAGGAAGTGGATTATCTTTTCGTTTTGCCGCACGACGGCATTGAATATATTGATATTCCGATGCCTGAAACCATTGCCCGTTATCGCGATTTCATCGACTATGGGGCTGATGGTGTAATTGCTGCCCATCCACATTGTCCGCAAGGATGGGAAGAATACAACGGAAAGCCTATTTTCTATAGTCTTGGCAACTTCCTTTTCAACAGCAAAGAAGGCTATGAGTATCGCGCCACCAATCGCCCGCATTGGTACGAAGGTCTTTGCGTTGTGATGACCCTTGGCGATGGAAAACTGACCTGGGAAGTGGTGAATACAAGGAATGTGGATAATGTTGGAATCGAAATCGACCATGACGAAGCACGCAACAAGCACAATGAAACCATTTGCCAGTATTTGACCAACAAGGACAAATATAACTCATATCTGAAAAATATTTGTAATGATTTGGGTATGAGGGAGATACTTATTATTGACAAGACAATACATCCACAGTCATTGAAAGAGTGTACCAAGTTATTGCTTGCCTGTTGGAAAGACAAACTCATAGGGAAAAACAAGACTAACGACTATTCACTATTGCGCCTGCTCACCCATGACGCAAGGCGGAATCTGCTGATGTGGACAATAAAAATAAATGAGACTAATAAACCATTGATATGTTTGGTAAATTAAGAAAACGGCTCGCCAAAAAGCGCGAGATGAAAAAATGGGAGGTGCGCATTACCAAGAACTTTAAAGACTTGGAGCATCATCGCAAACTTACTAAAGAACAGGAAAAGGAAGTACAAGACTTCTATATGGATATGATTGGTAAGAAGGTCCCGCTCTATTGCCATGAGTATTTCTATTCGCGCACTGGGCACTTTACTAAAGAGTATGTTCCCAACAATATTTATCATTGTGAACTTGTACCGAAAGCCAACCAACACCGCCTTCAGGGTGCTTTCGGTGACAAAAACATGTGCGACTTCCTATTTCCGGGAGAGAACATCGTTCATTCCATTCTGAAAAACATGAATGGCTATTATTATTTTGAGGGGAAGCCTGTCTCGGAAGAGGAAGCCGTTTCTCTGTGTCAAAATTTGGAAAAGGTTATTATCAAACCTTCGCGTCAGTCGGAAGGACACGGAGTACAGATGTTTAGTGCTAAAAATGGTGTAACAGACCTTAATGGGAAAACTGTAGCTCAATTGTTTAAGGAGTACAAGAAAGATTTTTTGGTACAGGATTGGGTACGGCAACATGAAGGAATGGCTGCGTTGAATCCTACTTCTGTGAACACTATGCGAATCCTGTCTTATCGTTCTGGTATGGAAGTGCTAATTATCTATTCAGTGGTTCGCATTGGACGTAATGGTTCGGTGGTCGACAACCAATGTGCCGGTGGAATCAGCACTACAATCGACAAGGAAGGTAGGCTGGGTAAAGAAGCTTTTGGCGGTTTTAGTACAGACAATATTGATAAGACGGACACAGGTATATTATTGGAAGGCTATCAATTGCCGTCCTACGACAAAGCCATAGAGATGGTGAAACGTCTCCATTTGAAACTACCCTTCTTCAACCTTGTGGGTTGGGATGTGGCCATTCAAGAAAATGGTGAGCCTGTGCTTATTGAATTCAATACCAACCCTGGCTTGAGCCAATCGGCATTTAAGTCAGGCATGGGCGAATACACGGAGAGAATTATACGGGAACTTTGGCCGAGGCCGAATACACGTTTTTCTGATTAAGATGATATGCTTCGTAAAATAAGACACTATCTATTCTCCATTTACTATTTGGCATTAGTGTTTGTTTTGTGCTTTTGTAAAAAAGATTCACAATATACGAAAGGACTCGAAACAAATGCAGACGGGGTGGAAGCCTACGTTGAGGCCTTGAATGAGAATATCAAGAATTTGCAGCAACTGGTACAATTATATTCTAATGGGCAGAGTTTGATTACCCGTTTCGATTATGATAAGAAAGAGGATTCGTATCGTTTCACATTCACATCAGGAGAAGTGTTGCGATTTTCCAATATGAAGACTTTTCCCGATTTTGATTGTCCATTGGTTTCTGTAGTTTTGGACGATAGCGTGTATTTGTGGACAATCAATGACGACTTGGCTAGAGATGGCGAAAAACATCCTATTGAGGTCAATGGCTCCAATTGTTTGCCTCAATTGAAGTTTTCTGATGGAACTTGGTATTGGCAAACAAACACAATAGACTATTACACTATCACCAATACCAAAAAGGAATCCAAGCCCTTTTTCTGTTTTGAAACGGACGAAGGTTGCATCATCTTGGTTTTGCCGACGGAGTGCGCATTTATCCTTCCTATTTATGATGAGATTACAAACGTTTGTGCATACATCCCCAACAAGGCTTTTTACAAAAACGTGTTTTTGGATGCTGGCATTGGACTCACCTCGAGAAAGAATTTGGCTGCGGTGACCCATCTTGGTCTTTCGTTGGAATGTATGAGCTTCTCGTCACAAGCAGATAAAGAACTTCAGAACCAGATTGTTGAGGGGGAAACGACCGATTTGAACGGCCGCCTTTTGTATCCTGATTGGCAACCAAGATACCAATTGTTGTTTGTCAATGGAGGTAATGCCAAGACCCACGCAAAGTCATTGACCGAAGGTGCACGGCGCAATATGCAACAATTTAATTGGTCTGGAGGCAGCTATATTGGAACTTGCGCAGGAGCTTTTTTTGCTTCTTATGGCGCTTATGGGCCAACGATCAATGCGGATTATTTAAATATTTGGCCACAATTTGTAAGACGCACACATTTGTCGCAAACTCAAACTGGATTTATCATAGAACCAAACTCTCCGTTGTTGGACTATTATGATTTTGGAGGCGATATGTATGTTG
Source organism: uncultured Bacteroidia bacterium (assembly GCA_902791165.1). Taxonomy (GTDB): domain Bacteria; phylum Bacteroidota; class Bacteroidia; order Bacteroidales; family F082; genus Limimorpha. The sequence continues at coordinate 32,362 of CADAVB010000008.1, forward strand.
GGAATGTTCGCCATAATGGAGGCTGTTTCCCTATGGATCTTCCTCAGAATGGCGAAGTTTTGGCCCGTTACGATTATCCCGAACTAGATTCGATGCATCTACAGCCTTCGGCATGGGCCTACAAAAACGGTCCATTTATGGGGAGGGTTATCCAAATAGGCTCTCATCCCGAAGAAGTTAGCACTGGGGAAAGGAGAGATTTTACTGCGGCTTCCGTATTGTATGCTATTGATGGATGCGGAAAAACAAAGACTAAAGGTGTTCTACAAAACGGAGTGGGGCGTTTTATGAACAAATCCACAGAAGACAAGGATCCAGACTATACTATGATAGGAGATCTTCAATGCCATCATTTTTGCGTTTATATTCCAAAAAACGCAAGCGACATTATTTTTAAATTGCAATGCGATTGGGACGTTGACTTTTCTTTGATGATTAATAAAGGATCTGCCGCTTATGAAGAAAGTGCCCAATACGTTTCTTCCGCTGTAGGGGCAAACAAAACTTTGAGATTCTCTAAATTAAGTTCGGGATGGTGGTATGTGGGAGTGAAGTGTAATACAACAGTTACTATCTCCGAAACAGATTGGGGCCAAGAATACACTGGACGAACGGATGTGCTCAATGGTGTCCCATACAGCATAAAAGTGAATTGGAGCACTTTGGTTGAGCAGTCTTACTTAAACAAAAAATAGAATGGCAAGTCAAGAAATTCAAATCACGGAAAAGCCCGAGTGGGTTTCTTGGGATGATATTCACGAAGTTTTGTGGCAGGCACATTCCAAGAACCGAGAAGAAGGGGTTGTCATGCGTTATCCATCGCTGCCTGGTGAAGAGATTCGGAAAAGAGTCGAGGGAAAAGGAAAGATGTTTGTAGCCATTTTGAGCGAAAAACTGATAGGTACTTCAGCAGTTATTTTCAAGGACAAGTCTCTTTGGTGTGGAAAAGGGAAATACGCATATTGTTGTTTCGATTCGGTATTGCCCCAGTTGCAAGGTACGGGCGTTTACAGGAAACTATGTCAAAAAAGGGAAGAGTTCGTAAAAAACGAGGGCGTTTCACGAATGCTGTTAGACACGAATGAGTCCAATAACCGAGAAAAAATCGTTGTTGTCAAAGCAGGCTTTAAACCTGTTGATTTGGTTTGGTGGACAGATCATTACAATGTCGTTTTTGTCAAGTGGCTTAATGGCTGTCCGCTCTCGGATTTCAGGTGTAAGTTAGGTTTTTCAGTGAGGAAAATAATGGTGAAAACCAAACGGTTTATTAAAACATTGTTCAAGGGTTAATTATGAAACAGAAAGTTGTTATCATAGGTCATGGGTATACTTCCCGCTTGGGGATTATCCGTTCGTTGGCAGCGTTGGATTGTGAAATCACGGTTATAGCCATGGTGTTCCATGATTGGCTGGGGCGGTATGTGCGATTTAATTGGAGAATGCCTATAGATTGCTATAGCAAGCATGTCGATAGAATGTTTTATTGTTATGCTAAGGACGGTGCTGTTCTAATCGATTTATTACTGAAAAATTGTTCGGATACTCATCAAAAAGTAATTATTATTCCTGATAGCGATTTTTCTGCGGAAGTCATCGACAAGAATCAGGACCGGCTGAAAGAGCATTTCTTGTTTCCACATATCAACCATACTCCTGGAGCTGTGGGGCATTGGATGCACAAGACGGTGCAAAAAAAACTGGCATTGGAAATTGGGCTTAACGTAACGCAGGATTGTACCGTTACGGTGAAAGGAGGACACTATTCCATGCCTAAAGGAATTCATTATCCTTGTTTCACCAAGCCCCTTGCTACCATTAGCGGTGGAAAGCAATTTCTCAAACGCTGCGACAACGAGATTGAACTATGCAAGGTGTTAGAAAAGGCAAGCCGGCAATTCCCAAACACAGAAGTGTTGGTTGAGGATTTTAAGGTTATCGGAACAGAGTATGCAGTAGTTGGATTTTCGGATGGAACCAATATCATCATCCCGGGTGTGATTGAGTTTATTGTGAACAGTAAGAGCCATTTTGGCATTGCACGTGAAGGGAAAATCATGCCCATCAGTGGTTTTGAGCCGCTCTTGGATCAATTCAAGACATTTGTTCGCAGGGTAGGGTTCTTTGGCTTGTTCGATATTGATTTTTATGAAAGTGATGGAGAGATGTATTTCGGCGAAATGAACCTCCGGTTTGGCGGCAGCGGTTATGCCTATACAGCAATGGGCGTAAACCTTCCTGCTATGCTGGTGCTTGCACTTCGTGGAGAAAACATAGCGGAAATGCCACAGCAAGTGACGGCAACTGCCACCTATGTCAACGAGAGGATGTGTTTGGATGATTATTTTCATGGTTATATCAATGAAAAAGAATACCATAATATCATACAAGCAGCAGATATACAATTCGTTGACGATGAAAACGACCCGAATCCAAGTAAGAATTTGCAAAAAGAATTCTTCAAAATCAGACTGAAGCGGATACGTTTGCAAATAAAAAAGAAATTTAAAAAATTGGGGGGGTATGGATAACCGTATTCAAAAAGAAAAATATAAGGAGAAAATACTTGGTGTACTAAAATATAGCATCAAGTTTTTTGAAAAACATGACATCCGTTGGTTTATTGCCTGTGGTTCTGCTATCGGTGCTGTACGACATAAGGGAATCATCCCTTGGGACGACGACATAGATTTATATATGCCACGCGCCGATTATAACAAACTCATTTCTGTTCGTGACGAGATGCTTAAAGATGGATTTCGTTTTGTTTATTTGAAAGACGAGGGCTATCCGTATGCTTTTGGAAAAGTTATGGATAACAACACCACTTTATGGCAAGAGCGTAGATTCCCATTCAATGTGGGTTGTTATGTTGATATTTTCCCGTTGGATTTGACCGATATAGGAATGATGTCGTATAGCAAAAAATGGCGGGCTTTTCGCGATTTGTTTTCATTATACAGGGTGAAGGTTTCAAAGGTGTCGTTCAGAGGTATTGTTGACGATATTAAAACTCAAAAAGTAAATACACTCCGCCTTATTCCAGCTAAAGTTTTCTTGATGTTTAAAAGTAAACAGCAAATCCTGAATGAATTGTTAGAAAAGGAGGCTTTATGGAATAAGAAAGCGGGGGATAGATATGTCTCTTTTACAGAAGCGGGAATGTACATGTTTCCAAAAGACTGGTTTGAAGATTTTGTAATTGTGCCTTTTGAAAACTTGGAGGTTAGAATTTCCGCTAAATATGATGAGTATCTAACATATATGTATGGCGATTATATGACACCTCCACCGGAAGAACAAAGGAAAGGAGATGGTCCCCATGGAAAGGTTTATGTGAATTTGGAACAGAACATACCACTTTCTAACATCAAATAAAAAAACATGAAAAAGTTGCTATTTATTTTACCAGCGCTTCCCGATTATGAGCCCTATGTGTTCAATTATTTCAGAATCGCTGAAGAAAACACTATAAGTTATGATGTTGTTTGCTGGAATAGGAAAGGTGAAAAAGTAGAATTGCCAGATAATTATTTGGTATATCAGCATCCAACTAATGACGCATATTCGAAATTAAAAAAAATCAAAGAAATATATGGGTTTTACCGTTTTGTCAGAAAAACAATACTAGGAAAAGAATACCAAACTATTTTTACTTTTACCATAGCGGATTCAGTTTTTTTTACATCTTTTCTAACACACAAATACAAAGGTCGCTATGTTTTCGATATAAGGGATTATTCTCCGATGATTAAGAATCGTTTTTTTTATACGAGAATAAAACGTTTAATACGCAATTCGGCTTGTAATGTTATATCTTCAGAAGGATTCAAAGCTTGGTTGCCTGATCAGTATAGATATATTGTGTGTCATAATACAGATGTAGAAAAAATAAAACAATCAACAGTGTCACATAAAGTAGAAACCAACCCCAAAGAACTGACGGTATTAACTATTGGCTCAATAAGAAATATTGCTACAAACCAAAGAGTTATTGATGCTCTTTCTAATAAAAAGGATATAAAGCTTCGTTTTGTTGGAGATGGTATGGGCGCACCAGTTTTAAAGCTGTATTGCGAAGAGAACCGTTATAACAACATAGAGTTCTATGGCCGATATAAAAAAACAGAAGAAGACGGTTTTGTAATGGAAAGTGATTTTATAAATATTCTGTTACCTCGTTGCGCCAATAGTGATTATGTTATGGCAAATCGTTTTTATCTTTCCGCTTTATTCCGGAAGCCGATGATTGTCAACGAAGGCTGCTTTCAGGCAGAGCAAGCAAAAAAATATGGTCTTGGATTGGTGGTTGCCGATATTGATAATTTGTATGAAACGCTTGTTTCATATTGGGAAAACCTTGATTGGAATCAATATGATGCTAATTGTTCAAGGTTTTTGGATGTTGTTTTTGATGAAATGCAGGTGTTTAAGGATACTATCAAAAAAATAATGATAAGGGAAATCATAGCAGACAGTTTTAATTGATCGAGAAACATGTTGTTTTCAAATAATTTTATAAAAAACATAAGGGATTTATTGTTGTATCTCTTGTTGTTTGCTTCGGCTATTTCATATCATCCAACGATTGTTAGGATGAGTCATTTAGCTGGATATGAAAGCGGAACGATTCTTTCAAGGTATATTGTTGTGCTATTTGGGGTGGTATTGTTTTTGTCATTGAATACAAAAGCATTCAAAAACTCGAAATTAGTTAAGAAATACGTTTTTTGGTTATTTGTCATTTTTGTTGTAGGATTAATAGTACTCACTTTCTTCAACAACAAAAGAATGATAAACGAACTCCGAACATTTCTTATCGTACTTGGTGCTATTATGATAGGTTACGATTTAAGAGTAAATGATCAAACGAAATATATCCTTGTTCTAGCTTTTTGTTTGCCAACATTGTTTTCAGGATTAATGCAAGTATTGGTTAACGTAGGAGGTTTCCAAATTATGGATCAGTATTTGACAGATAGTAAAAACGCACTTGGTGCTATGTTAGCGACATCATGTTTTTCTCTGTTTTATTTGTCTCGTTCAAGTAATCGACTATCTTTTCGTGGAGTACTGCTGTTTTTAGCTATACTCGCATTAGTTATCATTATTACCATTCGTGCAAGAATGGCGATGCTGTCCCTTTTTATGATAGGTGTTTTTTACTACTATCTGTTAAAAAGAAATGGCAGTTTTATTATTAGCCTAGTAGTAATAGGGGTTGTGGCTTTCTTTGCTATTTTGTTATTACCCGATTCAATATTTAGATACTTTGAATCAAGTTTTACGGCAGGTTCGCAAGGAGGGGATATTTCATCGGGAAGGTTTGGAACATATGAGGAAGCTATATCTTATCTGTCTTTTCATCCATTTTTAGGTGATATACTAAGAGAAAATCAAATTAGTTGGATACATAACTATCTTTTGTTAAAGCTTTATAATTTTGGCGTTTTGTTCTCTTGGCCGATAATCATTCTTTACTTTATTATCATTTTTAGAGCAGCCAAGAATTCATTTCGTTTTCATCCCGCAAGTGTAGAATGTTATGGTTCTGTTTGTCTGCTAATACCATTTTTTATTTCACTTGCCGAGCCAACATTTCCTTTTGGGCCAGGAACAGTTACTGTTTTTAATTTTATTTTGTTAGGGATGTCGGAGCAATCTATTCGCAATGCATAAATCATTTATTATTTATGTGTTTGTAATTATGGGTAGTCTCCTTTTTCCTCACCAAATCCAATGTCATCGAATTGAACACGTATGGCATATATAGAAACCCAATTCGGAAGTTTCGCTATGATGAAAAGACGAGGTTTATCCACAAACGCCGAGGCATCCCAACCAGAGGTATAAGAAAAATGGTTAAAGAGATAGCCCAATAAAACCACAATTTAATTATGCACGTTATTTTCCTCACCATGTCCAATATCCAAGGATTGGGCAATCATGGAATCTATTCCGATTTGATTCGGAAGTTCCGCGACGAAGGTCATCAGGTGACAATTGTGACGCCGCGTGAACGTCGTTTTGGAGAGCAAACGAGTCTTAAAGAAGTGGATGGTGTCCAAATTCTTGGTGTCCGCACGCTCAACCTTCAGAAAACCAATGCCATTGAGAAAGGCATCGGGCAGGTGATGGTGGAGAGGCTATTTAAACAGGCCGTCAAAAAACACTTGGGCAATCTTAAGGCAGATTTGATTCTGTACTCCACGCCACCCATCACGTTCCCGAAAGTGATACAATATCTGAAGAAATCCAATCCACAAGCCAAAACATATTTGTTGCTGAAGGATATTTTTCCACAAAACGCAGTGGATTTGGGAATGATGAGCAAATCTGGTGTGAAAGGTGTGTTGTATCGCTTCTTTCGAACGAAAGAAAAGAGACTCTATGCCTTGTCTGACCATATCGGCTGCATGAGTCCTGCCAATGTGCAATATATTTTGAAACATAATCCAGAAATTGCGACTGATAGGGTGGAAGTGGCACCCAACTCATACGAGGTCCAAGAAATGACAGTTCTGACGGAAGAGCAACGCAGGTTGATTCGGCAGAAGTACGATTTGCCGACAGAAAAGCCCATTCTTATTTACGGCGGCAACTTGGGCAAGCCGCAGGGCATTCCGTTCTTGATAAAATGTTTGGATGCCAACGCTGGCCGAGAGGATTGCCATTTCGTGGTAGTGGGCAATGGTACGGAATACGGCAAATTGGAAGCGTGGTTTAATTCCAAACGCCCCCAGAGCGTATCGGTTTTCCAACGCCTACCCAAGGAAGACTACGACCAACTGGTTCGTGCCTGCGATGTCGGGTTGATATTCTTGGACTATCGTTTCACAATCCCCAACTATCCTTCTCGCCTGTTACCTTATCTGATGGAGAAAAAGCCCATTATCGCCGCCACCGACCCGAATTGTGATACGGGCAGTATTGCCGAGCAAAACGGTTATGGTTTTTGGTGTCCGAGCAATAATGTTGAGGCTTTTACGCAATGTGTGGATAAGATTTTGAAGTCGGATTTGGCTCAAATGGGAGAAAAGGGCTATCAATTCTTTTTGGACAATTACACGATTACGCATACCTACAATGCTATTATGAAGCATTTTTGAAACATAACATTGGGATATTATGACTAATTACGATTTATTACTTGAAAAAATAAGAGCCTTGGGTATGGATTACCGCTGGGCAGGTATGTTTGTTAAAAAACTGAAGGACGACGAAGTGGCATTTCCCGTAGCCGATGACGAAAAGAAACGCTGGGCTTTAGAACGTGGCTTCTATCCAGGACGTATCGAATTATACGGTTTGACGGAAGATAATTACAAGGATTATGTTCCCGATTTCCAATATTTCATGCTGCACCCGATGAACAATCATTTCTTGAAGTGGCTCGACAAAACCACATTGAAATATGTGCTCAACAGCAATGGCTGCGAAGATACCATGCCGGAATATTATGTGTATGTTGAAAATGACCTATGTGGCGGCCGTTTCACTTATTTGATGGATTGTCCCACGGATATTCCAAAAAACAAAGATTTCCTGTGGAATCTTCTTCAAAGGAAAAAGATTCTTGCCATGAAGCCAAATTCAGGGTCTTCGGGTGGACTTGGCTTTATCAAAATGGAGTTGCGCGAAAACGGGCTTTACGAGAACAACAAACCGATAGATATGGCTCGTTTTGAGGAAATCCGAGACACGATGCGCAACTATATCATTACAGAATACTGCCATCAGCATCATGAACTTGCCAAAGTTTGGCCTGATAGCGAGTGCACGCTACGTGTAATAATGTGTAAGATACCACCAAAAAACCGATATGAAGAAACAAAGTGGTCTTGTGTTGCTTCTTTTGCTCGTTTTGGTTCTGCGGTAAGTGGTGGGACAAGTAATATGGCAACAGGGGGAGTTGCAATTGGTTTTGATTTCAAAACTGGGTTGTTTAAAGAATATGGAATGTGTTATAAGTCTTTTACTAAAGACGGTAATTGTTTTCTTAATAAGCATCCAGATACAGGAATAGAATGGAAAGGGTTTATGATGCCAAATTGGATGTTGGTAAGAAATAAAATTGAAAGAATATGCCAACATTTATCTTCTCTAGATTACTTGGGATTAGATATTATTGTCACAGAAGATGGTATGAAACTATGTGAAATTAATTCCCATCCAGCAAATGATTATGGTCAAATCTTATGCATGCCACATCTTATAGATAAAGAAGTGAAGTTGTTTTATGAGAAAAAGGGGCTTTATAGATACGATGGGAAAGATTTTTGTCAAGCATATTTTGAAAGCCAACAATGATTATGTATAAAAGGTTTTTTAAGCGAGTTCTCGATTTCCTTATCTCGTTTGTTGCATTAATATGCATTAGTCCAATACTTCTGGTTTTTATAGTCGTATTGCATGTTGCCAATAAAGGCGCGGGGGCATTCTTTTATCAGGAACGCCCAGGACTTAATGGTAAGATTTTCAAGGTTATCAAGTTTAAATCCATGACTGACGAGAAGGATGAGAATGGGGTGCTGCTTCCAAACGACCAACGAATCACTAAAGTTGGTAAGTTTATCCGTAAATTCTCCATTGATGAACTTCCTCAACTCATCAATATACTCAAAGGAGACATGTCGCTCATAGGTCCTCGGCCATTGTTAAAACGGTATCTTGAACTATATACACCCGAGCAGGCAAGACGTCATGAAGTTCGGCCTGGCCTTACAGGTTGGGCGCAGGTGCATGGTCGCAACAACATCTCTTGGACAGAAAAATTCAAGTTGGATGTGTGGTATGTCGATCATTGTTCATTGTGGGTGGATATAAAAGTGATATTTATGACCATCAAGAATGTTTTAAGCGGTAAGGATGTAAGTGTGATAAGTGGAAGTTTCGATGGTACGAACTAAATGGTATAGAACATGAAAGCATTAGTGATAGCAGGCGGACTTCCGCAAATAGAATTGATAAAACAACTGAAGGATAGGGGAATCGAGGCTTTGTTGGCCGATGGCAGCCCCAATGCCGTGGCACGACCTTATTGCGACAAGTTTTTCCATGTGGATGTGTTCGATATGGAGGCCATCAAGAATATCGCTATCAAGGAAAAAGTCGATTTCCTGATTACGGTTTGTGCCGATCAGGTGCTGCTGGTCGTGGCCAAAGTGTCGGAAGTTCTTGGTCTTCCGTGCTATATTGATTATGAAACTTGCCAAAATGTGTCGGACAAGATTCGCATGAAGCGAATTTTCAAGGCGAATGGCATCCCAACGACGGATTATGTGGAGACCGACCATCTTGATATGGATGTGATTGGCAAGTTGAACTATCCTTTGGTGGTGAAGCCCGTGGATGCCTATAGTTCCAAGGGCGTGAGAAAAGCCGAGAATTTGGAGGAACTAAAACAATATTACGAAGAAGCCCACAAGATAAGCCGAAGCGGTGGCGTGATTGTGGAGGAGTTCTTTGCCGGCGACGAAATAAGTGTGGATGCCTTCGTGGTTAATGGAAAAGCACATGTGTTGAATGTCACGAATAGCGAGAAAGTAAAAGACAAAGACCGTTTCGTCATCTTCCGTGGCCGTTATCCAGTAAAAGCGTCGGAAGCGGTTATGCGGCAGATTGAGGAGATTTGCCAGAAGATAGCAGACGGCTTCGGTTTGGTGAATGCGCCTTTGTTGGTGCAGTTGCTCCACAATGGCGATAAGGTTTCGGTGCTTGAGTTTTGTGCCCGCACGGGTGGCAACATGAAGTATTTGTTGATTAAATATGCGTCGGGTGTTGATGTCATTGGTGCCACTATCGACATCACACTTGGGAAAGAACCCGATTTGAGCAAGAAAACCAAATCTTATCATGTTGTCGTAAACGATTTCATTTATTGCCAACCAGGTGTTTTCGACCATTTCGAAGGCTTTGAGGAACTTGAAAAAGAAGGAATCATCAACGAATTTCATCCTGTTAGGATAAAGGGCACTGAAATGCGCGGCGTGACCAGCAGCAGTGACCGCATCGCAGGTATGAACATCGTGGCGGATTCGATTGAGCAGTATAATGAGAAATTGCGCCAGATTAACAATACCGTAAAAGTGATGGATGCAGAAGGCAACGACATCATGCGGCACGATTTGTTACCAGAATTGAAATAATAATTTAAAATATCGAGAATAATGAAGTACTACACAATGCCTGAAACTCGCGAGTTTCTTGAAAGTATCGGTATGCCTGGCGGCGATCTTTACGATTTGCCAACATCAGAAAAACGCTTCCCCGACGGAGGCCAGTATCGTTTTGAAGTTCCCGGAATCCAGGGACCTGGTCCGATGAAAGCCTTGCTGGAGGCTTTGGATGAATACGGAATCCAAATCCATAGGGTAACCCAAACCAAGGGTATCATGTTTTTGACCGATGACGAGATTAAACAAATGGTTGAATACGCGAAGAAATGGAATGTCCAGTTGGTATTAGCCTGCGGTCCGCGTGCCACGACCGACACTTCTGCTTCTGTAAAGACTGAGGAAGGCCAGCGCATGGGCTATCGCCTGCGCGGTGAAGAACAAATTGCCCGTGGTATCGAAGAAATCAGGCGTGGTGCCCGTTTGGGCGTCCGTGGGTTCCTTGTGTACGACGAGGGTCTGCTTTGGGCATTGGGCGAAGCCCGCAAGAAAGGCTTCATTCCTGCGGATTGCCACTTCAAGGTGAGTGCACATAGCGGCCACGGTAATCCGTGCTCGGCCCACTTGTTGGAAGCCATTGGTGCCGACAGCATCAATCCTGTGCGCGACATACAAGTGCAAATGTTAGCCGCCATGCGTGCTGCCATCGATGTGCCGATTGACCTGCACACAGAAAATCCCAAATCGAGCGGTGGCTTTATTCGCCATTACGAAGTGCCCGATTTCATCCGCGTGGCCGCGCCCGTTTATCTTAAGACAGGAGGTTCTGTGGCGGCCAACCATAGTTATGACACCACGGAAAAAGAGGCTCGCCAGCGCGCTAAGCAGATTATGCTCGTTAAGAGGGTCATCGATACCTACTATCCCGAGGCCATCGTTTCGCCCAAATAAAATAACTATAAACTCTCAAATTATAAATGAGACATCATAGTTACAATCCAGATTTCAACTTTGTGAAGCTCCCAATGGAGTTCAACAAGTACACCGATCGTGACACGCTCCAGTATTGTCTCGGTGCTACACTCTACATGCCTGGCACAAAGGACATCAAGGAGAAGGTGGTGAACCATCAGCTGGCCGTGACATCCTTGGTCATGTGTTGTGAAGATGCTATCAAGGAAGAGGATTTGCCCATTGCCGAGCAGAATATTCTCGACCACATGGACTATTTTGCCGATTTGATTGAGGAAGGAAAATTGTCCCATGATGATATCCCGCTGATATTTGTTCGTGTACGCAATCCCGAGCAGTTTGAGAGTTTCGCCGCGCGAATGACGGCAAAACAGGCATCGGTGCTGACGGGATTCAACTTTCCGAAGTTCAGTAGCGGTAATGCTTTCAAGGTTTTGCAGACTTTAGTTAAAGTCAACAATCGTTTAGGCGTTGTACTTTATGGCATGCCTATTCTTGAAGGCCCTGAAATCGCTTTTCGTGAAAGCCGAAAACAAGAGTTGTTGTTGCTTCGTAATATTCTTGAACCATATAAAAATCTGATCCTCAACATTCGTGTTGGAGGAACAGACATGTCGTCGTTGTTCGGTGTGCGCCGTGGCATCAATTCTACGGTGTATGATATTATGCCTGTGCGCGACGCTTTGAGCGATGTGCTGAATTTTTTCAACCGCTACAACGACTACTGTGTTTCTGCGGCAGTGTGGGAATACTTCCGCGCCTACAAGGATGACGACATTAACGATGTCATCAAGCGCAACTTCCACAATGCCCTTATCAAAGGTCAGGAGATTGTCAATCCCGCTATTGATGGCTTGATGAAGGAGGTGCTTATCGACCGCGCCAATGGCTTCGTGGGCAAAACCATCATCCACCCGACCCATGCACGCTTCGTGAACGCGATGTTTGCCGTGGTGGAAGAGGAATACCACGATGCGGTGCAGATTCTTCACACTTCGGGCGGCGTGGTCAAGAGCGAGCACGGCGACAAGATGAACGAGATAGGTCCGCACCGCCGTTGGGCTGAAAAAATCGCGAAAAGAGCCGATATTTACGGTGTTATCAAGAATGAGGATTCGGTGTTGAGCCTTGTTTTGGACGGAAAGGAATGACAAGCATGAAAATCGTTTTAGGAACCATGAATTTCGGTCCGCAGTTGGACTTGGAGGCCAGTCGCACGATGGTGAATGCCTACCTTGCCACAGGCGGACGGGAATTGGACACGGCCTACGTCTATAATGGCGGAACGACGGAAGACTATTTGGGCGAGATTTTGCCCGAACTGAATCCGCAAAGTTACGAGATTGCCACGAAAGTGCATCCGCGCATCACGGGAAAACTCGACCGCGAAACAATTCTGATGGAGTTCACGGAATCGTTGCGTCGCATGAAACGCGATTCGGTCGATTTGCTCTATTTCCATTTCCCTGACGGCAAAACGCCCATTGACGAGGCTTTGGAAACCGTTGCAGAATTGCACGAACAAGGCAAAATCAAGGAGTTGGGATTGAGCAATTATCCCGCTTGGCAGGTCATCGATATTGCATACAAATGCGACAAAATCGGTTGCCCGCGCCCGACGGTTTATCAAGGAATGTACAATGCCTTGTGCCGCAATGTGGATCCAGAACTCTTTCCCGCCATCCGCTCGTTGGGAATGCGTTTCTACGCTTTCAATCCCTTGGCAGGCGGAATGCTGACGGGCAAGCACCATCATTTTGAAGACGCGCCTGAAGCGGGTCGTTTCGCCCGACTGAAGAGTTACCGCGATCGTTATTGGAAGCTCTCTTATTTCGATGCCATGGAGGAAATTCGTTTGGCTTGTGAAAAAGAAGGCATCGTGATGGTTGAAGCAGCCTATCGTTGGTTGGTGAACCATTCTTGCATGAGAACCGAACTGAACGATGGTATCTTGTTGGGTGCTTCTCGTCAGGAGCAGATGGAGCAAAATCTTGCTGCTGCGAAGAAAGGTTCGTTGCCAGAAAACATTATTGCCGCGATGGACGAAGCATGGGAAATCGCCAAGCCCGACAGTCCGGCTTATTTTAAGTTTGTTTGAAAATGAACGTATCACAATCATTTTTTGCAGAGATAGACAAAATCGCAAAGTGTGAAGTTCCCGTAGAGGTGATGGCGCGGTCAAAACGCTCGTTGCTTGATTATTTGGCGGTAACTTGCGCGGGTGCGGCCTTCCAAAAGGACAAACTCAACGGCTATTTTGATTTTGCCCAACCCGAAGCGGGCGATTTCAAGGCCATTGGCACGGGCAAAAGCCTTGTCTTGAAAGAAGCCGTGTTTCTCAACGGCCTCAACGCCCATGCCTTGGACTTTGACGACGGCACCAATTCGGGTATCATCCATTTGGGTTCGCCTATCTTCTCGTTGTTGTTGCCGCTTTCGCAGCGCTACAACATTACCATTGAGGACATGCTGAAGGCTGCCATTGTAGGCTATGAGGCTTCCTACACTTTGGCCGTTTCCATTCAACCCAAACACAAGGCATTGGGCTATCATGCCACGGGAACTTGCGGCACGATTGGCGCGACTTTGGCAGCAGCGTATATGCTTGGATTGACGGAAGAAGAACGTTATCAGGCGTTTGCGACGGCTTGTGTGGCGGCATCGGGAATGTTGAAAGTGTTGGACGACGGTTCGGAGTTGAAGCCTTACAATGTGGCGAAAACCGCGCTGTTGTCATTGACGAGCTTACAACTGGCCAAGTCCGGTTTCAAGGGACACACCGACCCACTTGGCGGCTATCGCGGTTTCCTCAAAATGATGTCGGGCGACGAAAACACTGAAATCAAGCCGACTTTGCTCAATGGCACTTACGCCATCATGAAGAGTTATACAAAGCCTTACGCTTCGTGCCGTTACACCCATCCGCCCGTTGAGGCCGCCATCCATCTGCGCAATCAACATGGCTTGAAGCCAGAGAATGTCGAGCAAATTAAGGTGGAAACCTACAATCTTGCCGTTTCGGGTCACGACCACACGGACATCAAAGGGGCTTATTCTGCGAAAATGAGTACGCCTTACAGCACGGCGGTTGCGCTCATCTATGGAAGGGCGGGTCTGCAAGAGTTCAGCGAAGAAAACTTAAACAACTCCGTCGTTCAAGCATTGACGCGGAAAGTTCAGGTTGTTTCCGACGACGAAATGAGCCGCATTTTCCCCGATAAGCAAAGTGCCGTTGTTACAATTGTGACGGAAAACGGCACTTGTTCCGAGCGTGTGGACTTCCCGAAAGGTGAACCCGAAAATCCGATGACGGAAACAGAATTCCGTGAACGTTATGCGAATTTGATGGCTTATGGAAACGTGGCCAAGGAGACTTATGAAACGATTTATGAATTGGTAAACAAGCCGAATTTGAAGGCTTCGGAATTGATAAAAGACTTATAGTATGGTAAACCAAAAAGAACTATTTGACGCTTTGTGCGACATGGGCGTTGATTTCTTCACCGGCGTGCCCGACTCGCTGTTGAACGACTTCTGCCTTTATATGACTAACAACCTGACTGCAAGGCAGCATGTGATGGCCGCCAACGAGGGCAACGCCATCGGCATCGCGGCGGGTCATTACATGGCCACAGGCAAAATGCCTTTGGTGTATATGCAGAACTCTGGCATCGGAAATGCCACCAATCCGCTGTTGTCATTGACACACGATTGCGTGTATGGTATTCCCATGCTGCTCGTCATCGGTTGGCGCGGCGACCCGTCCATCAACGACCACGCCCAGCATAAGAAACAAGGCGAATTGACACCTATCTTGATGAAGGATATGGATATTCCTTACGAGATTCTCGACGACGAAAACACGGTGATTGAGAAATTCCGTTGGGCTGCCAACAAAGCTCGTGAAATCTCTTCACCCGTCGCCTTGATTGCGAAAAAGGCCATCCTCACCCAAAAAGAGAAGAAGCAGCAATATCCCGAAAGCCGCTTGATGAACCGCGAGGAAGCCGTTTCAGCCGTTATCGATGTGTTCGGCGAAGACGCGGTGTATCTTGGCACTACGGGTCGCGCCACTCGCGAGGTGAACGAACAATTGAAGATGCACGGTATCGGCGAAGGCCACGAATGGCAGAATGTTGGCTCGATGGGACATGTTTCGTCGGTGGGTCTGGGTTTGGCCTTGGCTCGCCCCGACAAGAAGGTTGTCGTCTTTGATGGCGATGCTGCCGCCGTGATGCATTTGGGCGCATTTGCCACCAATTGCCGCTACAAGGCTCCGAACCTCATCCATATTGTGTTGAACAACGGCGTGAACGAATCCGTTGGTGGACAAGAATCGGCTGGCCAGTTGATTAACCTTACGGGTGTCGCCGAAGCCTGCGGCTACCGCAATGTTGGTCATGCCGTTGAAACGAAAGAAGAATTGCAGCAGGTGCTGAAAACCTTGCCGGGTGGCGACATGCCTACGTTTATAGATATATATGTCCGTCAAGGAATCCGTCCCGATATGCCTAAATTAAATATCGACCATAAGGCACAGAAGGTTGCCTTGATGAATTACCTAAAAAAGTAAGCGCATGATTGAATTGACGACACCTTTCAGCGAGGAAGCCATCGCGCAATTGAAAGTCGGCGACGTGGTGACCATCACGGGCAACATTTTTACAGGCCGTGATGCCGTGCTTCCCAAGATTGTGAAAGCCGCAGAGGAAGGCGCTTTGAAAGATTTGGGCATTGATTTGCAAGGCGCGGTCATTTTCCATACTGCCGTCAGTCCGGCGGGGGTTGGCCCGACTTCAAGCAACAAAGTGGAGATTGAATGTACCTTTGGCCCGCTGTCGAAACACGGCGTGAAAATGCACCTCGGCAAAGGAGCAATTTCAAAGGAAACGGTAAAGGTCTTGGCCGAGCATAATGCCGTCTTTGCCATCATTCCGCCAGTAACCGCTTTGTTAGGCAGTCAGACCATGGAACAGGAAATCGTCGCCTTCCCTGAATTGGGCATGGAGGCGTTCAACCGTTTGAAAGTGGTGAAATACCAAGCCATCATAGCCGCCGCACAAGGTCAATCCATTTATGAATAATTGTAGGGGCTGACCTATGTGTCAGCCATTTGTAGGGACGCACCGCGTGCGTCCGAGAAAAAGCCAATAATATGAGCAATATAATTGAAAAAGTGGCCGATTGCCTCGTCAGGGCCGGCTCCACCTTCCGCGAAGACCAGAAGGAAGCCTACCGCCAAGCAATCGCCGACGAAGCCAACGCACAGTCGTGCTGGGTGATGCAGCAAGTGCTGGATAACGCCTTGGTTGCCGAGGAGAGAAGAAGTCCGTTGTGTGACGACACAGGCATTCCGCATCTGTTTCTCGAGGTCGGAAAAAACCGTTCCGTTTCGGGGGAAATGATGCAAGAGATCATGGAAGGCGTGGAGATGGGTTTGCGCCAGTTGCCAGGTCGTCCGATGGCCATCATGGGTGATGACAATGCACGTATCGACCAAAGCGGTGGCTTGAACCCTGATTCAGGAGCATTGAAACCTTCACCCTTCCTCATCAAACCCATTGATGAAGATGTCATCCGCTTGACGGTTTTGATGTTGGGTGGCGGTCCGGCCATTCGTGGCATCACACAGCGTGTGTTCCACAAGCATAATGTGGATGTGGTCATTGATGAAATCGTGAACCGCGCCACCGAAGGCGTATCGAAACTCGGTTGTAGCCCTTGTGTGTTGGCGGTTGGCGTCGGTCGCAGTCAGTTTGAGGCCACTTCGATGATGATGGAGGCGATGGCCAAGGGCGATTTCAGCAAACAAACCGAATTTGAAAAGAAAATCACAAAAAAAGTGAATGAAGCCAACATTGGTCCGCTCGGATTGGGCGGCAAACACAGCGTTTTGGCGACTTTCGCCAAAGTTGGCCCGCAACGCGCCAGCGGTGTTCGCATCGTGGCTTTGAGGCCCTGCTGCTGCTTTGAGCCGAGGAGGGCGAGTGTGGAATTGTAAGAATAAAGTTGTTACTATGAACAAAAGTATCTACCTCTGCCTAGCCCACATGAGCGAGGCAGGACTTGAACAAAAGTATATCCAAGAGGCTTTCGAAATATAATCTTTTCAAAAAACCATCCTTTTTGGGAAAAAGTTATATTTTTGCGGTGTAATACAACAGCTATGTCGGAAAAGACGCTCAATACGATTGGTTTTGTGGCAATGATTGTTGCCTTGTTCGCCAAGAAGCATCATTTCAGCGAACCCGTAGCCTTTCATTATCTTCGTCAATATGGGGGAGCCAGCCTTTTGGTGAACCATTACGGATATCTTCACACACAGGATTATGACCAGTTGGTTGATGATTTGTCCGATTACTGCCGTCATCAAGGAGGAACCCTGTAATGAAACTTTATCACGGAAGCAATATAATCATTGAAAGCGTTGATCTGTCGAAGTCTCGCCCTTACAAAGATTTCGGAAAGGCGTTTTACTTGTCGGCGGACGAACAACAGGCGTGGGAACGTGCTTACGCCGCTATCACAATGTGGGGCGGTACTCCTTGTGTGAGTGCCTTTGAGTTTGATGAAAAGCAGTTGTCGTCAAGCGAAATGAAAGTGTTGATATTCGATTCTTATTCTGAGGAATGGGCGGATTTCGTTTTTGCCAATCGCCGACATCAGAAACCTCCCTTTCAACATGATTACGACATTGTGTTCGGTCCGATTGCCAACGACAAGGTTGGGGAACAAGTTGCGCTTCTCAAGGGAGGCTACATTACAAAAGAACGCTTCTTTCGGAAACTGAAACTGATGAAAGGCATCACTTTTCAGTATGCTTTTTGTTCCGAATTGTCAATAGGTAAATTGAAGAAACTATGACACAACAGAAGCGCATAGAATTTCTGAAACTCAAACTGACAGAAGAACTTGCCGTCATCTTAATAGAGGAAACGGGATGCTCCATAGAGAATGCATTTGAAATTTTATACAATTCCCAAACCTACTCCAAACTATCTAATCCTAACACTAAACTGTTTTTTCAAAGCGCAGGGTATGTGTACTCGCTCCTTGAAGAGGAATTGAACCAAAACCATTAATTCTTTTTTAAAAAGAAACTTTCATGCGCATGGTTTTTTGGTTCTGTGTCCACCTGCATTTGACCACCGCAAGTTGGTAAATAGACCGAAAGAAATAAACAATTAAACGAGCATAATATGTCAGTTAAGAACCGCATCTACCTCTGCCTGGCCCACATGAGCGAAGCAGGACTTGAACAAAAGTATATCCAAGAGGCTTTCGACACCAACTGGGTGGTGCCGCTTGGGCCGAATGTCAATGGGTTTGAGAAAGACTTGGAAGACTTTGTGAATGAGATTGCGGGTCAAGCCCGCAATGACAAACCGTTGAACAAACGCGTGGTGGCGCTTTCGGCCGGAACTGCTGCCGTGCATCTGGCCCTGATTGCCTGCGGCGTGAAGCCTGGCGACGAGGTCATTGTGCAGAGTTTCACGTTCTGCGCTTCGTCGCACCCGATTACCTATTTGGGCGCGACCCCCATTTTCGTTGATTCAGAGAAGGACTCTTGGAACATCGACCCGGAATTGATGGAAGAGGCCATCAAAGACCGAATCGCCAAGACGGGCAAGAAACCTAAAGCCATTGTGCCGGTCGCTCTTTATGGAATGCCTTACGACATCGACCGCATCATGGATATTGCCAACCGCTACGACATCCCTGTCATCGAGGATGCCGCCGAGGGTTTCGGCAGCCGCTGGAAAGGGCAGATGTTGGGTACTTTTGGTAAATATGGCGTGTTGTCGTTCAACGGCAACAAGATGATCACCACCTCGGGCGGCGGCGCGTTGATTACACCCGACGAGGACGCTTGGCGCGAGATTATGATGTACGCCACGCAATACCGCGAGAGTTATCCCTACTACCAGCACGAGAAAATCGGCTTCAACTACCGAATGTCGAACATCTGCGCGGGCATCGGGCGCGGCCAGATGACGGTGGCCAACGACCATATCGCGCACCACAAGCATGTCTTTGAGCTTTACAAGGAGCTGCTGAAAGACGTGAAGGGCATCGAGGTTCACGGCAATCCCGATGAGCGTTATGACAGCAACTTCTGGCTGAACACCATCACCATCGCTCCCGAAGTGAAGGTAAAAGGGCAAGAAAACGCGTACAAAACCGTGGTTCAAGGTGCTGTTGGTGGTGCGGCGGGTGTCATCCATGTGGCGGATTCGGCCACTACGGATTGCCAACCTAATGACAACGTGGAAGCCATGCGCGTTTTCCTCGACGAGCGAGGCATCGAGGCACGTCCGCTTTGGAAGCCCATGCATAAGCAGCCGGTTTACAAAGATGCTCCGGCGTATGTAAACGGCGTTTCGGAGGCTTTGTTCAAGGTGGGAATGTGCTTGCCTTCAGGTCCTTACGTTTCAGATGAGGATGTAAGATACATCGTGGATTGCATCAAGGAGGCGATAGAATAGTATTTGCCTTACTCTTCACCAAAAAAGCGGATTCAGTTTTAGCTGTTTCCGCTTTTTTTGTGCCTATTGCTGGAAAATGTGTATCTTTGCAGCGCAAAATCAAACGCCGCAGTATCGCTGAGATGAAGACAATGTGTTGACATCAAGGCCGTTGCGGGAATCATAATCATCTGATCCGGAGGAAATTCAAATGGAAAGGAGAATAGGCTCAGTCCTTATTTATGTGGGAAACCGCGAAGCCGCGCCACAAGTGAACGCGGTGCTTTCCCGTCACGCGGGCATCATCATCTGCCGTCAAGGCTTTCCGCGTGGTAATTACAGCATCATTTCCGTCATTTTCGAAGGCACCACCGATGAGATTGGTTCCCTCACGGGCCAGTTGGGTCGCATCGAAGGCATCGAGGTGAAGTCGGCGTTGCTAAAAACAGGTACGGCTGCCACAGTGTGACAGCCCTACAACGAATAACTATCAACTGTAAACTTTTAACTGTAAACTGATATGCAATTCACGGGTGCGCGAAATCATCCAGAAGTCGTTGGACAAGAATCGCCTGACGATGGAGGAGACCGCTGTCCTTGTCAATACCACTGACCCTGCATTGGTGGAGGAAATCAAGGAAGGCGCGCGCGAACTGAAACGCCGCATCTACGGCAACCGTATCGTGCTGTTTGCCCCGCTCTATGTGGGCAACTATTGCGTGAACAACTGCAAATACTGCGGTTTCCGTTCCTCGAACAAGGAACAAATCCGTACCACGCTGACCGACGAGGAACTTATCCGCAACGTGGAGGCTTTGGAGGACGACGGCCAGAAGCGCCTCATCCTCGTCTATGGCGAGTCGCCGAAGTATTCACCCGAGTATATCGCTCACACCGTGAAAGTTACCTACGCCACCAAGAAAGGCAAGGGCAGCATCCGCCGCGTGAACATAAATGCCGCTCCTCTGGATATGGAAGGCTTCCGCATCGTGAAAGAGGCGGGCATCGGCACCTATCAGATTTTCCAAGAGACTTATTGCCCAGAGATTTACAACGAATACCACCCCACTAACACCAAGAAGGGCGACTACAATTACCGCCTCACCGCCATGGACCGCGCCCAGCAGGCTGGCATCGACGACAACGGCTTGGGTATTCTTTTCGGCCTTTATGATTGGCGTTACGAGGTGCTGGCCATGATTCGCCACACCAACCACTTGGAGGCTTGCTTCAACGTGGGTCCGCACACGATTTCATTCCCGCGCATCAAGGACGCTTCGGGCCTGAACATCGACAAGAAGTATTTCGTTGATGATGAGACTTTTGAGAAAATCATCGCCATTTTCCGTTTGGCCGTGCCTTACACGGGTATGATTTTGACCGCCCGCGAGGATGCCGCTTTCCGCGCCAAGGCCATCGAATACGGCATTTCGCAAATCGATGGCGGCACCAACCTTCAAATTGGCGACTACAAATACCACCACGAGGAAGAGGAGAAGAACAGCGACAAGCAGGAGGACCAAAACCTGCACCGCGAGCAGTTCAAGATTGGCGACGACCGCTCGCACGGCCTGCTACCGCCTGGGTCGCACGGGCGAGCACTTTATGGAATTCAGTGTGCCGGGCTTCATCAAGCGCTACTGCACTCCGAATGCCATCCTTACTTTGAGCGAATACTTGGTGGACTACGCCACGCCTGAAGTCGCTGCCAAAGGCTGGAAGTGCATCGAGAACAACTTCAAGAATGTTGATCCGAAGTTCTTGGACGAGCTGAAGAGCCGCATCGAGCGCATCAAAAATGGCGAGCGAGATTTGTATTTCTAAACAACTCCGATTAAGGTTATTAGATAGTAAAAGCCTCTGCCAAAGTTTTCGGTGGGAGGCTTTTTTTGTGCGTTGTTATCGTATTTTCATCTATATTTGCACCCAGAAACACAACGATAAAAGTAACTAAAACAACAAAGAAATAGAGAATATTAAACATATAGTATAACATAGCGCGAGCGAATTATTCGGCATACCTTGAAACTTCGGAACTTTCAATCGTACAATGCGAATAAGTCTGCAAGCGTCTGCGTTGGTGCAGACGAGACTTATCTGTTTGTACGGGCATCCGAAGGCCTCAAGGTGCAGAAAAAGTGTCTGCACCTTTTGTTTTTGGATGCTTGTTACGCTGAATAGGTCAATCGCCAACAAAACGCAGACAATATGCCTACACTAAATTGGATAGGAAAAGACAAGGTCGTCACCCATCATAACGATGTGCCGTTTCGGGTGCTCGACCGCAAATATACCTTCGGCGACACGCCCGACAGCGGCAATATGATTATCCATGGCGACAACCTTGAAGCCCTGAAAGCCCTGCTCCCTGAATACGAGAATAGAATCAAGTGCATTTACATTGACCCGCCTTACAACACGGGCAATGAAAATTGGGTGTATAACGACAATGTGAACGACCCGCATATCCGCCGTTGGCTTGGCAAGGTGGTAGGTTCGGAAATAGATGACCTTACGCGACACGACAAGTGGCTTTGTATGATGTATCCGCGACTTGTTCTTCTACAAAAGTTATTGTCAAGAGATGGACTTATTTTCATTGCAATTGATGATAATGAACAACCATATTTGCGATTAATTTTGGATGAGATTTTTGGTAAAACTAATTTCATTGCACAGTTTATTTGGAGGGGAGGTAAGAGAAATCTAGCAAAATATGTTTCTGTTTCACATGAATACATGCTTATGTACGCAAAAGACCTGAGCTTTTGTAATGCTATGGGTGTTTCATGGAAAGAACAGAAACAGGGAATTACAGATATTTATAAATCGGTTAATGATTGTATTAAGTTGGCTAAAGGTGATTTCAAACAGGCTACTTCATTATTAAAAGAATGGTACAGAAAATTACCAGATGGTCATCCAAGCAGAGACCATGAACACTATTGCAATATTGATTCTGTAGGGGTGTATTGTATGGATAATGTTTCGAGGGTCGGGGGCGGAAAATATAGTGTGGTTAGCCCGTTAACAGGTAACAAAATTAATCCACCGTCAAGAGGATGGGCTTTTGGCAAAATGGAAGATTTTTGGCAAGCTTATGAAGATGGGATAATTGAATTTACGCCAAATGATACTTTGCCTATTTTTAAGAGGTATTTAAAAGACAATGAGACTCAAATTGTTGAAACAGTGTTTTATAAAGATAGAAGAGGAAGCAGCCGTAGATTAAAGGAATTGATGGGCAATGATGTATTCCCTTTTCCTAAAGATGAAGAAGTATTATTCCGGTTCTTTCAAATCTTTGCCCCAAAAGATTCAATTGTTTTAGATAGTTTCGCCGGCAGCGGCACCACAGCCCATGCTGTCCTCAACCTCAACAAACAAGACGGCGGCAACCGCAAAATCATTCTCTGTGAGATGTGCGATTATGCTGAAACCATCACGGCGGAACGAGTGCGCCGTGTGATGAAAGGCTACGGAGAAGGCAAAAACGCTGTTGCAGGCACAGGCGGCAGTTTCGATTTCTACGAATTGGGCGAAACCATTTTTGACCCCGTCACTGGCAACCTCAACGACAATGCCGACACAGAGGCAATCCGCCGCTACGTGTGGTTCAGCGAAACGAATTCGGCCTACATCCAGCCAGCAAAAGACGCACATTCATACCTGCTCGGCACATTCCAGCACAACAACTACTATTTCTACTACAAGAAAGGTGAGGAAACCTGCCTTGATTGGGATTTCCTCAACACCTTCACACAGAAGGACAAAGCCGAAATGTATATCATTTATGCCGACCGTTGCGTACTGACAGAGGAGGAGATGATGCGGCTCAACATAAGATTCAAGAAAATTCCCAGAGATATAAAGCGCGTGTAATATGGAACTCAAAGGCTATCAACAAACCAATCTCGATGCATTGGACCGTTTTCTGTCATGCGTTGATAAGAACAAAGATACGGCAAGAGGTTTCTATGAGTTTTGGCAGACCAACAATCCGCCACTCACACCTTTCCCAGGCACCATCATCGAACCCTACAAAGACAATGTGAAAGGCGCGCCTCATGTCTGTCACAAGGTGCCTACTGGAGGCGGAAAGACCTTTATCGCCTCTGCCGCGCTGAAGGTGGCCATGGCGCATATCAACCCGCTTTATAAAGTGGTGGTGTGGCTGGTGCCTTCCAATGCCATCTTGGATCAAACGCTGCGCAACTTGCGCAACAAGCAGCATCCTTATCGTCAGCGCATCGACACTGACTTCCAAAACCGTGTAGAGGTATTCGACAAGCAGCAGGCACTGACGGGCCACGGATTCACGCTGACGACGGTGCGTGAAAACCTCTGTATTTTGGTCATGTCGTTCGATTCATTTAGAACCAACAATAAAGAAGGCCGTAAGGTGTACCAAGAAAACGGCTATTTACAGTCGTTTGCCCCGCTGGTGGCGACCCAACTTGACGACGACGATGAGGTGCAGCTGATGAAAGTGTTGCAAGCCGTTCATCCGCTTGTAGTGGTCGATGAGAGCCACAATGCCACATCGAAACTATCCGAGCAAATGCTCAACGATTTGCAGCCCTCTTTGGTTATCGACCTGACGGCCACACCGCGCGAAAACAGCAATATCATCTGTTTCACAGATGCATTGGAATTGAAACGCAACAACATGGTAAAACTGCCTGTGATTGTGTATAATCACACCTCAAAAAGCCAGGTCATCGACTCAGCACTGCACTTGCAGCGCAGGCTCGAACTGATGGCCATGCAAGAAACCAACGGCAATTATATCAGGCCCATAGTTCTGTTTCAGGCCGAGTCGAAACAACAAGGCGCAGAAGACAGGGAAACCTTTGAAAAAGTGAAACAAACGCTGCTTGATTTAAAGATTCCCGAGGAACAAATCAAAATCAAGACTGCCGAAATCGATGAGTTGAAAGGTGTTGATTTGATGTCGCCTGGTTGTCCGGTTCGCTATATCATCACCATCAATGCCCTCAAAGAAGGCTGGGACTGCCCGTTTGCTTACATTTTGGCTTCGCTTGCCGACAAATCTTCTGCCGTTGACGTGGAGCAGATTGTGGGTCGTGTGCTTCGTTTGCCCAATGCAAGACGCAACAAAAACGACATCCTCAATTTGAGTTATGTGCTTACAGCCTCGGCCAAGTTTCAGGAAACATTGGACAATGTGGTGAAGGGTTTGAATCATGCTGGTTTTTCCGATAGGGATTACCGCTCCATCGATGCGGCTGAACCTGTTGAGAAACCAGAGAAACCCGTTTTCAATCCAACAATAATATTCCCAGAAGAGCCAAAAGCGGAGAAAGAAGAAGATGTCGATTTGGAAGAGATTACTTTCAAGCCAGTTCCCTACGATCAAGCAGAGAATTTAACCGGGTCGGTGGCTAAGGAAGAATCGACCTATACATCTGCCGAACCTGCCACAGTGACTGACATTTTGGAAAACGCCCAAAGGCAAGCCGAAGAAATGAACAAACAAATTAACGAACAAGATGATTTAATGATTACACCCGATATTGCCCCGCAGGTAAAGACGGCAACCATTCAATCCGTTTTTTCCGATTCAGCCAAACAGGTGATGCTGCCGATGTTCTTTGTGGCCAACGATTCGCCGCAGAACAGTTTGTTTGGTCGGCCTGATGAAATAAAACTCGAAGGTCAGCATTTGTTGAAGACCTTCAAACTTTCGGCGCAACCCGCCGACATCACTTTTGCCGCTGCCGAAACGTCGATGTACAAAGTGGACATCGACGAAAAGACCGACGAACACGCGCCTCGATATGAGAAAGTGAAAGGAGCGGCTTACAACTACATCCTCGATTATATCCGCCAAGCCGAGAATTTTGAAACGAAATTGCGCCGTTGTTCAAATGTTGTCGCAGAAACAATGGGCAAGATGATACCGCTCACACAGAAGGACATTCAAGGCTATGTTGCCCGAATATTCGAGAACTTCACGGAAGAACAGTTAGAGGATTTCATGCGCCATTTAAAAGAATATACGGATACAATTAAGAAGAGAATTTTGGCATTGGAAGACGAACATAAGGAGAAAGAGTTTCGCCGTTTGCTCGACACGGATCAAATCATCACCAAGCAAACCTATTCCATCCCGAACAAAATCACCTTGAAATTGCCTTCGCAGGGCATAACCAAGATGCTGCACACGAAGGAGGAATCTGTCAACGGTTTCGAAGCAGAAGTAATCAATGATGTTGCCAATCTTGAGAGTGTGGAATGGTGGACGCGCAATGTCGAGATGCGAGGTTTCTACATCAACGGCTTCATCAACCATTATCCTGACTTCATCATCAAGACAAAGAAAGGAAAAATCATCTTGCTTGAAACCAAAGGCGACCACCTCGAAGCCGAAAAGAAGATTCGGCTTGGAAACTTGTGGGCCAACAAAGCAGGGAATGACTATCGATATTGCTTGGTGTACAAAGACCGCAAAGTGGATGGAGCCTATACCAAGTCTGAGTTTATTGATATGATGAAGAGTCTGTAAAATGAAAAAAGCCTCTGCTGAAAAGTGGAGGCTTTATTTTAATCAGCTCAAAAAATGTCAAGAATCGGCTCAAATCTGCGCTGATTTGAAGGGTTTTTCTTATTTTTGTGAGCCGATTTGGAAATGACTATGGACAACCACGACCTCTTAACCTATATTCAAGCACATCCCGGACAATCGTCAGGCCAGATTGCCGAAGCTTTGACCGACAAAGCCAGCCTCGCCACGGTGAAACGTGGCATCAATGAGTTGATGGCGCAGTATTATGTTTATTCGGAAGGCAAGGCACGGGCGACCAAATATTACGCCTCATCATTATTTGCTCCAGTGGATGTGGACGATTATTTCAGCAAGGAAGTGGATGAGCGGCAAATTCAAACGGGTTACAATTTCGACCTGATTCCCAAGGTGTTGAGGAAAGTGAGCCTTTTCACGGAAGCCGAAATGTTGGAACTGGATGCCTTGCAACACCAGTTTTCAGAAAATTTCGCCGTACTCACCGATGAGGAAAAGCGGAAGGAGATGGAACGTTTGGGCATTGATCTCAGTTGGAAGTCGTCGCAAATTGAAGGCAACACCTATTCGCTGTTAGAGACTGAACGCTTGCTGAAGGAGAAAAAGACAGCCTCGGGGAAGACCAAGGAAGAGGCCATCATGCTACTCAACCACAAGGACGCGCTTGATTTCATCGTGGCTCATCCCGATTATTTAGAGCAACTTACCATTGCCCATATCGAGGACATCCATAGCCTGCTTGTCAAAGAATTGGGCGTTGACCGAAACATCAGGTCGCGGCGTGTAGGCATCACGGGAACAAATTACAGACCTATCGATAACGAATTCCAAATTCGCGAGGCCCTTCAGCAGACCTGTGACTTGGTGAACAGTCGCGACAACGTGTTTGAAAAGGCGCTCTTTGTGTTGGTTCTGCTTTCGTATATCCAAGCGTTCAACGATGGCAACAAACGGGTGGCTCGCATCACAAGCAATGCCTTGCTCATCGCCAATGGCTACTGCCCCATCTCGTTCCGGACAGTCGACAGCATCGACTACAAAAAAGCCATGTTGCTTTTCTACGAGCAAAACAACATTTCGGCGTTCAAGAAGATTTTTATCGAGCAATTCCGGTTTGCAGTAGAGACGTATTTCTGATGAGGTCGTTAAAAAAGTAAGGACATGCCTCTTCCTTATTTTTTGCTACATAATTGATTTTCAATAAAAACCAATAGGGACATCCAAAAAAAGTAGGGACATCGCCTTCTTGTGAGCCTCACACCTTTTGACAAATGTTTTTTCTGGTTAATTTTGCGATGACAAAACGAAAAAGTCATGAAGACGTTTTTACAATCTATAATCTTAACAGCCATCGCTTTCCTCGCGCTGACATCCTGCGACAGCGTAACGAAGCGTATGGAACAGGCCCAAGCCTTATATGAAGAAGGCATGCAACTGCGAACGTCGCTCCGAAGAGGCCGCCGAGAAGTTCCTGCAAGGACTGGCACTCGTGCAGCGTTCCGACAAGACTGCGGAAACAGTCCAATTGGAAGGCCAACTCTGCGACAACCTCGGCGCGATGTACCTCAAACACGGCCTTTTCGAGGATGCCTTCAAGCAACACCAGCGGGCACTGACTTGTTTCAAGCAGACCGCCGACTCCACGGGTATGATGAACGCCTACCGCAACAGCGGTCGGGCGGTGCGGGCGCAAGAGCAATACACCCAAGCCAAGCAATACTACGACTCAGCTTTTCGTGTTGCCACCTTCATCAACGACCAAGCCATGCTCGCTGACCTCTATCTCGAGATGGGCCGCGATTACTACATGGAAACGGGCAACTTCGCCAAAGGCATCGAGAGCGTCAACCAAGCCTTGGAAATCGGCCTCGGCGACAACGACACCGACATCGCCAACATGACCTTGGGCATCCTCTATTATTACACACGCGAAAACGAAAAGGCGAAGTCGTTTCTTGACAAGGCGCTACGCAGCGAGCGTGCCGGACTGAAAATGTCTGTCTATCAAACGCTTTACGCCATCGCCTACAGTGAAGGCAACTACCAACAGGCGGTGAAATACCACGAGCAGTTTGCCGCGAGCATGATGCAAGCCGACGCTGAACACTCCAACGAGAACATCCAAAGAATCAAGGCGGAATACGAGTTGAAGGAGCAGCAGAGCGAGTTGGAAAGCCTGCACCGCAATCGCGACCTGAAACTCTATCTGATTATCGCTTTGGCGGTGATTGCCTTGCTTGTCATCCTCCTGATTGTGAGGAAGAAAATCAGCGACCACAAGCTGGAGATGGAGCACTTCGGGCGGCAGGTGGAGCGCGACCAGAACCGCATCCACGAGTTGGTGAGCGACATGGAGAACCTGATTCGCACCAACGACGAGCTGCGCCGCCAGCAGCAGACCCTTCCACCGAAGGATTTGATGTCGATCCAGAAAATCTTGACGCGAAACAAGATCATGGTCACCGCGCAAGCCCTCACGGAAGAAGTGAACAACGACTCGCTCAACTTCGAGCTGACCGACAACGACTGGAACGACTTCATCAGCCTCACCGACTTGGTCTTCGACGGCTTCTCGCAGCGGCTGTTGCAACTCTACCCCAAACTAAGCAAGTGGGATGTGCGCATCTGCTGCCTCTCGAAAAACGGCTTCTCCAACCAGGTGATTTCCATCCTGTTGGACACGCAGACCGACTCTTACTACAAACGCAAAACCCGCATAAAACAGATGAAGATGGACCTCGGGGATGATAACCGCACCTTTGAGGAAATAGTGAATGCTGTATGAGAAACTACGGATTACACGGATTTGACGGAAATATTCATCAAAATGGAATTTGTATAATCCGTAAAATCCGTAGTTAAAAAACGAAATCAAATAATTAACAATCAAATACTTACAACTATGAAAAAATTAGCATTAACTTTAGCGATTTGCCTCGGTTGCCTCGGCATCCTTAAGGCACAGAACAGCTTCCCCCTGGAAAACACGGCATGGGTGCAGTTCTACCGTTCCATGTACGAGGACTCCACCTATTACCAGTTGGGCATCAAGGGCGATACGGTGGTGAACGAGATGGCTTACAAGAAAGTCATCAATTGCACTCATCTGGGTTATCCCATAGAAGGCGAGTGCTTCGGCGGCATCCGTGAGGACGAGGATGGCAAATGCTATTTCATGTCGTTCGTGCCAGGAATATATGCGCCTTGGCCTTTGCATTACTACTGTGAGGTGAATACCGAATATCCCTTGTACGATTTCTCGCTTTCGGTGTGCGATGTCTTCCAGACGGATGGCGGCACGCCCAATGTCGTTTTCGATACCGCCGAAATGCAACTCAACGGCAGCACAAGGAAAGTGTTTTGGTTTAGCAACAACTGCGACAATGGGAATTATTATGATTACCAATGGATTGAAGGCATTGGAAGCACGCATAGCCTGTTATTCCCCATCCAATGGGAGCCTGACAACGGGCCGGAATACCGTTTGGCGGAGGTTTGGCAGGACGAGGAACTGCTTTACAAGAACCCACATTTTGAAGAAGATTTTCCGTATGACAACACGCGTTGGGCCATCTATTACCAAAACCTATATTTGGATTGGGCTCCATATATCCAGATTGGAATAAAGGGTGATACGGTTGTGGAAGGCACAACTTATCATAAAGTGATTAAATGCACGTCTTATGGAGACGTCATTGATGGAGATTGCTTTGGCGGCAGAATGTGCCGCAGTATTTGTATTTGGATATGGAACCGAATACTGAACGGCTCATTTATGACTACTCACTTTCCGTGTGTGATGGTTTTGAATATGAAGGACAATATTGGATGTCAGTATTTGAGATTGACGAGATTGAAATCAATGGAAGCATGAGAAGACGCTTATGGTTTGACGGTAATTGCGAGGAAGGCGACCATACTTATGACTGGAATTGGATTGAAGGTATTGGCTGCAATTATGGATTGTTATATTCTATCCAAGCATTCCCTTGGGATGGTTCTGCCTACCATTTGGGTGAGGTTTATCAAGACGGGGAATTAATCTATAGAGATCCGTATTTCATCAATGAGCCTTCCTCATTTGCTCCCCAAGGCGCGGAGTGGTATTTCGATGTGTTCAACCCATGGGGCACGCATCCTGAATATCAGAGGTTTTTCGTGGATGGCGACACGATTATCCAAGGCCATCAGTGCAGCATCATCACGCAGCATTTTGTTGACACTGGGCATGAAGGGGGAGAATTTGTGTACGAGGAAGACAACAAGGTGTATTGGTTCAACCCGACCACAAACGCCTTCTCGATTTTGTACGACTTTGATGCCGAAGCAGGTGAATCGTGGAATTACGAAGTAGGTGAATGTTCGCATCAGGTGACTGTCGATAGCGTTGGCAGTGTGACATGGAATGGACACACTTATCGCACGCAGTGGGTTAGGTTTAACGAGGATGTTCAATACTATAGTGGGAAAATCATCGAGGGAATCGGTTATGAGAAAGGATTGTTCCCCAGCATTTATGTTTGTGATGGATTGGAAATGTTTGATGCAAGTGAGATAGAATACCTTCGTTGTTATGTTAAAGATGGCGAGATGCTTTATCACGAAGGGGGATATGATTGCGATGAGACTACTATCACACCGCCGAGCCATCCTGAATGGTACTACGAAATCTTGAATGAGAATGGCACCATCACCTACCAATATATGTATCAGGCAGGCGACACCATCATCAACGATGAGCCAACACATATCCTTGTGAAAATCAACACGCTTTACGACAAAGGATTGCGCGACGAGGTGACGCACGAATATGTTTATGAGCGCGATGGCAAACTATATTGGTGGAACAAGACTTTAGAAGAGTTTACCGTACTGTATGACTATGAAGCCGAAGTGGGCGACTCGTGGGAAATCAAGGTCGGAACAAGAACTATCGACATGCATGTGGATGCGGTGGAAGAAATCGAATATGAGGGCAGGGTTTGGCGGATGCTGCGTGTGAGCGACCCCGAAGACCTCTTCAGCGGCAATATCGTATGCGGCATCGGTCACCTCACCAGTTTCTTCCCAGAAAGGCTGATGGACAAAGGGGACGGCGTGCGCGTGGAAGGTATGCGTTGCTATTGGAATGAGGGCGAACTGGTGTTCAAATACGGCGACGAGGACTGCGACGCAGTCATTAGCGAACTGCACGGTGTGGAGGAGGACGGTCCTTCGACAGGCTCAGGGACCTTTACGGTTTATCCTAATCCTACCAACGGCGTTCTTACCGTTCATCATTCCGCATTCCGCATTCATCATTCCGAATTCCAAATTGCCAACCTCATGGGGCAAACCGTCCTTGCGGGCAACCTCACCACCGAAACGCAGCAGATTGATGTTTCGGGATTGCCGCAGGGGATGTATTTTGTGACCGTTGGCGGCGAAACACGGAAGTTTGTGGTGAAATGATGATATGAATGAGGTCGGCGGTCTGTGTTGCCGACCTCATTTAATACAACAGTCCAATCATCCAAAGCGGGAGTTTGTGGCCTCGGGGCGATTCGATGTCGTCGGCTAAGACGTAGGAATTGGGCTGGTCGGCAATTTGGTCGAAGGTCTTGTCTTCGCCGCCGACCTCAAAAATCCACTTGCCGTCCACCTTGAAGTCGCCGTGCTGCTTGCCATACTCGATGGTGTACTGGTAACTCAACTGATTGACAGCGAAGCACTCACGCGCCGTGCCAATCTTCACGGGCGTTGTGGCCAAGGCGTAAAGCAGGTTGGGGTTCTCAAGGAAAATCTTGTCGGGTTTTTGCATCTTTTTTACCGAAACAAGGTCGCTGTGAAGCAAATGAATCAGTTTCGCGTCGTCCAAATGGCTTAGGTATTCGATGACGGTGTTCCGCTGCAACTCAATCATCGAAGCCATCTTCGAGATGTCGACATCGAAAGGAACCAATTGCGCCAGCACATTCAGCAACGCCTTGATTTTACGGCAGTTGCTCGGGCTGACCTTCCGAAGTTGGGGCAACTCCACATCGATGACATAGTTCGTTATCTGCTCGATAAGCGGGTAATAGTCGATGGGGTTTTTCAGATAGAAGGGATAATACCCGTATTTAAGATAGTCATGAAAATGCTGGAGCGGACGGCACGCCTTGTTCACCTCGGCGGCCACCGCCTTCGGGTCGGCAAGCAGGTGCTCCAAAGAATATGAGGGCAGATGAATGCCTTTGTAGAACTGAAGGTATTCCCTAAATGAGAGCCCGGGCATATAATATCCACGGCAACGGCGCGAAAGGTCGGCGTCGCCGTCCATCAGTTTCAGCAGGGATGACCCGCTGAGAATTATCTGAAGGTTGGGGTAGATTTCGGCCACTTCCTTCACCTCGCGGCTCCAGTTCTCGTATTTGTGGGCTTCGTCCAAGACCAGCAACCTGCCGCCGCGCTTGTAGAACTTCTCGGCCACCTCCAAAATGGAGTGTTGGGTGAAATAGACGAAGTCCAAGGAGCAATACAGCACCTCCTCGCTCCCGATGCCATACTGCTGTATGATGTGTTGCCGCAGCAAGGTGGACTTGCCCACGCCTCTCGGCCCCCTGATGCAAAGCATGGGCGCGTCCCAGTTGACATGCCCCATGAAGTTTCTCACTATTTCCATGCCGGTGGCGTTGAGCATGGCATCCTGTTTCTCAAATAACAATTCCATCGTTTTTCGGTTTTGTGCTTTTTGCAGAAAGCAAAATTTTGTATAATTTGCTTTTTATAGAAAGCAATTTTAGTAGAAAAATGCTTTTTACAGAAAGCAAAATTACACATTTTTTGAATATCTGACGCAAATTTTGCAAAAAAAAAGCCTCTACCGAGAATTTCGATAGAGGCTTTTCTTGCGCTAAAACTTACAGATTATCCTTAAAATACTGCAAAATCTTAGAAACTAAATGCGCCCTGTCCATGCCGTAAACGTTGTGGTCGTGGCCGGGATAGACGAAATAGTCGAGTTGTTTGCCGTTGTGGATGCAATTCTCCATGAAGACGAGGCTGTGCTGCCAAAGCACGACGGGGTCGGTGGTGCAGTGGATGATTAAGAGCTTGCCTTCGAGTTTGTCGGTCTTGTTTTCGAGGCTGGTCAGCTCGTAGCCTTCGGGATTTTCTTCGGGCGTGTCCATATAGCGTTCGCCGTACATGATTTCGTAGTATTTCCAATCCATCACGGGACCTCCTGCCACGCTCACTTTGAACACATCAGGATGGTTGATTTTCAGCGAAGTGGACATAAAACCGCCATAGCTCCAGCCATCGCTGCCGATGCGGTCGGCATCAACGTAGGGCAAGGTTTTCAGCCATTCGATGCCTTTCATCTGGTCGCGCATTTCGAGTTGTCCGCATTGGCGGTGGATGCACTGCTCAAAGGCCTCGCCACGGTCGGCGGAGCCACGGTTGTCGAGGGTAAAGACAAGGAAGCCTTCCTGGGCCAAATAGTTCAAGTAAATATTGGCACCGGCCAACCAACTGTCGGTGATGAGTTGGGCATGAGGGCCGCCATAAACGTAAACCACAACGGGATATTTCTTGGAGGCGTCGAAGTTGTACGGCTTGATGAGGCGCGTGTAGAGCGTTTGCCCGTCGTCGGCCTTCAAGGTGCCGAGTTCGGTCGCGCCGAGATGGTAGTCCTTCAGCGGGTTTTCGGCTTGATGCAAGCGTCTGACAAACTTACCGTTGGCATCCATAATGTCCACGTTGAAAGGTACGTCGGTGCTGTTGTAGATGTCGAGGAAATACTTGCCGTTGGCGGAAGGCGTGATGTCGTGGGTGCCATGTTCCTTGGTGAGTTTCGTCACCTTGCCGCTACGGATGTCCATCGCGTAGCAGTGGCGTTCCAGCGGGCTGACCTCGGTGCTGCGATAATAGATTTGGCTACCGTCTTTCGAAAAGCCGTTGAAGTCGGTGATGACGAAGTCGCCTTTGGTCAATTGGCGCACCGTGCCCTTGCTGATAGTGTATAAGTAAAGGTGATAGTAGCCATCGCGCTGGGCCTTCCAAATGAACTGGTCGGGGTTGTCGGGCAGGAAATGGGCGGGACCTTGCGGCTCCACATATTGCTCGTCGCGGTCCTCGAAGATGGTCTGGATGAAATCGCCCGTGATGGCGTTGTACTCGTTGAATTTCAGGTGGTTCTGTTCGCGGTTGAGCACGCCAATATAGATGCGCTTGCTGTCGGGGTTCCAAGTGACGGCGGTGAGATATTGCTCGGCAGGTTCGCCCGTTTTCACGGTGATGTCTTTACCTGTGGCCATGTCGTAAACGTGGAGCTTTACCTCGTGGCTAGTCATGCCAGCCATGGGGTATTTGATGGGCTTGGCCGTGGCAACGCGCTCCGTAACATCCACCAAAGGATAGTCGGTCACCATGCGCTCGTCCATGTTGTAATAGGCGAGGAGTTTGCCGTTGGGCGACCAGAAAATGCCGCCGTCGATGGCAAACTCGTTGCGGTGCACGCTCTGTCCGGCCACCACGCCTTCGGGGTTATTGGTGATTTGGGTTTGCTTGTCGCCTTTGGCTACATAAAGATTGTTGTCTATGGTGTAAGCCACATTCATGGTAGGTTTGCAAATGGTTTGGTTTTCAGTATTTTGCGGAATCGAAGCAAGGGTTTCTATGGTTTTTTTCTTGATGTCCATCCGGTTGAGGCAGATGCCATCGCCGCCTATGGCGTAGAAATAGGCTTGGTAGGCATTAATCCAGGTCAGTTGTGGGATGCGCTTCAGGTCGTCCATGCCATCGGCCTTGGTGTAGGCGTTCAGCTCATCGAGGGTGAGGAAAGAGGTTTCCTTTTTCGAGTCGGGACTCATCGTGACGATTTCGTTGCCTTTCACCTTCATGAGGATGTCGGTGTCGCCGATCCATTTCAGCTGGATCGGGCGTTGGGCATAGATGCTGCGGTTGTTGTAGGAAGCGTCGGCGGGAGAGAACAGTTTCTTTTCCTGCGACAAAGCTGGCGTGGCGACAGCAAGCATTGCGGCCACCGACAAAAGGGTCAGAATCTTTTTCATTTTGGCAAGTGTTTTACATTTTGCGGCAAAATTAGTGTTTTTTCGCCGATTGTCGGTTTTTTTGGTTACTTTTGCCCCAATAATCAATCTGAACGTATTCGGAAATTAAAACAACCTTTTAAGAATCAAGAAAATGAAAAAAATGTTCAAATTAGTTGTGGGTCTGTGTTCCTTTATGTTGATAACAGCCTGCGGAAATGCTTCGAATGAAGGTGTCAAAAACCAAGTCCAAGAGCAGCCGAGCGAAATGGAAGACAGCAACAAAGTTGCCGAAAAGGCAACCAAATGTGATTATTTCTTGTTCAGCGAAACGCCAGCCATCCGTGCCGAAATCAAAGGCAACGATGTTATGTTGGAGTTTGACGAGAAAGAGCTCGGGCAGATTCGTTTGGGAGGCAGCGAGGGAAACTGTTTGTCCGAAAAGGTTGCCAAGGTTGAAAACCTCAAAGGCACGCCACAGAGCGTGTTCATCGGCGACATTGGAAACGACTTCAATCCCATCCTTTGTGTGTTGCTCGAGAATGGAGACTTGCAAATCATGAGTCTTTTCGATTGCGTGCGCTATTGCGACTTTGAAGCCTCCGACGTGCTGCTTCATGGCATCTCGAACTTCAAGGAAGGCCCTGGCGGCTGCTATGAGGATGACGGCGAAACCCGTTGCGACTACGTAACCATCTATGCCATTTCGGGCGACAAGGAAACAGAAATCACGTTGGGCTTCGCTCCTGGCGGTTGCTTGCAATATGCCGAACCTATGGACAACGGCTCTGTGGGAATCTGCCAATTGAACCTCACCAGCGACTGGAAAATGAGCTATGTCTTGGGTTGGGAAGAGAGCGAAATCGACATGATGTTGCGGGGCAATTACTGGGCTATCCACGAAGACTTCGAAAAGATGGTGTTCCGCTATGGCTATGAGTTGAAGAAACAGATTGAATATGATTACGATACCGATGACGGAGAAGAGATCGTGACGGCAATATCGCAAAAAGGCGTATTTGAATTGCGCTATAGCGAAAGCCAAGGCTACCTCGTCACGCCCATCGAAGGTGTTGATTTTGCTGGGAAAGGCCTGAACGTTCCGGTCGAGTTTAAAACAGTATGGTGAATTTGGCAAAAACAAGGATACTCTCATGGCAAAACCGCGTTTACTTCTTTTTTTGGCCCTCTTGCCCTGCATGGCTTGGGCGCAGTTCGACCGTCATTTCGCCGAGGCATCGCTCCGCGTGGACTATTGTCTGACGGGAAACCATAACACGACCGTTTGTTCGCTCAAGGAACTCATCCGCGAGCCTTACTGGAGCGGCTCCAAGACCAACCTCATCGACACGCTCGAGTTCGGCAGCTACATCGTCAAGGTTTTTGAAGCCGGAACTGACAACCTGCTGTTTTCCAAGGGCTACCAAAACCTCTTTGGCGAATGGCAAACCACCAACGAGGCCAAGAAAATCACCAAAAGCTTCGACGAGTCGGTCATCGTGCCCTTCCCGAAAGTGAAAATCGACATCGCCTTGTTCTACAAGACTTGGGACGGTGAGCTGAAGGAAGGAATGCGCATTGCGGTCAGCCCCGACGACTACTTCATCCGCGACTACGACAACCTCAACCTGCCCGTGTATGACGCTTGGATTGGCAACAAGGACATCACCAAAGCCGTTGATATTGTGATACTTCCCGAAGGCTACACCCAAGCCGAAATGGGCAAGTTCGTCAAGGACTGCGACTTCTTCGTGCAAAGCTTGTTCAGCTATGCGCCTTACGATCGCTACCGCGAGAGTTTCAACATCCGTGGCGTGATGGTGCCTTCCGAGGAATCGGGCTGCACCATGCCTGGCGACCATATCTATAAAAACACCGCCATGCGCTTTAGCTTCTGGACCTTCGACTCGGAACGCTATTGCATGAGCACCGACAACCGCGACATCCGCGACCTGGCCGGACAAGTGCCCTACGACCAAATCTATGTCCTTGTCAATACCGAGAAATACGGCGGCGGCGGCATCTACAACTTCTATTGCTCAAGCGCGAGCAGCAACGGATTCTCAAGCCAAGTCATCATCCACGAGTTTGGGCACGGATTCGCTGGCCTCGCCGACGAATACTACACCGACGAAACGGGCTACGACCACATGTATAACCTCAACTTGGAACCCTGGGAACCCAACATCACCACAATGGTCGATTTCAGCAACAAATGGGGCGACATGCTCAGCAAGAGAACGCCCGTGCCCACGCCCCGCGAACCCAAGTACGAACAAACCATTGGCGTGTTTGAGGGCGGCGGCTACGAGGCGAAGGGTGTGTTCAGCCCCCACATGGACTGCCTGATGAAAACCTTCAAAGGCAACGAGTTCTGTCCCGTGTGCCAACGCGCCATTGAACGAATGATTCTTTATTATAGTGAGTAGTTAGGAGTGTGTAGTTAGGAGTATTTTCCACTCCACATTCATCACTCCCCACTCAAAACTGAAAAAAAATGAACTACATCGACATCATCATAGCAATCATCCTTTTTCTTTTCGCTTTTAAAGGATTGCGCAAGGGCCTCATCATCGAGGTGGTTACTTTGGCGGCTTTTATTGTGGGCATCTATGGCGCCATGCACTTCTCTGACTTCACGGCGGCGCACCTGCAAGAGGTGATGGAAATCAACCCGAAATACCTCAACACGGTCGCTTTCGTGCTGACTTTCATTCTTTTGGTGATTGTCGTCAATCTGATTGGGCGGTGGGTGTCGAAGATCGTCAAGAACCTCAATCTCGGCTTTTTCGACCGTTTGGGCGGCTTCGTGTTTGGCGCGGCCAAGGGCGTTTTGCTTTGTAGCGTCATGCTGACCGTGCTCGTCAATCTGCAATGGGCGGGATTCGTGAAAGCGGAGGCCACCAAGGAATCGAAGCTGTTTCCCTATATTGAGCAAACTGTTCCCTATCTCTACCAAGGCTTCGATATGGTCAGGGACTTTGTGAAGGAAAATATTCCAGAAATTCCTGAAAAGCAGCAAGATACAACAATAAAACAATGGATATGAAAAAGCGCAAAGTCCCGCATACTTTTGTAATCGTTTTCGCCATCATCGTCATCGCGGCGGTGCTCACTTGGATTATCCCGCCGGGAAAATACGTCGAGGAGCAGGTCGGTGGCGAAACGGTGATGAAATTCTATTACGCTGACCAACTGCCTGATGCTCAGTCTGCTGAGTTTCATCCCGAGCCACAAACATGGCAGGTGTTTTCGGCGTTCTACAAGGGCTTTGTCAAGCAGGCCAACATCATCGTGTTCATATTAATTATAGGTGGCGCATTCTGGATCATGAACAAAAGCCGCGCCATCGATATGGGTATTCTCTCGTTTCTGAAATTCACCAAACGCCTTGAACGCAGCGCATTAATGCGGAAAATCGGGGTGAACAACATCGTCATCATTTTGGTGATGCTGCTGTTCAGCCTTTTCGGAAGCGTGTTCGGAATGAGCGAGGAAACCATTGCTTTCACGCTGATTATCATCCCGTTGGCCGTTTCGATGGGTTACGACAGCATTGTGGGTCTCTGTATGGTGTATGTGGCAGCGCACATCGGTTTTTCGGGCGCCATGCTCAACCCGTTCACCATCGGCATCGCGCAGGGCATTGCCGACATTCCGCTGTTTACGGGCATTGGCTACCGTGCCGTATGTTGGGCCATCTTGACCGTGGTGGGCATTGTGTTTGTGTTGCTCTATGCCCGAAAAGTGAAGAAAAACCCGCAGTCGTCAATTATGTACGAGGATGATGCCTATTGGCGGAAGATGGCCGAAGT
Source organism: uncultured Bacteroidia bacterium (assembly GCA_902791165.1). Taxonomy (GTDB): domain Bacteria; phylum Bacteroidota; class Bacteroidia; order Bacteroidales; family F082; genus Limimorpha. Next base: position 71,284 of record CADAVB010000008.1, read on the forward strand.
GCACGAAGAGGAAATGGAACGCCACACGCCGCGCAAAGCATGGTTCGTGTTTGCCTTCTTGACGGCGGTATTAATAACATTTTCAATCCTTTATCCACAAACCACCCTCAAAATCGGCAACAGCGAAACCACCTTGCCATTGCTGCCCATCGGGACGGCGGTGTTTGTGCTTTTGAGTATCGTCACCTTGCGGAAAACGGTGCATTATTTTGTGCTCACGTTGCTTTTCGCGACGGTCTATTTCTTGGTGATTGGCGTGTTGGGCTACGAGTGGTACATCATGGAAATCGCGTCGCTGTTCTTGGTCTTGGGCATCGCCAGCGGATTGGCCGTTGATAAAACTGCCAGCGACATCGCGAAACTGTTCCTCGAAGGCATGGGCGACATCCTTTCGGCGGCGGTCATCGTCGGCTTGGCGGGCGGCATCGTCATCATTTTGCAGGACGGAGGCATCATCGACACGATTCTTTACGGCCTTTCCCGTTCGATGAGCGACATGGGTAAAATCGCCTCGGCGGAAATTATGTACGGAATCCAAACCTTGATTAATATCGTGATTCCCAGCGGTTCGGCCAAAGCCGCCATCACCATGCCCATCATGGCACCTTTCAGCGATTTGATTGGCATTTCGCGTCAGTCCACGGTGGTGGCCTTCCAGTTCGGCGACGGCTTCACCAACATGATTACGCCCACTTCCGGCGTGCTGATGGCCGCCCTCGGCGTAGCCCGCATCCCGTGGGACAAATGGGTGCGTTTCATCTGGAAATTCATCCTCGTCTTGGTCGTCCTCGGCGGCATCTTGCTGATTCCCACGGTGACGATGGAGTTGGCGGGGTTTTAATCTAGTGTTATGAAATGGCATTTTTTTGGCATATTATTTTTGGCTGGCTTGGTGGGCTGTCAGACGAAGGAGCAATCCCAACCATGGAACCTCATTGCCACTTCCCCCGCCCAAATCTGGGAGGAATGTTTCCCTTTGGGCAACGGACATCTCGGTATGATGCCGGATGGTGGCATTGACAAGGAAACCATTGTGCTGAACGACATCACTTTATGGAGCGGCGCACCGAGCGACGACAGCAATCCCAAGGCTTTGGAATCATTGCCCGAAATCCAAAGGCTGTTGAAAGAAGGCAAGAACGACGAAGCCCAAAACCTGATGTATGAGACTTTTGTCTGCGGCGGTGCGGGTTCGGGCCACGGACAAGGCGCGAAGGTGCCGTTTGGCTGCTACCAGACTTTGGGCAATATGACGATTGCATACCATTATCCAAATGATGATTCAGTAACCAACTATAAACGAACACTTTGCCTTAACGATGCCATCCACAGAGTTTCTTTTGAGAAAAGCGGGCAACATTATGAGCGCGAGGCTTTTCTTTCGCGTCGGGATGATGTTGCGGTTATCCGATTGTCAGGTGTTGCTTCGTTATCAATTGATTTATCCCGCCCCGAAAAAGCCGAAGTATTCACCGATGCAGACGGTATCGTTATGCGCGGCCAATTGGACAGCCAAGTCGATGGGGTGGAAGGAATGAAGTATTACGCTAAAGCACAGTCGGTTACAGATAATAATGAAACGATTATCTATTTTTGTGCTGCCACCGATTTTATGTGCGACAATCCCGAAATTTATGTCAACGAGCACCTTCAAAAGGCCATCGCAAAAGGTTTCGATGACGTGAAAAACGACCACTTGAAAGCTCACCACAAACTGTTTGACCGCGTGGAATTGCAGATTGGCGAACCAAAAGAAAAACAAGAACTTACCTTGGAAAACCATTGGAAAGATTTCCTCGTAAACGACGACCCGTGGCTGCCCGTGTGTTATTTCCACTTTGGCCGATACTTGCTCATCAGTTCCACGCAAGAAGATTTGCTGCCACCCAATCTGCAAGGGCTTTGGGCCAACACCATACAAACCCCGTGGAACGGCGACTACCACCTGAATATCAACGTGCAGATGAACCATTGGCCTTGCGAGGTCTGTAACCTCTCGGAACTGCACTTGCCACTAATTCGTTTCGCCGAAGGATTGATGCCATCGGGACGAAAGACGGCGCAGTCGTTCTACGGTGCTCGCGGCTGGACGGCGCATGTGGTGTGCAATCCGTGGGGCTTCACCGCGCCAGGCGAGCATCCCTCATGGGGCGCGACCAACACGGGCGGGGCTTGGTTGGCCCTGCACGCTTGGCAGCATTACGAGTTTACTCAAGATGTTGGTTTTCTGAGAGAAGTATATCCATTAATGAAAGAAGCCGCGCAGTTTTTCCTCGATGCGATGATAGAGGAACCCGAACACGGCTGGCTCGTCACTGCCCCGACCACTTCGCCTGAAAATGCCTTTTGGCTCAACGACAGCACCGCCGTCAGTGTATGCATGGGCAGCACGATGGATGTGCAGATTGTCAGTGAGTTGTATGATGCTGTTTGTCAGTCGGCGAGCATTTTGGGCCTTGATGAGGCGTTTGCTGACAGTCTGAAATTCGCCAAGGCGAAATTTCCGCCCATGCAGGTCAGCGGGGAGGGTTATTTGCAGGAATGGCTGAAAGATTACAAGGAAGTGGAGCCGCAACACCGCCATGTGTCGCATTTGTTTGGGCTGTATCCCGGCACGATGCTCACCCCGACCAAAACGCCTTTATTAATGGAGGCCTGCCGTCAGACTTTGCTCCGTCGTGGTAACGAAGGCACGGGCTGGTCGCGGGCATGGAAAATCTGTTTCTGGGCGCGCCTCGGCGACGGCGATCATGCCTATCGACTTTTGAGAAACCTGCTCGAACCAGCCATTCGGCTCGACGGAAGCAATCATGCAGGCACTTATCCCAACCTTTTCTGCGCCCATCCGCCCTTCCAAATCGACGGCAACTTCGGCGGCACGGCAGGCATTGCAGAGATGCTGTTGCAAAGCCATGATGGGAAAATTGAATTGCTACCCGCTTTGCCTTCAGTGTGGAAGGACGGCCATTTCAAAGGACTTTGCGCCCGTGGCAATAAGGTGGTGGAATGTACTTGGAAGAATGGGAAAGTTAGGCATTATGTCATCACGGATCGATAATTTGGGGACAAAATGCCACTTTGTCACCCCAACTGACAAAACCCTGCCATTTTCCACTTTGGCACGATATATGACAAGCCGATGCAGCCCCATAGGGGCGTAGGATGATAAGCAGGCGGTGATAACCCCTGCGTTAAACATGACAAACATCAACAACTAAACAACAAATAAAATGGCAAAATTAGCAATCAAACCTTTGGCAGACCGCGTGGTCATTGAGCCCGCCGCCGCCGAACAGAAAACAGCAAGCGGTATCATCATCCCCGACACCGCCAAAGAGAAACCCCAACAAGGTAAAGTCGTAGCCGTAGGTCCCGGCACCAAAGACAACGCCATGACCCTGAAGGTCGGCGACAATGTTATTTATGGCAAATACGCCGGCACCGAGTTCCATCTCGACGGCAAGGATTATATGATTATGCGTGAAAACGATGTAATCGCAATCATTTGAATTTCAAAATTTTAAGATTTCTAATTTCAAAATTTGGCAACCCGCCAAAAATCTTGAAATCTTGAAATATGAAATCTTGAAATCCAACAATTAAACATTTCAACAGTTAACAATTAAACAACAAACAAAATGGCAAAAGACATTCTTTTCAATATCGAATCGCGCGACGGCCTGAAGAAAGGCGTCGATGCATTGTCAAACGCAGTGAAGGTGACCCTCGGCCCCAAAGGTCGTAACGTGGTCATCGAAAAGTCGTATGGCGCTCCCCAAATCACCAAGGACGGTGTGACGGTCGCCAAGGAAATCGAACTCCTCAACCCCGTCGAAAACATGGGTGCCCAGTTGGTGAAGGAAGTTGCTTCCAAGACCAACGACCTCGCAGGTGATGGTACCACCACCGCCACCGTTTTGGCCCAAGCCATCGTGGCCACGGGCTTGAAAAACGTCACCGCCGGTGCCAACCCGCTCGACCTAAAGCGCGGTATCGACAAGGCCGTTGCCGAAGTCGTGAAATCGCTGAAGAAGATGTCGGTGAAGGTCGATGGCGACAACGAGAAAATTAAGCAAGTGGCTACCATCTCGGCCAACAACGACAGCGAAATCGGCGGCCTTATCGCCGAGGCCATGGGCAAGGTGAAACAAGAAGGCGTCATCACCGTTGAGGACGCCAAGGGCATCAACACCTACGTCGATGTCGTCGAAGGTATGCAGTTCGACCGTGGCTACATTTCGCCTTACTTCGTCACCAACACCGAGAAGATGGAAGCCGTTTATGAGAATCCTTACATCCTCATCTACGACAAGAAAGTTTCCGTGATGAAGGACTTGCTGCCCGTGCTCGAGCAGACTCTGCAAACCGGCCGCGCCCTCATCATCATCGCTGAAGACATCGACGGTGAAGCCTTGGCTACCTTGGTCGTGAACCGTCTGCGTGGCTCGCTGAAAGTCGCTGCTGTCAAGGCTCCTGGCTTCGGTGACCGTCGTAAAGAGATGCTGGAAGACATCGCCATCCTGACTGGTGGCACCGTCATCAGCGAAGAGAAGGGCTACAAACTTGAGGATGCCACCCTGCAAATGCTGGGTCAGGCCGACAAGGTCAGCATCAACAAGGACAACACCACCATCGTGAACGGTCACGGTGCCAAGAAGGACATCGAAGGCCGCACCGCCCAAATCAAGGCTCAAATCAAGACCACCACGAGCGACTACGACCGCGAGAAACTGCAAGAGCGCTTGGCCAAGTTGGCCGGTGGCGTGGCAGTCATCTACGTGGGTGCCGCCTCTGAGGTCGAGATGAAGGAAAAGAAAGACCGCGTGGAGGACGCTTTGAACGCCACCCGCGCTGCCATCGAAGAGGGTATCATCCCCGGCGGCGGTGTCGGTTTCATCCGCGCCATCAAGGCCATCGAGAAACTGAAAGGCGACAACGAAGACGAAACCACGGGTATCGCCATCATCAAGCGCGCCTTGGAAGAGCCGCTGCGCCAGATTGTTGAAAACGCCGGCTTGGAAGGTTCGGTCGTTGTGAACAAGGTCATGGAAGGCAAGGCCGACTTCGGCTTCAACGCCCGCACCGAGGTGTATGAGAACCTGCTCACCACTGGTGTCATCGACCCGGTGAAGGTGTCGAGAGTCGCCTTGGAAAACGCTGCTTCCATCGCCGGTATGCTGCTGACCACCGAGTGCGTCATCAGCAACCACAAGGAGCCTACGCCTCCCACACCTCCGATGCCGATGGGCGGCGGAATGGACGGGATGATGTAATCCAACTCATGTGGAAACGAGTAGAAAGGCTGACCATGTTTGTGGTCGGCCTTTTTTTCGTGTATGTCGCATTTTTTTTCTATTTTTGCAGGCCAATTAATTAATAGATAGCGAACAAAATGCCTGAATCACCCCAAAAAACAACGAAGAAGAAACTCGTCCTCCGCAACCTCTCGTTCAAGAAGTTGAACCGAAGTTACGATTTCTTGATGCGTCACGACGAAACGAAAAAGGAAATCCTGGGTTTCAAGCTGAACCTGCTCAATCTCATCCTCGTCATCATCGGATTGGCATTGCTGCTCATCGTTATCAATACGTTCATCATCGCTTTCACGCCCTTGCGCGAATACATCCCCGGTTATGCCGACACTGATCTAAACCGTGAAGTGTATGAGCTTAACCTTCGCGCCGATTCCATCCATCGGGAAATGCAAAAGAAGGACATCTATTTCGAGAACCTCAAACGCATTGTGGAAGGCTACGATTTTGAATCCGACAGCACCGAAAGATACAATATCTACGAACCGCTACCTCACTCGGTTACCGACACCATCACACTGAAAAAATCGGTGCAAGACAGCCTGCTCAGAGCCGAGTTTGAAGCCCAAAGCCAATACAATCTCTTCGGCGACAATCCCGCTGCCCAAGCCAAACGGCAAGCCAAAAACTTTCTTGCTCCCATCGACGGTAGCCTCTTCCGCGCCTACGATCCCAGCAACGGCCATTTTGGCATCGACATCGTTTCGGGCGGGAGCCAAGTCATCAAAGCCACCTACGACGGCACGGTGGTGTTTTCCACTTGGAGCTTCGAGTTTAACTATTGCATTGGCATACAGCATGAAGACGGCTATTTTTCTACCTACAGGCACAATGCCACCTTGCTGAAAAAGGAAGGCGACTTCGTGAAATCAGGCGAAGCCATCGCCATTTTGGGCAAGTCGGGCAAGTCCGATGAGCAACCTTACCTTCACTTTGAGTTGTGGCACAATGGCGTGTCGGTGAACCCCGCCGAATACGTGATGATTGAAAAATAATGCTTTCGGCAATGAAAATTGCTTATCTTTGCACGCTTTTTTAAACCATAAACAAACAAAAACATGGTCATTTTAGTCAAAGTACTCCAATTCTTTTTGGCTCTTTCCATCCTGATTTTTGTCCACGAACTGGGCCATTTCCTCGCCGCCAAAGCCTTCAAGACCCGCGTCGAGAAGTTCTACCTCTTCTTCGATTGGGGCTTCTCATTATTCCGTTGCAAAAAGGTGAACGGCAAATGGCGTTTCAAATTCTTCTCGAAGAACGTTCAGGAAAAATACACCGCTATCGAATACAAGGATGCCGCAGGAAAGAAACAGACCAAATATGAACCTATCGACCTGAATGGACTGCCCGAAGACGATTGGCGCCGCAGCGACAGCACCGAATACGGCATAGGATGGTTCCCGCTCGGCGGCTATAACAAGATTGCCGGCATGGTGGATGAGTCGATGGACAAGTCGCAGCTGCAACAGCCCGTCCAGCCCTGGGAGTTCCGTAGCAAACCCGCATGGCAGCGCTTCATCATCATGATCGGCGGCGTGTTCATGAATGTCATGTTGGCCTTCTTGATCTATATCGGACTGCTATCCAAATACGGCGAGCAATACCTGCCCACCGCCGAAGTCAACAAATACGGTATCTGCGTTGATAGCCTGGCCTACGAGTTTGGCCTTCGCGACGGCGACAAGATTTTGGCCATCGATGGCGAATACATCGAGAACTTCTCGGAAATCCCCATGCAAATCATTCTTGAAAAGGCCAAGACCATCACCGTGGAACGCGACGGACAAGCCCTCACGGTCACCCTGCCCGACGACGCGCTCACCAAACTGCTCGCCAAGCAAGATGCCAATTTCATCTCTTTCCGTATGCCTTTCATGGTGGCCGACGTGGCTCCCAACAGCGCCGCCGAAGCTGGAGGATTGGCCGTGGGCGACATCATTATTGGTATCAACGACAAACAAACGCCTTATTATCAGGATTTTGTAAAAAGCATCAAGCAATACAAAAACCAGGATATTGACGTACACGTCATCCGCGACTTCGACACGCTGGCCTTGGCCATGCACCTCGGCGAGGAAGGCGTTATAGGTGCCTATTTGGCGCCCATCTCCACCTATTATAATATGGAAACCAAGGAATACACCTTCTTCGAGGCCATTCCCGCCGGCTTCTCCAAGACCTTCGATGGCCTGTCCGACTATTGGAAACAGGTGAAGCTCATCTTTAGCCCCAAGACCAAGGCTTACGAAAGCGTGGGCGGCTTCATCAGCATCGGCAAGATCTTCCCCGAAACTTGGATATGGAGCATCTTCTGGCGCATGACGGCTTTCTTGTCCATCGCTCTTGCGGTGATGAACATCCTGCCCATTCCAGCTTTGGACGGCGGTCACATCCTGTTCCTGCTGATAGAAATCATCACCCGCCGCAAACCTTCCGACAAATTTATGCAAGTGGCCGAAACGGTGGGTCTTGTCTTGGTGCTGGCCTTGGTGCTCTTCGCCAACGGCAATGATGTCATAAGATTGTTTAGGTAAAAAAAAGTTGAAATTATTTATACAACTGAAAATCAGATAAATAACGGTGTTGAGAAAAAATTAATTTGACGAGATAAATACTAAATCCGTATTTTAGCGGTTTCAATCAGACAAGCTATGTTGAAATTGAAGAGGAAAACCACACATATTGCGCTACTTTTCGTCCTTGCTTTTGCAACTTTAGCAGCGAAAGGACAGCAAGTTCCCATTTTCACCAACCATGCCAATTCGTATTCCTACATCAATGCGGGCTATGCGGGCTTGAGCGAAGGGGTGAATCTTTTGGGGCTTTACCGCCAACAATGGGCAGGCTTCCTCGATAACGACGGCAACGAGGTGGCACCCCAAACTTTCCTGCTGACGGGCGACATGCCCATCCCTGCACTCAACGGTGGCATAGGGTTCTCCATCTTGCAGGACAAACTGGGCTTCGAGAACAACATCAATGTCGGTTTGGGCTATTCCTATCACCTCGACTTGGGCGGCTCGTCACTGGGTATTGGCGTTGCAGGCACTTTGCTCAACCGAAGCACCGATTTTGCACAATTGAAACCCAATGCCGAAGGCGACCCCATTTTGTCGGGTTTGGGCGAGTCGAGCGCCATGTTGTTCGATTTCAACGTGGGCCTGTTTTGGCAAATGCCCGAATCGATTTATTTCGGCGTGTCGGTGGTCAATGTGCTCGAAACGATGAGCAAAGCCCTTAACGACCAAGCCGAAAGCAGCGCCAGTTTCATCACCGACCGCACTTTCTACGCCGTGGCAGGCTGGCCTTTCCGTTTCGAGGATATGCCCGCGTTCACCTTTGTCCCCTCTGTGAGCGTCATGTCAGACATTGCCTCCACCCAAATTAATGCCAACGCCAAGGTGATTTACAACAACTTGTTCACCCTCGGCGTAAATTATCGTCCACAAGAATCCATCGGCATAATGGCCGGATTGGTCATCAAGGACATCGCTGTTACCTATGCATACGACATCAATACCATGGGCCTCGGTATTCCTGGGTCGCATGAAATCGCGTTGAGTTATTGCTTCAAACTCGACCTCGACCGCACCCCGAGAGACTATAGAAGCGTCAGATATTTGTAATCAACCAAAAAAAAATTCACCCTTGTAATCAGGCGTTTTAGACAATAAAATTGAATAAAAATAAAAAAAATCACTGAGTAAAACAAAATATTTACTATTTTTGGCGGTTTTTTAGAACAAACGACCATACAAAAAACGGATAAAATTGAGTAATACATAAGAAGATGAAGAAACTATTGTTTGTATTTTCGCTCGCTTTGCTGTTTACGGCATGCGGCAATTCAAATCAAGGAGAGCTGGTAGGTGTCAGAAAATCCAACAAGACATTCAACCAGCCTGACCCCTACGGCATGGTTTTCGTTCCGCAAGGAAACTTCACCATGGGCGTTGGCGGCGAAGACATCACCTCGTCCTACCTCAACGAGCCGAAAACGGTTTCCGTGTCGGCCTTCTTCATGGACGAGACCGAAATCACCAACAACGAGTACCGCCAATTTGTGTATTGGGTCAGAGACTCCATTGCAAGAAAGCTGCTTGCCGACAACTTCCCCGACAGGTATGCCATCACCGAGAGCAAATCAGGCGAAGTGTATGACCCGCCTAGGCTCAACTGGAAGGAAAAGCTGGATTGGGACAGCAAGGAACAGGATGTGCGCGAAACACTCGAGCCTATGTTCCTGCCCGAGCATGAGCGCTATTTCCGTAGAAAGGAAATCGACACAAGAAAACTTTACTATTCCTATTATTGGTTCGACATGGTGGCCGCCGCGAAGAAAGACTTTGCTGACGGCAAACTCGTCGAAAACGACTATTCGCTAGGTGAAGCCGATGCTGGCATCAACGTGGACCGCAAGGGCGCTTGGTCGAACCGTAAGCAAGGCTACAGCGACCGTTCGGTGTATGCTCGCGCCGAAGTGATTAACGTTTACCCCGATACGCTCTGCTGGATTCACGACTACGCCTATTCGTTCAACGACCCGATGACGGAGAAATATTTCTGGCATCCAGCCTACGACAACTATCCGGTGGTGGGTGTCACATGGCAGCAAGCTCGCGCCTTCTGCGTGTGGCGCACCGAGCTGCTCAACGCCTACATGCGCTCGAAGAAAGATGTCGACGTGTCGGAGTTCCGCCTGCCCACCGAAACCGAATGGGAATGGGCAGCCCGTGGCGGCAAGATGCTCAATCCTTACCCGTGGGGCGGCCCCAACGCCAGCAATGCCAAAGGCTGCTTCATGGCCAACTTCAAGCCGAGAAGGGGTAACTACCTCGCCGACGGCGGCCTGCGCACCCTCGTGGTGGGCTGCTACCCGCCCAACGGCTGGGGCCTTTACGACATGGCCGGCAACGTGGCCGAATGGACCAACACCGCCTACGACCCCAACTCTTACAACTTCACTTGGGACATGAACCCCAACTACACCTACAACGCCAAGGCCGACGACCCGCCGGTCATGAAGCGCAAAGTGGTGCGCGGCGGCTCGTGGAAAGATGTTTCCTACTACCTGCAAGTTACCACCCGCGACTGGCAATATCAGGATTCGGCCAACTGCTTCACTGGCTTCCGCTGCATCCAACCTTACCTTGGCCGCAACAAGGGCGACAACCCGAGAATGTCTAGGGTTTATAGATAAACAAAAGAAAATCAACAAATTAAAATAACAAAATTAACAACATTAAAAATTAAATTGTCATGGCAAAAAAAGAACTTAGCGGATTCAAGAAATTCCTCGCATCGAAGAAGTACAAAACCTTTATGGGCTACCTCTATGGTTGGGGTGCTGCAGTGGTTATGGTTGGTGCTTACTTCAAACTGACCCACATCCCTGGTGCCGACTTCATGTTGGCTCTCGGTTTAGGTATCGAAGCCATCATCTTCTTCATGTCGGCCTTCGAGCCTCAACATGTGGAATATGCATGGGACAACGTCTTCGTTGAACTCGAAGAAGACTGGGACGGTCAGACGAGAACCCAATTTGCCACCACCGGCGGCGGCGGCAAGAGCGTTCCCTCCAGCGCGGAAGACGCCATGCTGAGCAAGATGTTCGAAAAGATGAACGTCAGCGAAGAAACGTTCCAAAAGATAGGCAAAGGACTTGACAAACTGGCTCAAAACGCTGGACAGATGGCCGACATCAGCAACGCGATGGCTGCCACCACCAACTACGCCAACGCCATGGACCGCGCCACGAAGTCCATCTCCGACTTCTCCTCGGCCTATGTCGAAACCAACCAGAAGCTGTCCGACTCCTTGGGCAAGCTCGATTTCAGCGCTTTGGATGCCAACACCATCAAGAAGGTGGCCTCCAGCATGCAATCGCTCAACTCGATCTACGAGCTGCAACTGCAAGGTGCCGAGCAAACCTCTGCCGCTAGCAAGAAGCTGACCGAAACTATGAACCAATACATGGACAATCTCACCGCTTCATCACAGAACGCCGGACAGCTCAACCAACAGCTGACCCAGTTGTCGCAGCGCCTCTCCGCTTTGAACAACGTCTATGGTGGAATGTTGTCAGCAATGAACATCAAGGCATAATTCTACTCGAACCGATTGTATAATATAAAAAAGGAGTAAGAACTATGTCAGGCGCAAAAGAAACCCCAAGACAGAAAATGATCGGTATGATGTACCTGGTCTATACTGCCTTGTTAGCCATGAACGTTTCGAAAGACATCCTCGATGCCTTCGACACGGTGAACAGCGGTGTTCAGACCACCAACATCACACTCTCGAATCAGATTGACCAGAAATAGAACAGTATTCCAAGGAACCGGAAAAGGCCGGGCCGTATTGGGAAGAAGCCCAAAACCTCAAGAAGGAAGCCGACGACCTCATCAACTACATCGAGGCTCTGAAATGGGATTTGGTGAAGCGTATCGAGTGCGCAAAAGCCAACACGCCCCAAGAAGCTGCCCAAATGGCCATCGATAAGGGCTTGCTGAAATCAACCGACACGCTTCGCAACGGGCGCAAGATCTACGACATCAATACCGCCAAGGTATCGTCGAGAGACAACTACAACAAGCCGACCGCCTACATGATGGGCGACCCCGAAGGCAACGGCAAGGCTTTCGAGCTTTCCGAAAAGATTCGCCGCTTCCGTAGAGAAGTCGTCAAGGCCATGGGTGTCGATCACATCCACGAAATCGGCTTGATTACCGACAGCATCTATGGACCGAAGCAATTCGTCATGGAGCAAACTGGTGTCGGGGAAAGCGCACTGAAGCGCCTCCCGGGCGAAGGCGAGTATTATGCCGCCAAGGTCGATTATGCTCCCACCGCCATGGATGCCATCCAAAAGGGCTGGGAATACCGCAACTTCCACCACACGGTGCTTGTTGCCGACGTAACCCTGCTCAACAAGATTATCTCTGAAGCCCAAACCGCCGAGTTGAACGCCGTTTCGCAACTGATGACCAACATCCACGCTGCCGACTATAAGTTTGACGAAATCGGTGCCAAGGTCTTCGCCGAGAGTGGCTATCTCCTCTCCGGCCAAACCTACAAGGCTCAAGCCATGGTTACCGCTTGGCAGAACACCCAAACGAAAGCCTACGTCAAGTTGGACGGTGGTGCCGAAAGGGAATATGTCAGCGACGGCCAAGGTGTCATCAACCTCGACTTCAACTGCGGCGTGGGTCAGCACCGCTACACGGGTTACATCAAGATGCCCGATCCCAAGACTGGCGAGATGAAAGACTTCCCGTTTGAAAACAGCTTCGTCGTGGCTCCGCCTGCGGTGAGCGTTTCGGCCACCAAGATGAACGTGGTCTATCGCGGTATCAACAACCCGATTGCGGTTGGCGGCGGCGTTGGCGGCGAAATCAGTGCTTCGGCCAGCAGCGGCACCTTGACCCGCACAGGCAATGGTACCTACAACCTGCTTCCTGGTGCTGCCGACGAGGTGACCATCAGCGTCAGCTCTGGCGGCTCAAGCCTCGGCAGCATGAAGTTCCGCGTGAAAGACCTGCCTAAGCCCACTGCCCTCATCCGCAACGTGGTGAACGGCCAAGTGACGAAGAGCGCTCTCCTCAGCGCCGGCGGCGTGATTGCCGAGATGAAGGATTTCGACTTCGAAGGCGTCAAGTATGACGTGGTTGGCTACACCTTCCGCTACAAGACCAAGGCCGGTACCACCAAGGAAGCCAAGGCTGGCAGCGGTCATTTCACCGAAGAAATCAAGAGCGCCATCAGCGGCTCCAATGTCGGCGACATGTTCCAATTCACCGCCATCCAAGTGCGCGGTAACGACGGAAAAGTGAAGACCTTGGAAACACCCATCGGTGTTGAAATCAAGTAATTGAACAACAAAAAAACCTAGTTAAGATGAAGAAGACACTTGTTTCCATGCTGACCCTCGCGGCCCTGCTCGGCAGCCTGAGCCTCAACGCCCAGACAACCGACATCAAGCCGCCGAAGAACAGCATCCTCTCCAACAGGCAAGAAATCATTAATGAGAAGAAAGCCTCGCCGCTTCCCGTCATTGACGAGTCAACCGTTATGTGGAAGAAAACGGTGATTAGGGAGATCGATTTCCGCCAGAAGATCAATCAAGTGTTCTACTACCCGATTAATCCGACCGAGGACTGGAGAAACCTCATCACCGTCATCTACGACGGCATCATGAGCGGCGACATCACGCCCTACCGCGTTGAAAACAATATCGACGACATGGTGACTCCACTGACCTTGGCCGACTTCGAGAAGGAGAACTCGAAAATTGGCGACCCGCCGGTCATCTGGAACGAGGAATTGGGTACGGAAGTGCCTAATGAAATCGCCTTTAAGGACCGTATGCTCAACGTGATGCGCCTCAGAATCAAGGAAGACTGGTATTTCGACAAGAAACTGTCGCAGTTCCTTGTGCGCATCATCGCCCTTGGTCCCATCGTCGTTGATGACGACGGCGGACTCTCCCAAGTGTGCTGGGTGCCTTACGAAGACTCACGCGATGTTTTCGCCAAAGCCTTTGCATTCAACCGCAACAACGCGGCTCAACGCCTCACCTACGATGAAGTGCTGCAAAAGCGCATCTTCGACAGCTACATCGTCAAGGAAGAGAACGTTTATGACCGCTACATCAACTCCTACGCCTTCAATATTGACGCGCTCTACGAATCGGAGCGCATCAAGAACGAGATGTTCGACTTCGAACAGAGCCTCTGGGAGTATTAATTTGTCGAAAATTCTTAATGAGAAGGACATCCTTTAGGGGTGTCCTTTTTTTATGCGCCATTTGTAGGGCTGACACATTGTGTCAGCCGATGTTTGTGTCGCTGTAAGGCTGCCCTGATAAGACAGCCCTACAACCACACAAACAAAAAAAGCAGCAGATTTCTGCTGCTTTTTTGTCGGAGTGGCCCGACTCGAACGGGCGACCGCTTGCACCCCATGCAAGAATGCTAGCCAACTGCACCACACCCCGATTGCATGTGCAATCTTTCGAATTGCGGCTGCAAAGATACGAATGTTTTTTGAATTGTTGTTCAACTTTCCGAAAAAAAAGTTACCTTTGCACAAAATAACTTTAAACTATTAACTTCAAACTTTTAACTGAATAAAATGGAACATATTGAATGTCTGATTATTGGATCGGGTCCGGCAGGCTATACTGCAGCTATTTATACGGGTCGTGCCGATGTAAAAACCGTCATCTACGAAGGTATGCAACCTGGAGGTCAGCTCACCCAAACCACCGAAATTGAGAATTTTCCGGGCTATCCGAATGGCATCACCGGCCCTGAAATGATGGAGGAAATCCGTCAGCAGGCCTTGCGCTTCGGTGCGGAAATCCGCGAAGGCGAAGTAACGAGCATCGATGTCAGCCAGCGTCCCTTCAAGGTAACGACGGAATACGACGGCGAACTTTTGGCCGACAGCATCATCGTTTCCACGGGTGCAGCAGCGCGCTATCTTGGCTTGCCTTCCGAGGAGGAATTCAAGGGCGGCGGCGTGTCGGCTTGTGCCACCTGCGACGGTTTCTTTTATAAAGGCAAGGACGTGGCAGTGGTGGGCGGCGGCGACACAGCCTGCGAAGATGCCACCTATTTGGCCAAACTCTGCAACAAGGTTTATCTCATCGTCCGCCGCGACGTGCTTCGCGCTTCCAAGGCCATGCAGCACCGCGTTTTGAACACGCCCAACATCGAGGTGTTGTGGAAACACCAAACCAAGGAACTCTTCGGCGAGCAGCAAGGCTTCATGAAGAAATTGAAGGGTGCCGTGCTCTATCACAGCGACACCAAGGAAGAACGCACCATTAATGTGGACGGCTTCTTTGTGGCCATCGGCCACACGCCCAACACTGCGCCGTTCAAGAGCGTTTTGGACATGGACGAGGAAGGCTACATCATCACCAAGCCGAAATCGACGGCCACCAACGTGGAAGGCATCTTCGCTTGCGGCGACTGCCAAGACCGCACCTATCGTCAGGCCATCGTGGCCGCCGGCACGGGTGCCATGGCTGGGATTGAGGTGGAAAGATATTTAATGTCTAATAAATAGCGCAATTGGTATGGCGCAGATTGGCCTCACCCCCCGACCCCTCTCCCTTTGGAGAGGGGTCGGGGGGGGGGGAGGGCGTGATAAGACCCATGCTATTACAAACACAAGTAAACATCAAACCCCTAAACCAAACCATTCGCTACGGCGACGGTTTGCTCTTTTTGGGATCCTGCTTCGCCGACGAAGTGGGCGGCATTTGCCGTAGCATGGGCTTCAATGCGATGGTGAATCCTTTCGGGGTGCTCTACAATCCTTTCAGCATCGCGGGAGCCATTCATCGGTTGGGAACGGGGAAGCCTTATACCCACGAAGAGGTCTTCAGGACAGGCAACGATGAGTTTTATTGCACTTTTGACCATAATACGGCGTTTTGGAGGCCATCGGAAGCTGAACTCTTGGAAACGGTCAATCGGAGCCTAAAAGAGGCTCACACGCATTTTTTGACGGCCAAATGGGTGATGGTCAGTTTGGGCACCTCGTGGATGTTTCGGCGCACCGACACGCTTGAAGTGGTTGGCAATTGCCACAAGCTGCCTTCCTCGCGCTTTGACAGGCTCTTCTGCTATGCGCCGCAAACTGTTACGGTGCTGTCTGACATTCTCAAAGCCAACCCCGACAAGCACTTCATCTTCACCGTATCGCCTTTGCGCCATTTGAAGGACGGCTTACACGAGAACCAACTCAGCAAGGCCGCCTTGCTGTTGGCCGTCGATGAGGTTTGCCAAAAATTCGGCAACGCGCATTATTTCCCCGCCTACGAAATCCTTTTGGACGAGCTGCGCGACTACCGCTTCTACAAGGAAGACATGATTCACCCCACCGAGCAAGCCGTGCGCTACATCTGGGAACGCTTCGCCGATTTCGCCATTAATCCAAGTGAAAAACTTGCCATGAAAGCCGCCGCAGAACTGAAACAAATGCTTCAACACAAGCCCGTTTTCCCCGAAAGCGAGGCGTACAAAAAGTTTGAGTCGCAGAAAGAACAGAAAATCAATGCGTTGAAAAGGGATTTCCCTGAAGTTATGCTCAATGATAACTGAACAGGCATGGCTTTGATGGAGGGGAAGAGTTGTGTATTAGTTTTCTGCTTTTATAAGATTTTGGTACTTACCACTTCTCCATAGCGGTATTCCCATTCAAATGTCAAGTTTTTAGAAGGGTGCCACCATATCCAAAATGTCCTCGTAACTGAGTTTGTAGCTTTCGCCCGTGCCGTCGAGGATGCTGTCCGACAGGTCTTGCTTTTTTTCGTGGAGGGTCAGAATCTTCTCATCAATTGTTTGGCTGCTGACTAGCCGGATTACCGTCACCACCCGTTTTTGGCCCAATCGATGGGTGCGATCCATTGCCTGATTTTCAATGGCTGGATTCCACCAAGGGTCGAGCAAAATGACATAGTTGGCCGCAGTCAGGTTGATACCCAAACCTCCTGCTTTCAAGCTAGATAGAAAGAGTCTGCACTGGCCTTTCTGAAACTGGTCCACCATATTTTGCCGCTTCTCCATCGGGGTTTGGCCGTCGAGATATAGGAAGTCCCATTCCCGTTTCTTCAGTTCGGGTTTGATCATTTCCAAATAGCTGGTAAACTGACTGAAAACCAAAACATTGTTTTCAGGATTTTCGGTAATGGATTCAAGAAGTTCCATCAAAGTGACGGTCTTGGACGACGGCTCTGCCCATTTCTCATGCACCAGCCGCATGTCACAGGCAGCCTCGCGAAGTTTCATCAGTTCGGCGAAGAAGTTGATGTCCAAAGTCTTGGCTTCCTCGCGTTCTTTCTTCGACTTATGCCTCTTGAACTTCACTTCGGCCAATCGCCGCATCTCCTCATACACTTTCCGCTCCTCGTCGTTCAGCTCGACCAAGTACTTGTCCACGTTTTTTTCGGGGAGTTCGGTCAGCACTTCCTTCTTGGTGCGCCGCAAGATGAACGGTGTGGTGAGGTCTTTCAGCAGCATCAGATGGCGCTTGTCCAAAGGCGGGATGATGAAGTTGTCGCGAAACCGCGCCCAAGGGCCAAGCAGTCCCGGATTGAGAAACTGGAACAAATTCCAAAGTTCGGCAAGGTTATTCTGTAAAGGCGTACCTGTCATCATGATACGGCTTTTGGCTTTCAGTTCCATCGCTGTTTGTGAGGCAATAGTCTGGCGGTTCTTTATCTGATGCGCCTCGTCCAAGCAGATCACATTCCATTCCTTTCTCGTCAAAGCGGAATATTCCGTGGTCAGCAGGCCGTAAGTGCAGAGCAACACATCGTATTCCTTAGCATTGTGGATGACGGATTGCCTTTTGGCGACCTTGTTCAGCACAATGATATTGAGTTTCGGGGCAAACCGTTCCGCCTCCGAAGCCCAGTTCAAGATGACGGATTTCGGCATGACCACCAACGAAGGGCCTTTGTCGGCTTTGTAGGTAAGGAAGGTCAAGGCTTGAAGGGTCTTGCCCAACCCCATGTCGTCGGCCAAACAAGACCCTGCGCCCCATGCGTCCAAGCGGCACATCCAGCGGAAACCTTCTTTCTGATAATCACGCAATGTGGCTGTCATGCCTCAGGGTTCAAGGCGTAGGCTGCCTTGGTTTTTTCCTTGAATTCGGCATAGCCGCCGTCGGTGTGGGCGTTGAGGCCTTCTATCATGTTGGCCAAAGCCCCCACTTGGTATTTCGAAACGCTCCGGGCCTTGCCGCCCTTGGAAGGGAGGGCGTTCATCGCGGCAATGTGCTTTTTCAGCGTTTCGCTCATGCGCACATATTCTTCGTCGTTGAGTTTGACAAAGCCCTTGATTTCGCTTGTGCTGCACATCGCAATCAGCTCTTGGAGCGAATAAGTTTTGCCCGCCATCTTGACCTCGCCCACCACAGTAAACCATTCCTCATCGCTGTTCACCCAAATATTGATGCTCGATGCCTTCACATCGCCCTTGAATTTCAGCACTTTGCCTTCCGGCCATTCCACAAAAAATTGGTTTTGATGGTCAAAAACGAAGGCGAGCAACCAAAGCAATCCTTCCGACGACCACACCTTGAAGTCCGTGTAGTTGATGGACTCTGCCTTTGCGTTAGTTTCCAAAAAGTCAGCAAGTTGCTTGTAATTGGACAACTCAAGGCTCAAGTTGCGACGGACACAATGCGTGAGGCCATCCACCTCGTCATAAACGGTTTCATCGCCCTCGGCGGGAATGAGTCGGGCTGTTCCATCTGGCAAGGCGGTGGCCATGACACTGACACTGTAATCCGTCTTGTTGGGGACAATCCTCACGGCTAAGGTTCCCGAGCTTTCCATGGCAGGTTCCTCTATTGCGTCAAGAAGGTTCTCGCGGACTTCTATCATGCCGTGCAAGCTTTCGATGGTACGCCGCAGGCTCATCAGTGCCGACGACGGGAAGCGTTTCATCTGCAAGAACCGTTTCAACACATCGCGTTGCAAGGCATTGGTTGTGATGAGGGTATAACACCCCTCCGGCTCGTACCGAACGCTATGGTGAGGCACTTTCCCCGTCGCGTCCAAGGCGACATTAGACCGAATTTCGATGAATGCTCCCGCGCCCCGAAATTCGAGGTATGGCTTTTCCTCGTTGATGGTGACAGGAACACCCTTTCCGTCAAAATGATGGCCGTTCATCAGGCGGTCTGTCCCGACCAATTGCGGTACCAACACATCGACGGCACTCAGGGCAGGATGTAACTTATCCAACCGCATGGCAATGGCCATGTCCGCACCATCCATACTATCGTAGCCCGATTCAGCCATTTGGGAGAGGGAAAGCAACTGCCCATCGCGCCACGTGCCATCTTCCTTTTGTACTTGTTCCACTACGGCCTGCAATTCTTTTCCTTCAACATAATACGCCACACGTTTCACTTGCTCGGGTTGTGTCTGTCCAAGGCGGTCGCTAATGTCGTTGAGCATCACCTCCCAGGCAGACTTCTTCCGAATCGTGCTAATCAATGGCTGTCCTCCGTATAGTTCTTGCAGTTGTTTCTTCGCCGTAGAGCCTATGGGCTGACCGATGGACAATTCATGCTGCAATATCTTTGCCGAATGCAAAGGCTTGTTTCGTGTCCCTGTGTTTATTCCATAGAAATCAAAAACGAGAAATTTCCAAGTGTGTGACAAGGAGTCCTTGTGGAAATCGGTAAGCGTATCCATCTTCTTGCGAACACTGCCTTGCACGGTCTCAATGTCGAAGTCTGTATATTCCAAAAGGGTACTCAAACCAGTGTTTTCCACATTGAAACGGATGCGGCTCGATTGGCGGAATTTGTCGTACCACTGTTGGTAGAGTTCGCTGTCTTTGTACTTGTTTTTCAGTCGGTAAAGCAGGATTCCAAAGGCATAATTGAATATGGGTGAAGGGAAAGCGTTTTGCTTTTTCAACAGTTTCAAGGCATCTGTAAACTGGGCGAAAGCATCGTCCAAATTCCCTCGATACTCCATTCTCAAGGCCTCTGTTGCCATCGACCACATCGTTGGCTTTCCCGTTTTTTTCGCATCCGTTCCGTACAGGAAATAACGGTAGGCGGCAATTTCATCCATAATCTCGCGGCGATGCTTGCTTTTGTCCGGAATGGCCTCTGAAAAAGGAATCAGGAAGTCGTCGCCCAATTCATCGTTGGCGAAAAGTTCGCTTAATGTATCGTCCACCATTTCAAGCAACTCGTCATCGTTAAGCAAGCCCATATAGCGGGCATCGTTAACCACTTGTTCTTGAATGTAACGGAGCAAGTTGAACTGCTTTTGGCCTACATTGACGTAGGGCCGGACAAGTTTGGCAGCTCCTGAAAAATCGTCCTTTTCCAAATGCTTCGCCAAATCCCAAAGATATTCCGCAGAACTCGTCCTTACCCCGTTGAACTCCTTCACCCATGAAGGATAATGCTTTAAAAGGCAAAGCAAAATTTTCAGATGTTGTTTAGGATGGACAAACGTTGCTTGTTGCAACAGCCCCACTTCCGTCAACTTTTGGATTATGGTTCTGTATTGTTGGGCTCTGATTTGGAACTTTTTACAATAAATCCCGTTGCTTCTGTCATATATGTTTGTCTCTCCACGATAGGCAATATAACACAGCAAGTGAAATTCCTGTTGTGTCAGTTGGGGGAACAGCTCCAAATATGCATCTTCTTTCTTCTTCATGGGGTTGCAAAATTACACAAGTTCTGGGGAAAACAGAAGCGTTGCAAGACAATAATAGTCGCTTTTCCAGAATAATTCAAACCGACAATTATTCAATCCTCAACGGCGTTCCTGACGGATACCATGTTGACCCCCGACGCATCAAACAGATTTCAAAATCAAAAAACAAAAGCTACTCTCTCCAATAGTTTTTTCATTTTCCTTGCTTCTTTCGTTTGTTCTGCCAGCTCCAGCATCGTCCAGAGTGGTTTGTAGATTTCAATGTTATTTTCGTCAACGGGTAAAGTTTTCATTTGATGGCAATTGGGACACCTTGACGGAAAAGGATTTTTCGACCGAAACCGATCTTGCCACGAACTACGCCCAATGTCACGTGCCTTGAAAACGGTGCCGCACTCCGTGCATCTGTATTCTCTCAATCCATTGTCTACGGTAGAACGCCTATAATCCCAATCATGCTCCATATCCTGTATGAATGTCCACAATTCATCCATGTCCCAAATCTTTTCATACACGCTGATGTCCGCACCCTCTGGGCTGGTTCTCATTCCGTGGCATTTTGGACACTCTATTGGCTCATAATAGGAGAATCCATCGCTTCCTTGCACTGCTTTTTCCTTGTTCTCCGGGGTGAAGATTTCTCCGCATTCAGAGCAGACAAACTTGACAGGTTCCGGTTTGGGTTCCTTCGCTTTATTTTTCCTGTTCAGCCAGTCAGAGACACTTTCCCAAAGCATCGCTGGCATGAAATAGATAACACCCAATGCAAGGCCAAGCCCGTCCCAAATTTCCGCTGCCTTGGTTTTCTTTTTCATTCCACTATTGTTTTTGTTGTGTTGTCAATTTCATATTGGGCTTTTCCGTATGGAGTTGTCCCATATACCAATAGTTCTTGGGTGTTGTCGCCCAATTCCCGCATTTAGGACATTTCATTGGGAAATAATAGATCACTTCCGTCAAAGGAGCATCTTCTGGGAAATCCCACCGAGTAATGTAGCGCTTTTTCTTCCTCGCGTTTTTTGAACAGTCCTTTAAGCCAGTCCCAGATTGAAGACCAGATTGATCCGTTTTCCATTTTTTCAATTGTGCTTTCCATGACGTTTCTTTTTAGGTTTGTGTTGTTGTCTTTTTCTACGTTGTTTGCGATACCATTTCTCCCTTTTCTCTTGTTCCGCCTTCTTCCTCATTTCCAAACGCATTGCAGCCTCTTGCTCCTTTTGGTTCTTTTCCTCCTCGTCTGCCGCATCAAACCTTGCGTTTTCTTCATCCAGTCTTTTCTTGTGGATTTTCTTGATTTCGGCGATTTCTTCAGGAGTGAACAACCTTTCCAACACTTCATCCCTCACCCTTGAAAAGCCAAGCCGAGCAGATTCCTTGATTTCCTCGTCAGTATAGATGTCGTCGGCCAAATAGATTTCATCGTTTCTGCGTTCTCTTTCAAGTTCCTCGTTCTGTCGGTCGAAATTAGCCCGCTGTTCTTCGGGGGTGTAGCCGTAGAAAGTAAGATGCCAAAAACAATGGGCAGCCAGCACGGTATCATTGCAATGCAGGTCTTTGTCCCGTTTCACTTGATAACCCAAATACTCGCTCCAGCGTATTCCCTCCAGAACGCCGATATAAGGCACGTTATACTGATGGTCGTATTTCGCCAAAAAGTAATCCTCGCTATTTGCCTTTACCTTCATATCTCTGATGCAATGGACGGCCCTCAGAAATGCCCCGCCTTGGTTACTCATTTTGGGATCGAAGTCAATGATAATATCCATCATGGTGTCGAAGTTGCTTTTCAAGATAAGTTCGCGAAGTGTGAGCGGTCGGCAACCACGCCAGTCAAGCTTCGTCCAAACGGGATGCTTGTTTTTCATGGTTGATCCGGTTTTGAGGTATCAGTTGCTTTCCCGTTTGCCCCAATATCGCACAAACTCCATATCACGAACCAAACCACTGCACTGACGGCATAGATGACCCAAGCCCACCCAGGCGCATCGATGGCGAGAAGGATGAAGAACGAGACGAGATAATCAATGAAGAAAAATCTACTCATTGTAAATCCGTATTTATGGTTAAACAAAGTTCTATTATACCGTCATCAGCCGCATTAGACCATTGACGCTATTCAAATCATCGTATAACTCAACGCCACTTGCACGGTCATTGTGAATCTCTATTGGAAGAGCATCCACCAGGGCATTCTGAATGTTTGGAAGCATATCGTTCACCATTGGCTCATAGACTTCCAACAGATCGTCCATGTCCTCGATTTCTTCTTCTATTGTGGATTGAGCTTTGATGCTTTTACAGGCGCGAATGATGGTCTTGGCCTTTTCCATCATTGTAGCGGCCATTTCGAAATAGGAGCTGAAACCATATTTCGAAACCGATCTGTCGGCTTTTTCAAAAGCAGGGAGGATAATTTTGTCGAAGTACTCGGAACATTCGTCAAGTGTTTTCCGTGATTTTTCCAGTGCTTGCATAGCGTTTGCGATTTGATTGATGCCGCAAAACTACAGCACAGCCACAGATGCACAATGGAATGTAGTAAATTATAGTAAAGAATAGTGATTCCATATTTTATGAAAAACGACGAGGAAATCTGTATCACTTTATTCTGATTTCCTCATCCCCGCAAAGCTTATACACCTCGTTTCTGATGTAGTCTTCGAGGCTTTGGGCTAATAGTTAAGTTTCATCCTGACAGGGTGTTTATTTTTCACGCTTCCCAATAGTCAAAGAGTGAATTGTTTTGTTCGCGTTTTGGTGTATTTTCCCACCACTTGTTATGGAATACAGGCTCTGAAGTGTTGCCCGTGGTCACTTCTTCTTTGGTTTCTTCTGTCGGACATTTTTGAGCAATCACGGCGATGCCCATTTTTTCAGCCAGTTTTTGGAGCATGGTGAGCCTCAGTTCATCAGGAATCTCACGAAAGTAGTCGTCAACCAGAAATCGGTAATCGTCTATCAGAACGACTTGCAGGTCATGCTCCGCTTTCAGTTTTTCGCAGCGGGCATACAGATTGATTGCCATAAGTTTCTCGCTGTCATCAATCCAAATCAGTTTCTTTTCCAATGCACTTAGCGCCTTGCAACTATTCCCTTTGCTTTCCGCCGCTTCCATAAGAAGTTGACCGGCACATGCTTTTGACGAAAACACGAGCATGGGCTTGCTGATGTTGCAAAGACAGGATGCCATCAAGTCAGGGGCTTGTTCGACGATATAGAGATGTCCGGGAGCAATACGTTTGTTCAGATACTTCCCCAAGTTGCTTTCGCTTTCTGTTTCTTGCGCCTTGATTACTTCGACTTTCGTGCTTTCGCATGTGCTTTCCATAGTGCATTGGTTTTGATAACGGCTGCAAAACTATCGCACCCTCACCAATCCACAAAAGAATGTAGTAAATTATAGTGAAGAAAAAATGAAAATGTTCCGCCAAACTTGCTAAATTTTACCAACTTTGGCGAAACATTTCCAAGGAAAACAGCGAGTAACAATCGGGTGTAAATACCCATTTTCCGAAAAATGGCAACGACTTCAAAAATGCTTCAATTTGATTTCCTCATCGCTGCAAAGTTTATACACCTCATTCCTGATATAATCTTCAAGGCTTTGGCCTTATTATTTTCAGTCCCGTTGAGTCTCATCCAAAATGGATGTATGTTTTTCTTTTCCATTGCCTTAATTGAAAATGGCCACAAAATTACAGCACCGTCACCGATGCGCAATGAAATGCAGTGAATTATTGCGGGGAAACAACTGTATGAAGGGTTTCACTTCCTCGCTATTAATGTTTTACTTTCTGGAACAAACTATCCTTAATGACAGCAAGATATTCCTGCAGACTCTTAATACCCATATTGATTTTGCCATCACAAAATTCTTGTATATAGCCAAATTCTTTTAATTCTCCTAACCAACCGATAATTCTGTTATCTCTTACAAAATCAATAAAATCAAATAAAGAGCCTTTGATTGAATCCTTTATTTCATCTTTTAGCCAATCAGCCTCAGTTAAACTAATAGTATGTTTGATAAGATTGAGAATCTTTATCGTTGCGTCTAAAGTAACTATTTCTCTTCTTTCTTCGTGGTTTTTTATCAACATAGTGTTCCAAAATATTACTTTTTAATGTTTAAAACTCGTCTTTGTTCCGCATAATCATCCATGTGCTAGATTTGGCGGAATTCAGATTGGCCCATCATTTAACTTCCCAAGTTCTTCCTTGATTAACTCTTCTAGTTTATTAGGAGCGTCCCATAGAACTTCTTTCAGTTTTGAACAATTTTGACAGTCACATGCTTTTTTTATATGCTGTAAAGCCTCATCCAAATCTACTTCAGGTTCATCACTTTCACCGTTTATAACCTTATTGTAAGATTTAGCAGCGTCAGTTATTTCTTTTTCGAAATCATCAGTGGCTTTTTCTTTTCCATTAATAACATTCTTGTAATGATCAATCCATGGGGTCGCATAGCTATTTAAATACTCTTCAAACAAATCCATCTTTCTATCTATTTTAATGCTGCAAAAATATATATTTTCTAGCAAATGTCAATTCAAATTCAGAGTATTTTTAGTTCAAAACGTATTGCCGAAGGGACGCTTTTGTTAAGGATAACGTCATCTGTGATGTTGTTGACCTAATAGGGGTTGGCGAAATAGAACAATTACAAACCCGTTTTATGCATCTACAGCAATATATCCAATCTTACGAATCCCAACAACACCTCTCTTTGCCCATTTTACATCCATTGTCTCAAAGTTCATGGTTTCAATTGTCATTTGTTCTGGAATGCAATCATCAAATTGCATTTCTTCAATTGTCATCTGCTCAATATTCATAGAATCAAAACCCAGATAGTCTTTTACTTCTGGCGGCAATTCATAATCTTGTTCTACTAAGCCAAAGAAAGTAAACCCTGTATTAATACATATAGACATAAATACACGTTCTTTTGCTTCAAACACAAATCCTCCTAGAACTGATCCAATAAAACTACCAATCAGATAGCCAATTACAGGAGCAAATGTCATTATTCCTTGCATGGTGACGCCGCCGAAATAACTAAATGATGCGATAAATGCACGTTTCTCCAATCTTTGAGCATAAACATATTTATCGATTTCTCCATTTGTCATTCTGATAGTATCTTTTATCGTCTCAACTGTAGTAGTTACAATTATTATCAGAGCATTGTTGAATTGGATGCTTTGTTGTAATGCGGCTGATTGGAGTTCTTTTCCAAAATACCCCAATTCACAGCAATTTTTCAATAATGCAACTGAAAAACCTTGGATAAAGCCTTGAGTTCCTCCAGAAACACCAGTTTTACATAATTCCTCAACCTGTTCCCTGGTTATTTTACCCTCTTTTATTAAAGTTGTGAGTGACTCTAACAAATAAGGCATAATCTTAAACATAGCTGCATAAAGAGCACCATTAAGCCCGGCATTAATTGTAGAATGAGTTAGATAAATAAAGTCTGCTTTCTTTGCGAGAGTTATATCATATTTTGCCGGATCAAATTTCCCTTTTTTAGCTAGACATTGAAGAACTTTGCTATCAGATTGTGTTAACGGCAATGATTTCGCCCCATTAGGACTTTCTATATGA
The DNA here is from genome assembly GCA_902791165.1 of uncultured Bacteroidia bacterium. GTDB lineage: Bacteria > Bacteroidota > Bacteroidia > Bacteroidales > F082 > Limimorpha. The sequence continues at coordinate 97,414 of CADAVB010000008.1, forward strand.
TCTGTCAACTTGTCAAGAACATCTTGATACTTTTTTGCCTCTAATGCTCGGTTCGGGTTTCTAAGATTATTAAGTTCTTTCGATATCCTTTCTTGCAATGCAATCTTAATATCTTCAAACTGGTCTGCTGGACAAAGCCTGGCCTGGGCTTCATATATAGGCAGATTTATGTCTATATTTGGATCAACGCCTTTCGATTCCAAATACTCTTCAATTGAAATAGGCTCTTTGCCTGCCCTTTTTAAATTACTCAAATATTCATAATAGCGTTCTTTATATGTAGTAGATTGCTCTTTCGCACTACTCCATGCATCTTTACAATACTTCAGCTGGTAGCCTTCGCCCCAACTCCCTTGAATGTCAGTTGATGCAAAAGTTGTTGGGGGTATATAAGCCGTTTCTCCTGTTCTTTTCGATAAAGCATCTATTTCAAATGTATATCGATGCCATACTTCTGCTATATAACCATTAGCACTGGGATTATTATTGTTTTGATATGCATTAACTTCTTTCTGAAACTTAATAATCTTATCTGCTAACGATTTAAGATATAGTCCTCCTTGTTCCTCGTTTTTCAAATAACCTTCATAGGTACTTATATTTGAGAGAAAAAAGTCGATTCCATCAGAAATTGACTTCCTGTCTAGTTTTTTTTTTCGCTTTCAGTTATAGTATCCTCTTCATTGGATTCTTTGTTAGAGTCAGAAAGTTTAAGAAAATCATTCAAATAATCTTCGTAAAACTTTAATACGCCCAATAAATATTGATACCATCTTATTGTGGGTTCAAGATTAAAAACTCTATTAAATAATCTACCGACCTCACCGCCTAAAAGCAATTGATGCCAAATTCCATCATGAATGTCATCAAATCGGTCGGAGCCACTATTCATTATATTTTTATCCCTAATACGTTTTATTGCATTACCTGGCCAAGGCTCATATCCCTTCTGAAAATCCTGATTTATATAGACTCTACCAACTTTCTCATACCATTCATAATCACTCTTGAGATTATACTTGTCAGTAAAAGACTTCAGCAAATTCTCAAAATCTTTTAATCTATCAACATTCCATTCATATTTAAAACATCTTATCCAGGCCTTGGCACCCGTGTAACCAATGTGTATTCCTGTTTCGTTATAACAATCATCAAAATGCAGTTTCGAAGAACAGTCTTTCCCGATATAAAGACACTTTGCTCTACTAACAAGTTTCTTGATTTCCTTTATAGTATAAAGAGAAGACTTAATATCCGGATACTGACTTAAAAGGTTATATAATAAGTTTGCGTGATACTCGTATCCTTTATCGTATATTATAAAAAGTTGTTTAGTCATATTCTACCATTTAGGATATTAGTCCACTGATATATTTGTTTTGTTTATAGGCAGGAACTTAGAATGCCTTCCTTGCCGAGTCGGGATTTAGCTTCGCTGAATGCACAGCATTTCTCCCCCAACTCGCTGCAAATATAGGCATTTTTCAGACTAATGCTCTTTTCGTCGATGTTTTTTTCTTCGGCATCGTTTTTATCTTGGTTGTCTTTTCGACAACATAGGAGAACGGTCTCTTCCTACCGCTCCCCTATTCTGTTTTGAGCCAAGCCTTTCTTTAGCTTACTTTTCTCCAATAATGAGACCCGCCATTGCTGGCTGGGCAACCGCGCAGCGGGAAGGGGCCTATCATTGAAGTGGCTCCGCATCTGGCGCATTGCCATACGCTGTCAAGAAGTCCGTTTTTCACATTCATCGATGTTTGGCTTTTGAAATCATTGATATGCATTGTCTTATCCCTAATACGTGTCGGGCGCAACTTCTAATGGTTAATAATAGGTTAGAAATTGCGCGAAAAAACACAGATTTCGCCAACCTGCCAAAGTTTATAGTGAATTATAGTAAAGGTGTCAAACCACAAACTTGCAAACCTCGGGATAAAACTCCGACATTTGCCTGCGGAACTCCGAATCGGCAGCGTTGGCATAGCTGCTGTCGCGGTCTTTCACCCACTCGGGGCCAGTGAAGAACCGGCGCATCTTTCGGTAATCGCCACGGTCGGAGAGGAAACGGACAAGATAAACCAACTCGTAGGACTTGCCGTTCTTGCCGTGCCATTCGATAACGGGCAGCTCTTTTCCTTCGGGGCGACATCTTCCCGTCAAGCGGTAGGCGAAGAGGGATTTCACCTCGTTGTTGTCGGCAAGCCAATTGATGAAGGCCACAAAGGTCTCCACGCCTTTTCTTCTCACGGTGTCGCAAAGGTATAAATACTCCTTGCCTTGCCCTGAACTATGGCTCCAGTCGAAAAAGTCTTTGGGCAAAGTGAAAGGTTCCGAAGGCCGTGGCTGTTGAGCTTCCTCGTATTCCTCCCTAAAACGCTCCACCAACTCTACGGCCATAGGATGCTCCAAGACAGGCTCGATGATTCAACAATTGGCTTCTGAAACAGTCCTCGCAGAATTGTCGGTAATCCCTAAAATACTTTTCAAGGTCATAATCTTCACCTTCCTCCTCTGAGACCTCAATCTCCTCCATGGATTCAAGCATTTGGTCGGCACTCTCCCTGATTTGCTGCTCATCTCGTTTTTCGCTGTGTTTCAGGTTGCTGGAGAGGGCATCCATCTCATGGGAGCCTCGGAATGGGGTATCTCGCTCACCGAAAAAGCGTCATCCCAACAACAACGGCACAATCTGGAAATCCGGGTCAGGTCGCAGTTCTCTTTCTGAAGCAATGCCGAAAAACCGCCCGCATCATCGTCAATCCAAAAAGCAAACAGATTCTCCATCACCACCGAATCAACCTTTAGTACGCCAAGAAATTCCCTGACCGTTGAAGGAATGAGGAAATCCAGTACATCGAAGATTTCTTGCGGTGTCAAAGGTGGGTCGTCGGTGTCATTCTCTATCAGAAAAGCCTTGTCCTCAACGATGAAGCGGTTGTTTACGATATAGGAAAGGACGTTGGTGAAAGGCTGCACTACTTCCGTTGAGAACTGCATGGTTTCCTTGGCTTCTTGAGAAACGCTTTCCAGCCCCATGAAAGTCTTGACGGATGCCTTGTAACCTTCATCCAAAGGATCGCTTACGACGTTTTTCAATCCATCGTAATATTCCTTTTTCCTATTGACACCTTCTTTGTTTTTCATGCTGCAAAGGTAAGAATTTACCCGCAAAGCGAAAAAATCATCGTCCTAAAAGACCTGTTTGCATGAAAAAAATGCAGACTTTCGGGCCATAACGCATAAAAAAATCGACTTATGCCCCAAAAGTCTGCAAAAATTGTTTTCAAAGCGTTTTAACCGCTTCTGGAACGGGTGTTTTCTCTGGATGGTTCACGGACTTGTTCTTCCTGAACCACTCCGTGATGTCCTTCACGCGGCCGTCGGCCAAGCGCTTCATCATGCGCTGGTTGGTGGTCGCGCTGTCCAAGGGGCCGAGGTTGGCCACATAACGTCCGAGCTTGATGTAGTCGAAATGCTCCGTGCCGACGTTGTCGGGCAGGTCGTTCTGTCCTGAATACCAAGCCGTTTTTAATCCTATATGTTTGTCTTTCAGCTCTTTTGCCAATGCCGAAACCGTATCAGGCTCGTTGTCGCCGCCCATGAAGCACACGCAGGTGATGCCCGACTTGTATTGCTCCACGAGGCGGTCCAACTCTTTGGTGTCCAAGGGCTTGCCGACGTTATCCCACAGGTATTTGCTGTGGCATCCCGGGCAGCGGTTGGGGCAGTTGGAGATATTGATGGCCAACGTTACCTCTTCGGGGACTTCCTGGAAGACTATGTCGAAGTTGGCGTATTTTAGCATCTTTCCATCTCCATTTTTCCGTAGTGACGGCGGCCTGCTTCCTGTTGGCGCGGCTCGCTGAAATTGCTGACGCGCTTCAGGTAGCCGATGATGCGGGTCAGGTAGTCTATGTTCTTGCTGTGGCACTCGGGGCACTCCTTCAAGTAGCGCTTGTCGATGTGGCCGCAGTCGTTGCAGATGGTGTTGGGCACGTTGAAGGTGAAGTAGTTGCAGCCTTCGCGGGCGGCCACACGCAACAGTTGGCGGTATTGCTCCTTGGTCAGGTGTTCCTCAAGGTTGCAGTGCAAGGCAGAGCCGCCAGTGAGGTGCTTGATGTACTTCTCGCCGTGCAGACGGAACTTGTCGAGGACGTTGGTGTTTTGGTCTTCCACGATGTAGAAATAGCTGTTGTAGCAGTCGCGGTGCACCTCATAGCCGTCTTCCTTGTCCCACTTGGCGTGTTTCACGCCAACGTTCTCGGCGGGAATCATCTCGCAGTTGAACATCAAGCCGTCTTCCTTCGAGTAATATTTCTTGTTGTATTTTTCGATGAGACCCAAAACCTCTTGCACAAAGGCTTCGTATTGCGGGTTGTCTGAAATCTGGATTTTGAGGAACTCGGCGGCTTCCACGAGGCCGTTCACGCCGATGGTGAGGTATTGGCGACCCAGATTGATGTAGCCCGCGTCGAACAGCGGCAACATGCCTTTCTTTTGCAGTTCCTTCAGGTTCTCGTTGTAGCAAATCTGCACCTTGTGGCAGAGATCGACGATTTCCTCAAGGAAGGTGAGGTAATGCATATTGTTGCGCGCGGCGTATTGGATGCAGCGGTTGAGGTTGATGGTAAGCACGCTCTTGGAACCCGTTGAAACGCCTCCGGCGCCCAGGGTGTAGCTGAAGCCGTTGTCTTGGATTTCGTTGCGCAGGCGGCAGCACGACGACAGCGAGTCGGCGTTGTCGCTGAGGTAGGTGAAGAACGAGTGCCCTTCGGCATACATCTCGGCGGTGATGTCGGCCCATTCCTGGTCGATGACGTCGCCGTCTTTCGAGAGCAGCGCCATCGTTTCGACGGGGAAGGTCAAGACGCTCTTGAGGCGTTCAGCGTTGAACCATTTCATGAAGCGCTTTTGGAGCCAACTCAGTGATTCCCAGTCGGGTTGGGTGCCGTCGGGGAAGTAGAAGTTCTCAAACAGCGACTTGAAATAATATTGGTCGTAGTAGGCGATGTTCCAGAAGACCGACTGGTAGTTGCGTGCACCTGCGGGTTGGTTCAAGGAATAGACGATTTGCTGGAAGCAGTCGGTGATGACCTTGTCGATGGTGCGCGGTTTCAGCGAGTGGTCCACGATTTCATCGGCGCGTTTGTAGTAGTCTGTGCCATAGTCTTTTCCGATGAAATAATTCATATACATCAAAAATTCTGGCGTGGCGCAGGCACCAGAGAGTTGCGACGACACCATAAACACCATATTAATAAATCCGCCGCAGAAAGAACGCAGTTTGGTGGGTGCGGTGGAGTTGCCGCCAGGGATACATGGTGATGGAGGCGCAGTAGTTGGCGAGGCTGGTTTCGTCGTTCTTATATATAAAGTGGTTGTTGAGCAAGTAGAGGTAGCGGTCGGCGAGTTCTTTTCCGAACACCGACTTGATGCGGTCCACGAGGAGCCGTCGGTTGATGCGGATGAAGCTCGACTTGGGCAGCTCGCCGATGAGTGTGGCGATGTTTTTCTTCTCCACGTTGGCGTTGGCGTCGTATTTCGAGCCTGTTGCGGGGTTCGAGGCATTGACGTAGTTGCTCAAGAAGTCGATTTTCTCGCGGATTTCACGGTCCTCGGTGTGTTTTTGGCGATACAGGATGTAGTTTTTGGCTACGGTGTAGTACTGTTCCGCCATGAGTGCCGTTTCCACTTGGTTCTGGATTTCCTCAACGCTGATGCCGTCGGTTACGCGGACGCGGCTCAATATCGCGTTCAGGTCTTCGTCGGTGGCGTAGAACCCCGACGCAAGGAAAGCCTTGCTGATGGCCACCTTGATCTTGTCTAAAGAGAAGGCTTCCTGCTTGCCGTCCCTTTTGGTAATGTAAATTCCTCCGTTGCTCATATAATGTGCTCGTTTTAAATTAGTTAGTAAGTTAAGGTTAGGGGGAGCGATTGTCGCTTTCTGTTTCTGCAAAGGTAGAATAATTTCAAGTCAGCAAGCAAATTAATTCTTGTTTTTTTTATCAACAAAATTATCAACAGGCTAATTTTTTGATTTGGTTGGGGTTGCGTTTTTTTTGTCTTTTTTCGTATTTTTGCAGCCCTAATTAATAAGGAATACGATGGCAAAAAAGAAAAAAATAGAAAACAAGCTGAGCACTTTCACGAGTGTCATCCTCGGCATTTTCGCCGACGAACCTTTCCGCCCGAAAAACTATAAGCAAGTCTGCAAGATTATGGGAATCAAGGATTTGGCGGGGAAAGACGTGGTTTATAAACTTCTCATCGACCTGAAAGACAAAGGGTTGCTGAAAGAGGAGCGGCCTTACAGTTATGTGATGAGCGCGGAGGGCATGGCGCAGTTTGGCCCGAAGACGAAATACGTGGAAGGCACGGTGGAGATGAAATCGACGGGCAAGGCCTACGTCATCCGCGACGACGAGGAAGGTGACGACATCTTCATCGCGGCCAACAACACCTTCAAGGCGCTGCATGGCGACCGCGTGCGCGTGGCCATGTTCCCCAAGCGCAACAACAGCAAGCCAGAAGGCGAAATCGTGGAAGTTCTGGAACGCCGCCACACCGACTTCGTGGGCATCCTCAACATCTCGCGCGGCTATGTGTATGTGCGCCCCGACGTGGACTGGATGCCGGTCGATATCTTCATCCCGCGCGGCGGCCTGCATCGCGCCAAAGACGGCGACAAGGTCATCGCCCACCTCGTGGATTGGCCCGACGGCTCGGGTAATCCCTTCGGCGAAATCACCCGCGTGCTCGGCAAGCCTGGCGAGAACGACGTGGAAATGGAATCCATCCTCGCCGCGCACGAATACCCGATAGAGTTCCCGAAAGAGGTGGAGAAGGAAGCCAGCAAGATTCCCGCCAAGATTGGCAAGGACGAAATAAAGAAACGCCGCGACTTCCGCAAGGTGTTCACCATCACCATCGACCCTGCCGACGCGAAAGACTTTGACGACGCCATCTCGCTGCAACAACTGCCTAACGGCCATTGGGAAGTGGGTGTGCACATCGCCGACGTGTCGCACTACGTTAGGCCTGGCTCGGCCATCGACCAAGAGGCCTTGGACCGCGGCACCAGCGTTTATCTCGTGGACCGCACCATCCCCATGCTGCCCGAAAAACTCTGCAACAACGTTTGTTCGCTCCGTCCCGACGAGGAAAAACTGACCTTCAGCGCGGTGTTCGAAATGGACGACAACGCCAAGATCTACGACCGTTGGATTGGCAAAACCGTCATCAAGTCGTGCCGCAGATACACCTACGAGGAAGTGCAGGCCATGATCGACGGCGGCGAAGGCGATTACAAGACTGAAATCCTGAAATTCAACGACTTGGCCACTAAGCTTCGCGAGCAGCGCATGGCCTTGGGAAGCATTAATTTCCACACGGAAGAGGTGAAATTCGTCCTTGACGAGAACAAGAAACCCATCGATACCTACGTCCGTGTGCAAAACGAATCGCACGAACTCATCGAGGACTTCATGCTTTTAGCCAACCGCACCGTAGCCGAAACCTTCGGCAAACCCGAGAGCAAATGGCACAACCACACCTTCGTGTATCGCATCCACGACGAGCCTAACCCCGAGAAACTCAACAAGTTCGTTTGAAATCGTACAACAAGCTTTTCAAGGACGTGGAAGGCAAGGGCGAGAAGAACCTCATCGAAACCGTGGCCGTGCGCACTATGGCCAAGGCCGTTTACAGCACCGACAACATCGGGCACTACGGCTTGGCTTTCGACTACTACACCCACTTCACCTCGCCCATCCGCCGCTATCCCGACCTGATGGTGCATCGTCTGATAGAACGTTATCTGATTGAAAACCAAGGCTCTGTCGATAAGAAGAAATACGATGACATGTGCAAACACGCCAGCGACATGGAGAAGCAGGCCGAGGAAATGGAACGCCAGAGCATCAAGTACAAGCAGGCCGAATACCTGCAAGACAAGATCGGGCAGGTGTTTGAAGGCTTGGTTTCGGGCGTGAGCAAGTGGGGCTTGTTCGTCGAGCTGAAAGGCAACAAATGCGAGGGCTTGGTGCGTTATGAAGACCTTCCCGGCGACTATTATTACTTGGACGACGACAACTTCCGCGTTGTCGGGCAAGACACGGGCCGCGTCATCCAGTTGGGCGACGAGGTGCGCGTGGTCGTCAAGGCCGTCGATTTGTTCAAGCATCGCATGGACTTTGAGATGCTTTCCGATTTGCCCATGGACAACAAGAAAAAGAAGACCAAAAAACGCTCGTCTTGACGAAGGGGCGGGTTTGCAATCAAAAAAAAGCGTACTTTTGCAGTTCAAAACTATATCATTATGAATAAAAAAAGCATTCTTTTCACTTTTGTGTTTCTTGCCATGGTTTTGGTTGGTTGCCGCCGGGAAGAAACCATCACCATCACAACACGCGAAGTGTCGTTTCCGCGCGAGGCGGGTTGGCGTTCTATGAATCTGACTGCCAATTGTGATTGGACGATTAGCATTGACGACGGTGCCGATTGGTACACGGTTTCGCCCATGACGGGGAGTGCGTGCAAAAAGCTGCCGCTGACCATCACGGCAAACGGTTTTGATAGTGACGACTATCGCACTTCCACCTTCACCATCACCTCGAAACGCGGCAAGGCTACGGCCACTGTACGCGTGTCGCAAAACGTGCTTAGCATCACTGAAGATGAGCTTTGGTTTACCGAAGGCGCCGAAACGCAAACCATAGGTATCAATGCCAAATGTAACTGGACCGTCACCATTGAAGACGGTGCCGACTGGTACACCGTTTCGCCCATGTCGGGAAGCTCCATCGACAACGGAAACCTGACGGTGACGGTGCAACCCTACGAGGGCACGGAATTCCGCTCGTCTTCTTTCCTCATCACGCCCAACATCGGAGAAGGGGCGTTGCGGGTGCGACTGTCGCAAAATGTCCTTGAGTTTGGCAGCATTGTGAACACCATCTTCGGTGTTTCGTTTGTTGAACATTGGAACACCGACTTCTATGGTCATCTTATCGAAGATTCATACATTTCGGGCAATTTCGACCCCAACGACACCATGACCGGTTTCACCATGTATTTCCTGGAAAATGGCGAAGGCTTGCAGAGAGATGTGAAAGAAGACAGCGTTTACATTTGGCCATTCACCTATCTTTACGACTCGGCAAGCCGTAACTTGAATATCGAGTTTGAAACGGGCAACGACTCAACGGAAATCTACAATTTGAATGTGTTGACTGCCACCAACAGGCTGTTCCGTTTCTTCCATGAATTTTCGGGAAGCGGACATTCGTGGGAACGTGCCAACATGAAGAAGATTGGCGACATTGAACCGCACGAGAAGTCGCTGCTCAAGCGCAACGCGAAGAAACGCGCAGGCAGAGGTCCTTTGTTCAGAATAGAAAAGTAAAAACAATGAAGTCGGTGTTGCACCGACTTCATTTCATTTTTTTATGACGACAAAACTGCTTCGACATATCTCTCTCTTTGGAGTAGGCGTGTATTTGCTCGCCTTGGTGGTGATTAGTGTGGCCTTTCGCGACTTTGCTTTGCAAGCGAAATGGATGATTTGGGGCGTAGGAGAGGTGCTGTTTTTCTTTGTGGGCACATCTGTGTTCTATCCGCGCTGGAAGGCCAACGACAGCAAGCGGTTTCTTCTCAAGGTGTTTTTCGTTGCTTTGGTCATTAGGGCATTGTATGCCTTCCTTGTCAGTTATTACTATTATTATCAAACAGGCATAGCCTTCGAGTATGCCGCTGCCGACAGTCTTGTTTACCACAAGACGGCCGTCTATCTGTCGCATTGCGTGCGCGATGGCTATATCAAATATGTTTTCCAATATTTGAACGCTTATACCATGGGGTTTTCTGACCAAGGCTACACGCTTTGGCTGACCTTGGTTTACACTATTTTTGGTCCCAGTTTGCTGACACCGCGCCTGCTCAAGGCGCTGATGAGTGCGTATCTTTGCGTTGTAGTTTACAAGTTGGCCTCACGCACTTTTGGTGAGCGCACCGGGCGCATAGCCGCCGTGATGTGTGTGTTCATGCCGATTTTAGTTCAAATATGTGGTATGCACACCAAGGAAATGGAGATGGTTTTCCTCTCCATCCTTGCCTTGGAGCGCATGGACTATCTCATCCGAAGCAAGAAATACACTTTTTGGAACATTATTTGCCCCATCATGCTCACCGCCTTGACGTTCGGCTTCCGCACCATCATAGGGATGTGCCTGATTTTCGCCTTTTTGGTGTTCATCATCCTTTCGCCCAACGACTTGGTGAGCCGAAAAGGGAAAATTATCACCCTCTCTGCGACGGTTGTGCTGTTTTTCGCTTTCTTGTTTTCCCCTATTGGCTGGGAGATGAGAATTATCTATAAACTGAAATTTAAGGACTTGGACTATCAAGCAAATAAAATCGAAGCCAATGGGCTAAAATACAGCAAATTGTCCAACAGCTTCATTATAGCGCCAGGTGCTTTTGTGTTGCCCTTGGCTCCTATGGTGGAGTCTTCGCCCGACCACAACAAGATGATTCATGGTAGTACATACGTAAAGAATTTCCTGGCTTTCTTTGCTATGCTGGCGCTGATAATCGTTATCAGGCAAAACAAATGGCGCGATTTTTCTCTGCTTGGCGCGTATGTGCTTTCCTATTTAGGCATCGTCGTTTTCTCGTTTGCGGCCAATTCGGAACGTTACCATGAGCCAGCCATACCCCTAATCATACTTATGTCGGCCTACGCCATGACTCACCTTCGACGCAAGGACTTACGACTGTTCTATGTCTATTGCGGACTGCTATTCGTGGCCTTATTGGCTTGGAACTGGCTGAAACTCTCCTCCCGCGGATATGTTTAGTTATCAGATGTTTCCTAACTACACACTCCTAACTACACACTCCTAACTCTTAACTACCAACTGCGCGAAGCGCTCATACCAGTCCTCGCCGAACTTCCGAATCATGGGGCCTTTGAGGAATTTCCACAGCGGAATGCCTTCCTTTTCACCCTTACGTTTGGCGGGAACGCAGACGCTCCATTCGTGGTAAAGAATGTGCGTGAAGCCATTTTTTTCTACCAAACGAATAGGGTAGAGGTGGCATGAAATGGGCTTCCAGAAGTCGCATTTGCCCTCCAAATAGGCTTTTTCGATGGCGCAGAGTGCCGTGCCGTTCTCGTGGAAATAGACAAAAGCACACTCCTCGCCATTCACCAATGGCGTGACGAGTTCGCCACATTCGTCGTAATCATAAACATCGTTTTCTTCCACTACCTTGATGCCTTCGGGGCGCATATAAGGCTTGATGGCTTCAAGGTTGTCTTCAATCTGCTCAATTTCAGAGGCTTCCAGAGGTGCACCTGCATCGCCGGCCACACAACACCAGCCTTTGCAGCGCGGCAGACAGCAGCAAAACTGGGCGTTCAGAAATTCGTCGGTGACGATAATATTGTCTAAAATAATCATGGTGCAAAAATAGTCAATTAATTATTTGCGTGATGGTATAAGAAAAAAGACTAATTTTGCCGCAAATTTTAAATCCTTAAATTTTAAATCTTTAAATAATTAAAACATGGCTTTTAACCTCAGAAACAGAAACTTCCTGAAGTTGTTGGACTTCACTCCGGAAGAAATCAAGTTTTTCCTGAAGCTGGCCGCCGACCTGAAGGCCGCCAAGTATGCAGGCACCGAACAACCCAAACTGACGGGCAAGAACATCGCCCTGATCTTCGAAAAGACCTCGACCCGCACCCGCTGCGCGTTTGAAGTCGCCGCCAAGGACCAAGGCGCTCACGTCACCTATCTCGGCCCCACCGGTTCGCAGATTGGCGTGAAGGAATCAATGAAGGACACCGCCCGCGTCCTCGGTCGCATGTACGACGGCATCGAGTATCGTGGCTTCGCACAAGACATCGTTGAAGAACTCGGCAAATACGCCGGCGTTCCCGTTTGGAACGGCCTCACCAACGAGTTCCACCCCACCCAAATCCTCGCCGACTTCCTCACCATGCAGGAACACAGCGACAAGCCCCTCAACCAAGTTACCTTCGCCTACTGCGGTGACGCTCGCTTCAACATGGGCAACTCGCTGATGGTGGGTGGCGCCAAGATGGGCATGGACGTGCGCATCGTGGCTCCCAAGGCCCTGCAACCCGACAAGAAACTCATCGACACCTGCAAAGCCATCGCCAAGGAAACGGGTGCCAAGATCACCGTGACCGACGACGTGAAGAAGGGCGTCAAAGGCTGCGACTTCCTCTACACCGACGTGTGGGTATCCATGGGCGAACCCGCCGAGGTCTGGAAACAGCGCATCGACCTGCTCAAGCCTTACCAAGTGAACCAAGCCATGATGGACATGACGGGCAACCCGAACTGCAAGTTCATGCACTGCCTGCCGGCCTATCACAACCTGGAGACCCAAGTGGGCCGCGACGTTCACAAGCAATTCGGCTTGGACGGCATCGAGGTCACCGAAGAGGTGTTTGAAGGCAAGAACAGCATCGTTTTCGACGAAGCCGAAAACCGTATGCACACCATCAAGGCCGTTATGGTGGCCACGTTGGGCGACTAATACAGTGTTTTATCGCATTTACCGAGATTGTTCTGCCTATGCAGGGCAATCTCATTTTTTTTGTCGTTTGTTCACTGAAATTCTGTATCTTTGCGCGTTAAATTAGGATACATCTATTATGAAAAGTAACTACAAGGAATATAAACAGCTGAATCTCACCGAAACAGCCAACGAGATTCGCGCGTTTTGGGAAGCCGACAACACCTTCCAAAAAAGCCTCGACAGCCGCGATAAAGACAACGCTTTTGTGTTTTTCGAAGGTCCGCCGAGCGCCAACGGCACCCCGGGCATCCACCATGTGATGGCCCGCTCGATCAAGGACGTGGTGTGCCGCTACCAAACGCTGAAAGGCAAACACGTGGTGCGCAAGGCCGGCTGGGACACCCACGGCCTGCCCGTCGAACTCGGCGTGGAGAAAAACCTCGGCATCACCAAGGAAGACATCGGCAAGAAGATTTCGGTGGACGACTACAACCGCGCCTGCCGCGAGGAAGTGATGAAATACAAGGACATGTGGGATGACCTGACCCGCAAAATGGGCTATTGGGTGAACCTCGACGACCCTTACATCACTTTCACCAACGACTACATCGAAACCTTGTGGTTCTTGCTGAAAGACTTGTATAACAAAGGTTTGCTTTATAAAGGCTATACCATTCAGCCTTACTCGCCCGCTGCCGGCACTGGACTCAGCTCGCACGAACTGAACATGCCCGGCTGCTACCGCGACGTGAAAGACCTCACCTGCGTGGCGTTGTTTAAGTTAGGAGTGAGTAGTGAGCAGTTAGGAGTGGCTGGCAGCCAACTCCACACTCCACATTCCACACTCCCAATTTATGCTATTGCTTGGACGACAACACCGTGGACTTTACCGAGCAACACCGCCCTCTGCGTCGGCCCGAACATTGATTATGTGCTGCTGAAAACCGTGCATCCCTACACCGAGGAGCCTTGCCAAATCATCATGGCCAAAGCCTTGGTCGAAACGATGTTCAAGGAAGCCCCCGAAATCGTCAAGGAGTTTAAGGGTAGCGAATTGGTGGGCATTGAGTATGAGCAACTTATCCCGTGGGTCAATCCGGGCGAAGGCGCGTTCCGCATCATCCCGGGCGACTATGTCACGACCGAAGACGGTACGGGTATCGTCCACATCGCCCCGACTTTCGGTGCCGACGACAAGCGCGTGGCTTTGGCTGCTGGCGTTCCGCCCTTGCAGATGATCGACAAGGACGGCAAAGCCCAACCCATGGTGGACCGCGCGGGCAAGTTCTTCGCCATCGAAGACCTCGACCCGGATTTTGTCAAAAACTGTATGGATGTGGAGGCTTATCGTCCCTTCGCCGGCCAGTTTGTGAAAAACGCCTACGACCCCACCAAGACCGAAAAGGACAAGAGCCTTGACGTGGACATCGTCGTCATGCTGAAGGAAAGCGGCAAGCTCTTCAAGAGCGAGAAGCACACCCACAATTACCCGCACTGCTGGCGCACCGACAAACCCGTGCTGTATTATCCTTTGGACAGCTGGTTTATCAAGACCACAGCCTTGAAAGACAGGATGATAGAGCTGAACAAGACCATCAACTGGAAGCCTGAGGCTACTGGTAGCGGACGTTTCGGCAACTGGCTGGAGAACCTTGTGGACTGGAACCTTTCGCGCTCGCGCTATTGGGGCACGCCGCTCCCAATCTGGCGCACCGAGGACGGCAAAGAGGAAATCTGCATCGGCAGCGTTGAGGAACTGCGCAACGAAATCGAGAAGTCCGTCAAGGCGGGATTTATGACTGAAAATCCTTACGCCTCAGACGATTACGATAAATTTGACCTGCACCGCCCGTACATCGACGGCGTGGTTTTGGTCTCAGCAAGCGGCAAGAAGATGTTCCGTGAGCCGGACCTCATCGATGTGTGGTTCGACAGCGGTGCCATGCCTTACGCCCAATATCATTATATGGGTGGGAAAACTGCGGACGGCAAACTCTCAACTCTCAACTCTCAACTCTCAACTCTTCCTTTCCCAGCTGATTTCATCGCCGAAGGCGTGGACCAAACCCGTGGCTGGTTCTTCACGCTTCACGCCATCGCCACGATGTGCTTCGATAGCGTTGCCTACAAAAACGTGATTTCCAACGGTTTGGTGCTCGACAAGAACGGCAACAAGATGTCGAAACGCTTGGGCAATGCCGTCGATCCGTTTGGCGCGATTGAGAAATAC
>CADAVB010000009.1:0-39773 GCA_902791165.1 uncultured Bacteroidia bacterium
TTCGCTCTGTTGACGGGTTCCACCAAAACAAAAGAGCGAAACCAAATCTATAAAAGCTTGGCCGACGGCACGATGCAAATCGTGGTGGGCACTCACGCGTTGATTGAAAGCAAGGTGGTTTTCAAGAACTTGGGCTTGGCCATCATCGACGAGCAACACCGCTTTGGGGTGGAGCAAAGGGCGAAATTCTACGAAAAAACTGAAATTCCGCCGCATACCTTGGTGATGACCGCCACGCCCATCCCACGCACCTTAGCGATGACGCAATATGGCGACCTTGACGTGTCTAAAATAGACGAGCTACCGCCTGGGAGAAAACCCGTGCAGACGCATCACGTCTATAGCGACGACCGATACCGCATCATGATGTTTATGAAACAGCAGATTGCACTCGGACGGCAGATTTATGTGGTCTATCCCTGCATCAAGGAATCGGAAAACACGGACATGATTGCGCTTCAGGAGGGCTATGAGGCCTTGTTGCACGATTTCCCCGAACCGCAATACAAGATTTGCGTTTGCCACGGTCGGCTGAGTGCCGAGGACAAGGACTTCGAGATGCAGCGTTTTATTAATAGGAATGCGCAAATCATGGTGGCCACAACGGTCATTGAGGTGGGCGTGAACATCCCCAACGCCACGGTGATGATTATCGAAAACGCCAACCGCTTCGGGCTTTCGCAGCTGCACCAATTAAGAGGTCGTGTGGGTCGCGGCGCGGAACAGTCGTATTGCATCCTTGTTACCGACCACAAACTCACCAACGACGGCAAAACCCGCATGAAAACCATGTGCAGCACCAACGACGGCTTCGAAATCGCCGAAGTCGATTTGGAACTGCGCGGTCCCGGCGAAACGGGCGGCACACGCCAATCCGGACAAATAGAAATGCTGATTGGTGATTTGCAGAAAGACGGCGCATTAATCCCGCAAGTCCGCGAGGCCGCCATCCGCCTTTTGGCCGACGACCCGAAACTCATCAAGCCTGAAAACAGGATGTTGCGGGAACATTATAAGGAGTTGTTTGCGCAGACATTTGACTGGAGTCAGATTGGATAAATTTGTGTTTTTTTTGCAAATTGTCATTAATTCAACATTTATTTGCTAAATTTGCGCTCTGATAACTACAATTTTTAACTGAAAAACATTCAAAAATTAACTGAAAAACATTCAAAAAATCAACAACATCATGGATTTGACTAACATTTTGGGTGCCTTGACGGGCAACGATGCCATCGGCGCCATTTCTGAAAACCTCAAAATCGACCAGAAGCAAGTGTCTTCGGTCATCACCGCTGCATTGCCCAGCATTCTTGGTGCTATGCAAAAGAACGCATCCACAGAAAGTGGTGCCGCTTCGTTGGCCAAAGCCCTCGGCGACCATGCCGGCAGCGCAGGCAACATCATTAGCAACTTGAAGGCCACCGACCTCACCGACGGCAACAAGATCTTGAGCCACATCTTTGGCGGCAACCTCAGCAGCGTGATTGGCGGCATCTCCAAGTCGAGCGGCGTGGCTACCAACGGCGTGAGCAGCATTCTTGCTTCCATTGCCCCGAGCATCCTTGCCCTTCTTGGCAAGCAAAACGGAAACTCTGGTGCGGCAGGCTTGGGCAGCTTGTTAGGTGCCGTTCTGGGTGGCAGCACACAAAGCCAAGGCAGCGCCGGAGAAGTAATCTTCTTCCCTTTGAGCATCAAAAAAGGCGGTGAAACACACCGCCTTTTTTCATTCCACAATGGTCATTTCATTAATAAGGTGTCCCGCTCCGGCAAACTTGTCGATGATGAAGAGCACATAACGGATATCGACGCTGATGTTGCGGCAGATGTCGGGGTCGTAAATCAGGTCGCTCATGGTGCCTTCCCAGCAGCGGTCGAAGTTGAGGCCGAGGAGTCGTCCGTCGGCGTTCAGAATCGGGCTGCCCGAGTTGCCTCCAGTGGTGTGCACGCTGGCCGTGAAAGCCACATGCATCGTGCCGTCCTTGTCGGCATAGCGGCCATAGTCCTTCTTGTTGTAGAGTTCCTTCAGGCGCGGTTCCACCACATAGTCGTAAATGTCGGGGTTTTCCTTCTGCATGATGCCTTCAAGCGTGGTGAAGTGGCGGTAGGTCTTGCCGTCCTGTGGCTTGAAGCCTTCCACCTTGCCGTAGGTAACGCGAAGGGTGAAGTTGGCATCGGGGAAAAGGCGCTTGTCGGTTTGCATGTCCATCTGGCCCTTCATGTAAAGGCGGCGCATACGGTCGATGTTGGCGTTGAGTTCGCTCATCTTGCCGCTCACCTCGTCTTGATAAAAACCGATGAGGCTCATGTAGGCTTGCATGGCGGGGTCGTTCCGTAACTTCTTGACTTTGCTGTACTTGAAGTTGTCCAACAAGTCAAAAACCTTTTCCTTGTCGGTGAACATCGACTTGTCGAACAGCTTGTTCACATACTCGTCCACGTCCTTGATGTCGTTGAGGAACGACGGGCGGAAATCGGCGGGCTGGGCTTTCAGATACTCGTTGAGCGCCATGACAGCCACTTCGCGATCGATGGGTTCGTAATAGTCCTTATAAAAAGTTTCAGCCGTTTTCTTCAGCGAGGACACCATATTGTCAATGTCCTCTTGCGGCGTAGCCTTTGAGGTTCTGAAAAGGCGCATGAAGCGACCCGCGAAACTGATAAGCTCGATGCGCAATCCGGCCTCGGCCAGATAGGTGTAGGCCAATTGGTAGGGTTCCAATTCCTTATAGCTCTTGTCGAAGTTTTTCAGCAAGTCGAGGTACATATAGCGGTTGCGCGCACCAAGCACCCACTCTTGGAAATCCTTTTCGAAAGCGCGTTTCTTTTCCACGCCGTGGAAGTGGTTGATGCCTTCGGTCACGCCCATCCACTTCTTCCAGCCGTTGCCGATGCTGGCGTGTTTCGAAGCGTATTGGATGCGCACTTTCGGGTCTTGTTCTTGGTATTTGTTGTAGATGTCGAGCACTTTGCCGCGCAAATCAACCGTAATCGGGTCGATGAGGTTAGCTTCTTGATCAACGGCCACGGCGGGCAGGTATTCGTTGGTGCGGGCGGGATAGCCGAACACGAAGGCGAAGTCGCCTTCTTCAGCGCCTTTCAGCGAGATTTCCAAGTGCTTGGCGGGTTTGTAGGGCACGTTGTCTTTGTGGTAAACGGCCGGATGGCCATCCTTGTCGGCATACACGCGGAACACGCTGAAGTCGCCCGTGTGGCGGGGCCAAACCCAGTTGTCGGTGTCGCCGCCAAACTTGCCGATGTTGCTCGGCGGACAGCCCACGAGGCGCACGTCGGTGTATTCCTCGTTGAGCAGCATATAGTATTCATTGCCCAAGAAAAACGGCTTGATACTCACTTTGTAAGGAGTCTGCTTCTCGGTGTCGGCAACGAGCTTCTTGATGTTTTCCTCGATTTTGGCCTTGCGCTCGTCCTCGGGCATATCAACGTTAGTGCCGTGAAGGATTTTCTCGGTTACGTCGCGCATTTCGCGGAGGAAGATAACACTGAGGCCCGGACAGGGCAGCTCTTCGCCTCGGTTCATGGCCCAGAAACCACGGGTTAGGTAGTCGTGCTCTACGGAACTATGCTTTTGGATGTAGTCGAATCCACAATGGTGGTTGGTGAGTAGCAGACCTTGGTCGCTGACGATTTCGCCGGTGCAGCCGCCGCCAAAGAGCACGATGGCATCCTTCAGGCTGCTGTGATTAATGGAATAGATGTCTTCGGCGGTGATTTTCATGCCCATTTCCTGCATCTCTTTCTCGTTGTATTGCAGCAACATGGGAATCCACATGCCTTCGCCAGCCTTCGCGATGCCGACGGTAAGCGAAACCAATAGGGTAATGTAAAAACGTAAGTGTTTCATTGGGTGTTGTTTGTTTAATTGTTGAACTGATTGTTTGTTGTTGGCTGCAAAAATAGGCATTTTCCGTATCTTTGCCAAAAATTTGACTTATGGAAGAGTTATTGCGTTTTTTGGACGATGTGCTGCACAACAACAACCGTCCGTGGTTTCAAGAACATAAGAACCAGTTTCTTAAGGCACAGGCCAACTTCAATGCTTTGGCTGAGCAAATCATCGATGGTGTGCAGAAATTCGATGATAATTGCAAAGGTTTGACACTAAAGGATTGCACTTATCGCTTTTATCGCGACACACGTTTTTCGCCCGACAAGCGACCCTACAAGACCCACTTCGGTGTGTTCGTTTGTCCCGAAGGCAAAAAATCGATGCTGGGCGGCTATTATTTCCACATCGAGGCGAAAGAGTCTGAATATCTGGGGCATAACATGCTCTGCTCGGGAATGTATATGCCCGACAACGCCATGCTGAAGACCCTCCGCGACGAAATTCTTTTCAACGCCGAGCCTTTGGTGAAGAGCATTGCCGAGGCCAATACCTTCGGCTTGGACACTGGTCGTGCCATGAAGCGCGTGCCCAACGGCTACCCGAAAGACCACCCACAAGCAGAATTGTTCAAGCAGCGCGACTGGCTCTTAGTGCAAGACCTCCCTGACGCACGCCTCTCCGACCCGCATCTCGTGGATTGGGTGCTGTCGGAATTTGAAAAGACCAAAGAGTTCTGTCAGTGGCTGAACAGAACCGTACGAGGATAAGACAAAATGATCAGCTGCAAAAACAAAAACGCTATTTTCGCGTTAATTCCCCATAAATGCGTATTTTTACCGCCTCAAAAACAACCTTCGATATGAATAAACTCAGACTTTTCTCTCTCATCATAATGGTCAGCGTGGTTTCGTCAATGGCTTTGGCACAAGAAAACACGGGTATTGGCAAGTGGCGCACCCATCTCCCATATCGCCAAGTAATCGGCGTGGAGCCTGTCGGCAACAAAGTGTATGCAGCCACTAGCTACGAACTGTTTTACTACGACAAGGAAGACAATTCCATTAATATAATGAATAAGGTGAACGGCTTGTCGGACATTGGCATCAACAAAATCCGCTATAACGAGAGCCAGCGCAAGCTCTTTGTGGCCTATTCCAACGCCAATGTAGACCTGATCGATTCCGAAGGCCGCATCACCAACATGAGCGACATCAAGAAAACGAACATCTTGGGCAATAAAAGCATTAATAATGTGCGTTTCGACGGTGACTTGGCTTACGTGGCCTGCGGTTTTGGCATCGTTGTCTTCGACTTGAAGCGCGAGGAAGTGAAAGACACGTATTATATTGGTTCACAGGGAAGTGCGGTCAATGTTACGGATATTGCCTTCTACAATGGATATATCTATGCCAGTTCTACAGAAGGCGTGTATCGTGCCCAGAAAAACGACCCGAATTTGGCCAACTATGCAGCATGGAGCTTTGTTGGCGACCTTATCCATCCGCACTTGGCCTACAATACGATGGAGGTGTTTGCTGGAAAACTTCTCCTCAATTACGAAGAAGGCTTCAATATCGACACGCTTTTCGTTTACGACGGTACCCAATGGTCGTATTTTGACCGCGAAGATGTGTCGCAGAAATTTGAACTGCGCGCCTACGACGACCGACTGATAATCACCAACCGATATAGCATCAGTATTTTTGATACCAACTTCAACAGAATCGAACTGTTCTACCAGCCCGGTGGTTTCATCGAGCCTCTATCAACCGCGATGGACAATACAGGAATGTATTGGATTGGCGACACGAAGCGTGGTCTTATTATGACAAACAACGGTTGGAACAATACTGACATACTACCGAACGGTCCCGCCTCCAAAAATGCCTTCCAACTACAGTCGTGTGCCGACCAAGTATGGATTGCCACAGGTGGCTATGCTTCCAACTGGGGCAAACGCTATTACCGCGAAGGCGTGGCCCGCTTCGATGGGTTGTGGACCATCTTCGACTCGGGCACGATTCCCGAATTGGCCGAATATACAGACTTTGTTTGCACCGCCACACAACCTTCCGACCCCTCGGTGACCTACGTGGGCACGTGGGGCTACGGTGTATTGAAACTCAAAGATGGAGCACTCGTGGAAGTTTACAACGCCGACAACAGCTCGTTGGATTATTGGACTTCCGACCCAACTTTAATCAACATCAGCGGACTGGCTTTCGACAGCAAAGGCAATCTTTGGGTGGCCAACACGGGTGCCACCAACCTGCTCTCGGTGATGGAGCCTAATGGCACTTGGCATTCGTTCAACATGGGCGGAGCATTGGGCGGTATTGATATTGGTACTTTGGTCATCGACCAAAACGACTATAAATGGATTATTCGTCGTTCGGGCGAAATCATCGTTTTCAACGACAACGGCACCCTGACCAATACGGCCGACGACCAAGTGGTGCAACTCACCACAGCCACCGGACACGGTGCTTTGCTGGGTTCGGTGAAGAGTCTTGTCGTTGATCGCACCGGCGTGGTGTGGATTGGCACCGACAGTGGCCCTTGCCTCATCAGCAACTCCAAAAACATCTTCAATGGTTCGAACTATGATGCCGTGACAAAGCGGGTGCCGCGCAACGACGGAACCTCCTTGGAAGACGACCTCTTCGCTGGTTCCAGCGTGCGTTCGATGGCCGTTGATGGTGCCAACCAGATTTGGTTTGGCCTCGAATCGGGAGTCTATCTGATGTCGTTTGAAAAAAGGCCCAAGCAGATTCATCATTTCAACGTGGACAACAGCCCCTTGCTCGAAAACACGGTGACGACCATGGCCATCGATGCCAATGGCGAGGTGTTTTTTGGCACGGGCAGCGGAGTGGTTTCTTATCGCGCCCAAGCCTCTACGCCTAGCTCCGACGCTTCTGACGTCGTGGCATTCCCCAATCCCGTTTACCCCGAGTATGATGGTTATGTAGGCATTAAAGGTCTGGTCGAAAACTCATTGGTGCGTATCACTACGGTTGATGGCGCTTTTGTTACCCAACTTATGTCGGAAGGCGGTCAGGCTGTTTGGGATTGCACCACCATTGACGGACGCAAAGTGAGTCCAGGAGTATATCTCATTTTTACTAGCACCAAGGATGGCAAAGAACGTTTGGCCACCAAGATTCTCATTCTGAATTGATGGACGACAAGATTCAAGGCGTTGTGCTGCAAAGCCTCCGCTATGGCGATTCGAGCCTCATCGTAAAGGTGCTTACCCGCAATGCGGGGCTACGTTCCTATATGGTGAAAGGGGCGCTCAACCATGGCGCGAAAAACCGCACGGCCTTGTTTCAAAGCTTGAACATAATTCAGTATGTGGAGGCGGGGAAACCTTCTACGGCGGCTTTGGGATACCTCAAAGAGGTGCAACTCTCGTGTGTTTACCAAAGTTTGCCGTTCGAGATGAATAAAAGAGCCGTCATGCTTTATGTCAGCGAGTTGCTATCGAAGATGCTTACAGGCCAAGAGCAGAATGTCGAGCTTTATGATTTCGTCGTGCAATCGTTGCAATGGCTCGACTTGGTGGAAAGCCATTATGCCAACTTCCCGCTTTATTTCACGCTGGAACTGACGCGCTATCTGGGTTTCTATCCCCAAATGAACCATCTTGATCGCGACTATTTCGATATGATGGAAGGCTCGTTTGTACGAAGCTGTCCCGTACATCCCTATTATTTTGAACCTGAAATGGCGCACGTGTTCAACGCATTGTTAGGCTTGGGAATCGACGAGGCCTGTCGTTTGCCTTTGCCAGTTGAGCAGCGGCGTGATTTGCTGGAAGGCATCATCGTGTTTATGCGGCTTCATGCTCCCGTGATGAATGGTTTTCGCTCCCATGAAGTGCTGAAAGAAGTGTTGCAATAAAAAAACCGGCACGAGGCCGGTTACCAAAAAAATAGTACGTATGAAAACACTTATTTCAATACAAAGGAGGTTTGCCCGATGAGTTTGCCACCTTGTTCATAGATGTCGATGAAATAGGTGCCAGGCATCATCTCGTAGGCATCGGGCTTCACGTAGTAGGCTCTCACGCCAGTTTCCTTGTTGTCGTAGTTTACCCTGACTTTTTCTGTGAATTGCAGTGTTTCGCCGTTCGCGTTGAAAGAGTATTCGTCGCCGCTGCCTTTGGAAATGATGGCTTTCGTTGGGTCGGCGATGCGGACGTAGAAGATTTTCGATCCAGCCTCGACGAGGTCGTTTTGAGCCAAGGTGAAATCGATTCTGACGCGCTCGGCACGATTTGCCTTGTCGGTTTCGGTTTCCTTGCTGCCGCCTTTGAAACGCACGGGATTGGCTGTCAGGCTGTGTATCTTCAGCGTTGCAGCTTGGTTCACCTTGTTGGTCAGCTCTTCTTTTTGGCGGGTCAGGTTGGTGTTTTGGCGCCTTTCGGCCTGAAATTCCTCACGGATGCGTTCGTTTTCGGCCACCAACTCGCGATTGACGGTGTAAAGCGAATCCATTTGGCGCACATATTTTTGGGCGATGGTTTGCAACTCGGCCATTTTTTTCTTCACGCGGTTGTAGTCCCATTGTGAGTCGAGCAGTCGCTTGATTTCGACGGCATCGGCTTGGATGATACTGTCTTTTTCGGCCAATTCTTGGCTCAGTTCGCCGTAGCTGTCCTTCAGTTCGTTGTGGACGCGCAAGAGGCTGTCCACCTCGGCCTGGAAGTCCATGCGTTGCATTTCTTTTTCGGCTTCCAATTCCTTAAGGTCGTGTTTCACCGACGAGAGTCGTCCCATATAGACAAAGAGGGCGATAAGGGCTGCAACCAAGGCCGCAGCGATGCCGATGAGTAAGGCTTTGTTGTTCTTGTTGTTGCTTTTCTTTTCCGATGTCATATCTTTTTTCTTTTTGTGATTCTTTTATTTTGTTCCTTGTCGTTGTTGTTCATCTTTCAGGAATAGGCTCCACTTTGGTGCGTGGAATGCTGACGGCGATGTATTGTCCGACAGCCTCGATGTAAACCACCAGATGCTTTTTGCTTTTCACGGCACTCAGCTTGCCGGTGAGTCCCATCATTGGTCCAGCCTTGATTCTAACCAATTGACCTTCTTTCAATTCGACGTTGTTCAGCAGTTTTTCTTCTTCTTCAAAATCGTCGATGTAGCGCTTGATGGCGATGATTTGGTTGTCGGGCACGATGACGGCCTTGCGCTCGAAAGTGACAAACTTCATTACACCGTACACGCCGAGGATGGTCAAGTATTCTTTTTCGTTGGAATGGACGAAGACGTATGACTTGAACAAAGGTTCCTCGATCTTCTTTTTCCTGTCGCTCCACTGCTTGATTCGGGTAACGAGTGGGAGGTAGGCCTCAACGCCCAAGTCTTGCAACTGGACAACCACCTTCTTTTCGGCCCGCGATCTCACGTAGAGCGCATGCCAGTGTTTGGCGTTATGATCGGTTTTGTCGTTCATCTTTCGCGACACTGTTTAGGATTTCTTTGAGAAGAGTCCTTTTTTCTTCTTGCCTGTTTCTTCGCCGTAGTAGCCGTCGCCGTAGGCACCGTATTTTCCGTAGCCGCCATAACCGTAGCCGCCATAGCCGTAGCCGTAGCCGTACTTGTATCTGCCATAGCCATAGCCCTTGCCCGTCTCAATGCCATTGATGACGATAGAGGCGTCAAGGCCACGGTCTTCGATGTCCTTGATGATGCTGCCGAATATGTTCTTGTTGGTTTGTCCTTGACGCACGATGAACAAATTGACATCGCTGTGGCGCATCAGCAGGAAGGCGTCGGTTACAAGACCCAAAGGCGGCGTGTCGATAATGATGTAGTCGTAGGTTCCCTTCAGCTTGTCGAACAACTCGGTGCACTTCTCGGAGGCAATCAATTCTGCCGGATTGGGCGGAATGGGACCGCTGGTGATAACGTCGAGGTTCGGAATTTTGTTGGAAGGCTGTATGATGCTTTCAAACGCGTCTTTGTTGGAGAGATAAGAGCTGAGACCGACATTGTTGCTCAAGCCGAACTCTTGATAGAGTTTGGGTTTGCGCATGTCGAAGCCCAGCAACACAGTCTTCTTTCCATACAAGGCATAGATGGAGGCGATATTAAGACTGTTGAAGGTCTTGCCGATGCCTTGAATGTCGCCAGTCACCAAAATGGTACTCTTGGGTTTGCCCTGGGTGATGAACTCGATATTGGTGCGGATGGAGCGGAACGATTCGGATATGGGTGATTTGGGCGAGTTGATGACCACGAGCGGGTCTTTGTCGGGCGATTGCGACACTTGTCCGATGATGGGGAAATTGGTGAGTTTCTCCACATCCTTGCGGTCGTTGACCGACACGTTGAAGAAATCTCTCAAGAAGAGAATCAAGGCCGGAATGAGCAGACCGATGATGAGGGCCACGAGGTAGTTCATTGACGTGCGTGGCGCCACTTTGAGGGTGCGGTCAATGCGGGCTTCGTCGAGCACTTCGTTGTCGGGAGTGTTGGAGGCGCGCAAAATTTGGGCCTCAGCACGACGCTGCATCAAATATTTATAGGTGTCGTCGTTGAAATTGAAGTTACGCTGGTAGTTAAGCAACTGGCGCTCTTTTTCGGGAAGCACTTTCGATTCGGCTTCGGTGCGGGCGATGCGCTTGTCAAGTTCTTTGAGGCTCATCTGCGCGTTGTCCACAAGGTTGTTCACCGTTTCGAGCAGGGTTTTCTTCGTGGTAACGATTTGCTCGTCGAGTTTCACGATTTGAGGGTGTTGCTCGGTTTGGGTGAGCAGTTGTGTGGCCTTGGTTTGCGAGAGCGTCACCAATTGCTGCACAAGTCGTTCAAGCAAGGGGTCGCTGATGCCCATCGTGCTGGGTGCAGCAAGGTTTTCGGGGTCGTCGATCTGGGTTTGAATGTAGTTTTGGAGGCGCTTGTAGAGCATGAGGTTTACGTTCTTCTCCGAACGTTCCTTGTCCAAGGCACGCAGGGTGTTATACACTTGGTTGGCCTGCAAGTCTAAGTTCATCAGGTCGTTGCGCGTGCGGAAGTCTTTCAAGGCGTTTTCGGCCGAGCTGAGCGATTTCTGAATGTCGCCTAACTGGTCGTTGATAAACTGGATGGTGTTTTCCGACACCATGTTTTTGCGTTCCAATCCGCGCGAAACGTATTCGGTCATCATCAAGTTGACGAAATCAACAATCTTTTGCTTGTTAGGACCGCTCATTGTGACAGCGATCACCGATGAGGACTTGCTTTGGGGCGAGGCCGTGAAAGCACTCATTTGACTGACGAGCGACGAATAGCTGTTAAGGCGGAACGATTTAGTGATGCCTTTGAGTCTTTCGGGTTGCACGTCTTCGTTGAGCACGATGCGGATGCGGTTGTAACCGTTGTCAATCCATTCGCCTTGTTTGTGCTCGCTCTTTATCGACACGTTTTCGCTACGGCTCTCAACAATTTGGCCCAAGATGTAGTCGTATTTAGTCACGCGGTCGGCCACGGCGTTGAGGGAGAAGTCGCCGTTCTTCTTAAAAGTGATGTCGTAATCGAGGCCGATGGCTTGCGGCACGCTGGCGTCATACTCCACTTTGAAAGGGGATTTGTCGTAAAGCTCTGTTGATAAAATGCGGCCCTTGCCGAAATAGGTTACTTCGATACCCATCTTTTTGATGACGCGCTCTCTCAACGAATACGACCTCAAAATAGCGATTTCGTTGTCCAGGTTTTGATAATTGGCGAAATTGCTGGTGGTCATGATGGTGGTGGGGTCGAGGCCGCGTCCTTCCTTGATGATGACGGTGCCTTTGGCTTGGTAGATGTTGGTGGAATAGCGGTTGATGAGATAGGCGGCCGCCAAGGCCAACACGGCACCGATAGCAAACAGATACCAATGGCTCAAAAAGATGTAGATGAGGCTCTTAATGTCGATACTCTGATCGTCATTATGGTTTTGTTGCTTATAGATGTTTTCGTTCTGCATGGCTGAATAGATTTTCTCGATAGTTTATGGATGCTGTTTGCTTAGCTTTGCTTGTAGAGGTTTCTGAACAAGGTGAACAGAGTGATACCCAATGTGGTGATGGAAATGACCGTGGAATAGGGGAAGGTGGTGAAGCCCCATTGCTTGATTTTCAACGGTTCCACAACGATGATGTCGTTAGGCTTAAGGTAGTAGTAAGGCGAAGAGAGTATATCGGCTTGACCCATATCAACGGTGATGATTTCAGAGCCATCATCGGTTTGGCGGACGATTTTCACCGCTTCGCGTTTGGCGAAGTTGGTCATGTTGCCTGCCATGGAAATGGCCTCAAACAGGTTGATTTGCGACTGGTAAACCTTATACATACCCGGCTTGTTTACCTCGCCCAGCATAGTGAGGTTGAAGTTGGCCAACTTCACGACGAGCGTGGTTTGGTTCACGTATTTGTCTAACGCGGCCTGCATCTTGTCCTTGGCCTCTTCGACGGTAAGGTTTTTCAAGTCGATTTTGCCGATGAGGGGCAATTCGATGAAGCCTTCTTCGTTGAGGGTGTGGGAGGTGAGATAGATGCCCGCCTCGGTGAAGCTGTTGGTGCGGGTGCCGGAGCCTTCGCCGTTGATGGAAGAGGAACCTTGGTTGTCGATGGTGTTGAGGGCGCGAATGTAGAGATTGTCGCCCGGCTGGAGCCTGTAATTGACGGTGCGCTCGTTCAAGTAATTTTTCGATTGCGTTTCCGAAATCATTTCAGCGTCTTTCAAATAGAGCATCTTTTTCTGCGGCACGCAGGATGCAAAAATCACGGCAAAGGCGATGCCTATCATTCCGATAGCTTTTATTGTACGAAGGTTTTTCATCGTTATTGTTGTTTTGGGTGTGTTTTGATTAATTCCTAATTAAAGAGAGATGTTTGACGCCCGTGATGGGGGTGTAGGGCATCCTGTATTCGATTTGGAAGGTGTAGGTTCCCGCATCGGTAATCGTTAAAGCCTTGTTGATGGGAAACTCAAAGGTGTGGGTGCCGTTGGCCGAAGGGGCTTTCCATTGTCCATCGCTTTCTTTCAGGTTGAACTTGTAACCTTTGCTGCGGTAGGGCGAATCGGCCGCGTCGAACACCGTGAACACCATGGAGAAGTCGTCGTAGGGATAATCGTCGGTGAAGCTTATTTTCATGCTCAAGTCAAAGGTGGTTTCTTCCTCGATTTGTATTGTATTCTTCACATAATCAAAGCGTTCCCATGTGTCTTCAAAGAAACTGCGCTCCAACAGCACACGGCTGTTTTCCTGCTCGCTACAGCCCCAAAAGCAGAGGCAGGTGCAAAGGATGGCGGCGATGATGGATCGTTTTCTCATGGTTCTTTTAATCGCGTAATTCCGTGCAAAGATACAAAAAAAATATACGATATGCGGTTTTAGGCCATGATTTAATGGTAAAAAGGCATTTTTTTGAAAAGAATTAAAAAATCACACTTTGCAACAGGAAAAAAAGTATTACTTTTGTGGTCGGTTCGAGAGGGCCAAAAAATCATCCTTTTTTGTTATGGCTTCAAGAAACAACAATCTGGCATCGAGGAAGATACTGGTGATGGGGATATTCATTGCCGTTGGGGTGCTTTATGCCA
This sequence comes from uncultured Bacteroidia bacterium, assembly GCA_902791165.1. GTDB lineage: Bacteria > Bacteroidota > Bacteroidia > Bacteroidales > F082 > Limimorpha. Next base: position 13,426 of record CADAVB010000009.1, read on the forward strand.
TTAGGCTGTTTATGTTGCAAGTGATTGACAAGGAATATAGGTCGATGGCCGATAACAACGCACTCCGCTTCGTTACGCAGTATCCTGCCCGAGGCAAAGTGTATGACCGAAACGGACAACTGCTGGTGTTCAACGAGGCCGTTTACGACCTTATGGTGATTCCGCGTCAGGCCATAAAGAAAGACGTCTTGTTCGACACTTTGGGCTTTTGCCACCTTCTGGGCATCGACACGGCCTCTTTCGCCGAGCGTATGACCAAAGCCAAGAAACAGTCTTATCTGAAGCCTTCCACATTCATGACGCAAGTGCCCAAGGAAGACTATGCCCACATTGCCGAGGCGCTCTATCGCTTTCCAGGCTTTTATTTCCAAACGCGCACGCTACGTCGCTATCCGCTTTCCATTGCGGCCCACACCTTGGGCGACATTGGCGAAATCAGCGAAAACGAACTTAACCGCGACAAGGAAAACGAAAAATACTATCGGCAAGGCGACTATATCGGCAAGTCGGGCATCGAGAAGTCGTATGAAAAAGAACTGCGTGGCGTGAAAGGCCTAAAAGTGATGATGGTCGATGTGCACAACCGCGAGATGGGCAGCTACCTCGACGGCCAAATGGACCAAGATCCAGTGGCCGGAAAAGACATTTATTTGGGCCTCGATGCTGACCTCCAGGCCTACGGCGAACAATTGATGCAAAACAAAGTAGGCTCCATCGTAGCCATCGAGCCGGCTACGGGCCAAATCATCGCTTTCGTGTCAAGTCCCACTTACGACCCCAACCTGCTCGTCGGCCGCGACCGAGGCAAGCACTATTCGGAACTACAGAAAGACCCCATGAAGCCGCTCATCAACCGTGCAGTTAGCGGCACCTATCCGCCTGGCTCCACTTTTAAAACCGTCGTGGGACTGATAGCCATGCAAAGCGGCAGCATCACGCCTGCCACTTGCTTTCATTGCAGCGGCCTTGGCTCAATGCCCATTCGGTGTACCCACTACCACGGCAGCAGCCCCGACTTCGCCAACGCTATCATGAACTCGTGCAATCCCTATTTCTACGAGGCGTTTAAGGCCACCATGAACAACCCGAAATTTGGCGGCTCGAAAAAGGGCTATCAATATTGGAAGGACATGACGGCGCAATTGGGCTTTGGACGCAAGTTTGGCACCGACATCCCGTCTGAATTGTCAGGCAACATCCCCTCGCGCGAATATTATGACAAGATGTATAGCGACCAGTGGAACGCCGTCACCATTCGCTCGTTGGGCATCGGACAAGGCGAGGTTTTGGCTACACCGCTCCAACTGGCCAACATCGCGGCCACTATCGCCAACGAAGGTTTTTATTATCCGCCCCATCTCATCAAGTGCTTCGGCGACGGAACTCCCTTGCCCGAAGTGATGACCACCAAGGTTGAACCTGATATTGAAAAGCGCCATTTTAAGGTGATGAAAAACGGACTCCGCACCGTGTTCAGCGGACCCGCAGGCACCGCCCGACGCTATGAGATGAAGGACATCACGCAATGCGGAAAGACCGGAACGGCACAAAACCCGCATGGCAACAACCACTCACTTTTCATCGCTTTTGCTCCCGCCGAAAACCCCAAGATAGCCATCTCCGTAATTGTCGAAAATAGTGGCTATGGCGCCACATGGGCCGCACCCATCGCCACGCTGATGATGGAAAAATACATACGGGGCCACGTGGAACGACCCGAACTGGAAAAACGCATGATGGAGGGGAAGGTCATATATAAGAAAGAAAGATGAACGAAAGAAATAAAATCATAGGATCCGTTGATTGGCTGATTGTGCTCATTTATTTTGCACTCGTGATGATTGGCTGGTTCAGCATCTTTTCGGCCAAATACGACGAGATGCATCCGAGCATTTTCGATTTCTCCCAAGTGTATGGAAAACAGCTGGTTTGGATTGGCGTTTCGCTGCTCCTCGGCTTCGTTATCTTGCTCATCGATGCCAAGTTTTTCAACGCTTTCTCGCTGTGGATTTATGTGCTTGTCTTGGCCAGTTTGGTGGCAGTGTTGGTTTATGGAAAAGCCACAAAAGGTGCCACTTCGTGGATTGAATTTGGTCCAATCAAGTTTCAGCCGTCGGAGTTTGCCAAGATGGCTACGGCTTTGGCTTTGGCGGGCTATCTGGGCCGCTTGGATGTCGATCTCGGCAAACGTCACAATCGTTTGGTGACCTATGTTCTCATATTGGTTCCCATGGCCCTCGTCTTGCTCCAAAACGACACAGGTTCGGCACTCGTTTTCATGTCGTTCATCCTCGTGCTCTATCGCGAAGGCCTGCCAGGAGCGGGCTGGGCAATGGTGGCGGGAGTAACAGCCGTGGCACTGTTTGTCTTCACTCTCGTTTGGTCGCAAAAAGTGGTGTTCATTGTGCTGGGCGTCGCTTTTGTATTGGTTATGGCTTTTCAATTCCTCTTGGCCAAACGGCGCCATATTGCTTTGGTGTTGGCCACGTTTGTCGTTATGTTTGGTTTTGTGTTCTCGGTTAATTATGCGTTCAACAATATTTTGCAGGAGCATCAGCGCAACCGTATTTTGGTGTTGCTCGGCCAACTCGACGACCCTAAAGGCGTGGGCTACAATGTGCTCCAGTCGAAAATAGCCATCGGGTCGGGCGGGTTTGCGGGCAAGGGCTTCCTGCAAGGCACCCAAACAAAATATGACTTTGTTCCCGAACAGCACACCGACTTCATTTTTTGCACGGTAGGCGAGGAGGGAGGTTTTCTTGGAACGGCCGCTGTGGTGTTGCTCTATGTAGCGCTTTTTGTGCGCATTGTTTCGTTGGCCGAACGCCAGCGTTCCACGTTCAGTCGCGTTTATGGCTACAGCGTGGCAGGGATCCTTTTTGTCCATTTTGCCATCAACATTGGCATGGCCATCGGACTCATGCCCGTCATCGGCATACCTTTGCCCTTCCTGAGCTATGGCGGCTCCAGTATGTTGGCATTCACGGTGATGTTGGCCATTTTTGTCAAGCAGGATGCCAACCGGTTGAATATCTTGTAAATAGAGGATAGGACGGGAATATTTTCGGTTTCTTACAATATTTTTGTTAATTTTGCGCTTTCATTTAACACAAATCACGCTTTTGTCCTATGAAACATCTTCAACTTTTCGTTTTGTTTTTATTCTCCTGTCCCACTCTTTTCGCCCAATCCTTCGACAGCCCGACGCAGGTTGCTGACACCATCGAGGAGGAATACAGCGATCAGGAAATCATCGACCTCAACTCGGGGAAAGCAGTGGTGGAAGAATCAGCGGTGATGGAAATGTTGGAAGCCGTGAGCAACATCACGTATTTCAAGGATATTTATTTGGACATCGACACGGCCACGATGAACGTGTACGGCTATCGTAGCGACGAAATCCCCGTTTTCGACGACGAGGTTTACCAGCAGCGTATCGAGGCATTGGCGTGTCAAACCACCATCCCCTTGACCTACAACACCCACGTGAAATCGTTCATCGATCTGTATGCTAACCGTCTTCGCAAACAGTCGAGCCGGATGCTGGGCCTTTCCTACGTCTATTTCCCTATGTTCGAGGATTTGCTTGATAAATACAACCTTCCGCTTGAGCTGAAATACCTGGCCATGGTAGAATCTGCGCTCAATCCGACGGCAGGATCGCATGCCGGAGCCAAAGGTCTCTGGCAGTTTATGCTGGGCACGGGCAAGGACTACGGACTGAAAGTAACCTCGCTCATCGATGAGCGCTACGACCCGGTGAAGGAAACCATAGCAGCTTGCCAATACCTGCAAAGCCTTTATGCCCGTTATGAAGACTGGTTTTTGGTGCTGGCGGCCTACAATTCAGGCCCAGGCACGGTGAACAAGGCCATCCTTCGCGCTGGCGGCGTCAGGAATTATTGGGCCATCTGGCCTCACCTGCCCAAGGAAACACGCGGCTATGTGCCGGCTTTCATCGCTGTTACTTACGTTATGAACTTCGCCGCCGAGCACAACCTTTATCCCACCAATCCTGGCTTGCTGTTGCATGGCACCGACACGGTGATGGTGCGCGAACAAGTGGGTTTCGACCAAATCAGCGAGTGTGTCGGCGTGCCGATGGAAGACTTGGTATTCTTCAATCCACAATATACCAAGCGCATCGTCCCCGCCACCCCCGACAATCCCTACTCCCTGCGAATGCCCATGAAATACGCCCTGCGTTTTGTCCAACTTGAGGACAGCGTTTATGCCTACAAGTCGAAGGCGGAAGTGGTGCGCGAGCAAATCGTGGAACAGGTGAAAGAAGTGAGCGACAGCTTTACCCACGTGGTGAAACGCGGCGAGAGCCTCGGCAGCATTGCCAAGAAATACCACGTCACCGTTTCGAGCCTCAAAAAATGGAATCGGCTGAAGAAGGAAACCATCGTCCCGGGGCAACGCCTTACCATCTACCGTTCAGGCGCGCCCATGGCCCAAGTGGGGCATCAACAAGCCAAGGCCGAAAAATCGACCAAATCCTCCAAGTCGGGTTCCTCAACCGCATCCACCCGTACACACACGGTCAAAAAAGGAGAAACCCTTTCCTCAATCGGAAGGAAATACAACTGCACTCCTAACGACATCAAGAAATGGAACAACCTGAAGAGCAACAATATCAAAGCAGGACAAAAGCTGAAAATTAAAAAATGAAGACTATGAAACCTTGTCATCTTTTGTGTCTTTGCATGGCAGTCGGTTTGTTGGCGGCCTGCCACGACAAACCCAACACGGTTCGCAAGGACCGCTCGGCGGGCGGTACCACCGAAATTCTTGTCGTCACCCAAAACATTGAACAATGGGACGGCATGATAGGCGATTCCATAAAACACTATTTTCTTGACTATCAGTATGGTTTGCCACAGCCCGAGTCGCAAAACGACTTGGCACATGTCAATGTGAAAGGCTTTTCCGACATGTTCAAGAAGCACAAGTGTATTCTTGAGGTGGAAATCAATCCGCATATCGAGTTTGCCAAGGCCGAAACCGCCGAAAACGTGTGGGCAGCCCCCCAACGCTACGTGAAAATCACAGCGCCCAACGCCATGGCTTGGGTGGAATTGTTTGACAAGCAGAAAGATGTTTATAAACATTGGTTCGACCAAGTGGAGCGCGAGCGCATCTTGAGTGTGTTCCGCCCCTCGGTTGATAACAACATCGTAAACGCCATCGGCGAAAAAATGGGCTTCACGATGACGGTTCCGCAGGGTTTCTTCATCGCCAAAAACGAGCCTGATTTTATGTGGATCAGGAAAGAATTGGAACGCTCAAGTGCCTGCTTGCTGATTTACCAAGTGCCTTATTTGGATACGGCTCAATTCAGTGTGAATAGCCTTGTGGCCATGCGCAACATGATGCTTCAAAAACACATCCCGGGTCCATTGGAAGGTTCCTATATGACCACTGAAACCGAGTTTGTTCCACCCATGGTGAGTTATGTGTCCGACTTTCCCGCAGGCTACACCATCGAAATGCGTGGCATGTGGAAGGTGGAAAACGATTTTATGGGCGGGCCTTTCGTGTCTTACACCTTTGCCGATGGCAAAACAGGCAATCTGGTCACCGTGGAGGCCTATTATTACGAGCCCAACCAGAAGAAGCGCAACAACCTTTTGCAACTCGAAGCGATCCTCTACAGCTTGAAATTCGTGGAATAGGAACGTTGCGCGCAACGTCTGTACCGGTATTTCAGCGCTTACGATAAGTAACTACGATTTCCCCCAACGGCGAAGGCGTTTTCGTGACGATTTCGCCGTTTTTCCATTGCCCGAACAAAACGCCGTCCAAATACAGGTTTTCTTGTCCGTCGGTCGTCAGCTGGCCTCGTGTTTTGGTTTCCAAACCATTGAAAACCAGAATGGAATCGTTGCTGATGGTGAAACAATTCTGTTTTTCCATCGCGCCGACTTGTTTCACCAATTCGGGCGTGGAGCGTCGTTCGTCGAACTGAACGTTCACCTTGTCGGCCTTCCATGTGCCGACGAGAGAATCTGTCTTTGGATGGCAGGCACACAACGCAACAGCGAGGCCCAATAGGTAAAGAATCGGTTTCTTCATGGCGGCAAAATTACAAAATTTCTGTATTTTTGTCGGCACAAAACGCATGATTATATGGCCGAATTCCGATTGCAATGGTTCAAAACGGAGCAGTGCGAGGGAAAGACTTTCGTCTTCGACCCGTTGCGCCGCCGTTTCGTTGCGCTGACGCCTGAGGAAGAAGTCAGGCAAAAGGTGCTCTATCTTTTGGTGGAGCATCTCAAAGTGCCGGCGGGTCTTGTAGCGGTGGAATACTCCGTCAAGGTGAACGGCTTGGATAAGCGCTGCGATGCCGTTGTCTTTGGCGTGGAAGGTCGTCCGCTGATGGTGGTGGAATGTAAGGCACAGAGCGTGAAAATCACGACCAAGACCCTCGACCAAGCCGTGCGCTATTATTCGGCCTTGCAGCCGAAGTTTCTATTGCTCTTCAATGGCCACGATTGCCATTGCCTCAAAGTGGAGAACGGCGTTTTGAAGCCTTTGGATCACCTGCCGGATTATTCGGAAATGACCGCTTAATCAATCTTTTTTCAACTGCTCCATGGCGTATGCATAGGCACCGATGGCCACTGCCGACGAAGTGCCGAGCTTGGTGATGCCCACGCCGACACGCTTGGTGGGGTCGTACCAAACATGTTGGTCGCTGAAAGGCACCTTGATCATTTGCCCTGATTTTTCAGTGAAACGAATCATGTCTTGGGCATCCATCAGGTTGTAGGCTACGGTTTCCATGCGACTGAAGCTGTTGCCGTTGAGGCTGGTGAAAGGCTCGTTCATTTTTTGGATGAGCATGGGCATGAAAACAGGCCACGCGCCTGAGAGTCCGCCGCCGATAACCACAATGCCGTCGATGAGCGAGATGGCGTTGGCCAGCACATCGGCCAAGGCTGTGGCCAGTTCGTTCCAGGCTTTCAAAGCGGCCTCTTTGTTGCCGGGCAGTTGCGCTTTGGCAATTTGGTAGATGTCGTAAGGGTGTGGCGTATCCTCGAAAGCGATGCCAGTTTCTCTGCCATACACACGGCGCACGGCACGGATGCTGATGCTGTCTTCGGCGCTGGTGGTTGGCAACAGCGGATTGCGGTGTCGGTTGATTTCGCCGCCCGCCGAGTTGTCGCCATTCAGCAACACCTTATTAATGACAATGCCGCCGCCGAAGCCAGTTCCCAACGTCACGCCAAGAAGGTTCTTGTAGCGTTTCGGGTTGCGCTGCTGCTCAAGGAGCTTGTTGACTTCGGGAAGCAGTCCGTTGAGGGCTTCGCCGTAGGCGAACAAGTCGCCGTCGTTATTAATGAACACGGGCACCTGGAACTCGTTTTCGAGCATGGCTTTCAGCGCCACGCCACCACGGAATGTGGGTAGGTTCTCCAAATCGCCGATGATGCCGTTGGGATAGTCGGCGGGACCAGGGAAGCAGAAACTGATGGCCGAAGCCTTTGCACCGCAGCGGGTTTCACATTCGTGGAAGCCGGTGATGAGTTTTTTCAGCACTTCCTCAAGCGAGGGTGCTGCTGAGGGAATGGTGAACGGTTCGATGATTTCACGCCAGTCTTGCACCGCCGAGAACTTGAACCCCGTGCCGCCGGCATCAAGGATGAAGATAATGGGATTACTATTCATTTTGTTTTGTTTTTTGTTGGTCTGTCTTTGATTTTTTCCACCCAAAACACCCACATTAGGAAGATGATGAAATAGAAAAACACCTTGAAAATATAATCGTGGGCCAAATGGAACGTGTTGATGTCGGTTTCACCAAAGCGGATATGAATGTTGGGCCACCAAACTTGCATCATAAGAATGCCACAAATCCTAACCACGTTGGTCCATTCGATGATGACCAATCCGGCTGGAATAAACCATAACTTGTGGCGCCATGGTCCAGGGAAAAGCACCATGAGGAAAATCCAATGCAGCCATTGCTTGAGGCTGGCACATTCGGGGGCCACAACGACCCGAGCCCAGCCGCCATCGCGGTTTACAGCGGCAAGGATTCGATGGGCCGAAACGGTGGTGATGTCGATATGAAGAAAACGGTCGAGCACTTGGCAGCATTGGCTAAACAACAAATCAACCGACCACACCATCAAGCCGTCGATGGCACCCTTCACTGGCCAATAATCCAAAGCCTGCCACCCCAGATAGAGATAGTGGAAAGAAATGATTAATAGGATAAACAGCCCCACATTGACCGTGCTGCGGTTTCTCGGATTGTTGCAATATGTCTTGATGCGTTCGATGCTCATAAAAAATGATTGAGGGTGCTAAAATACGGAATAAAGAAATATCCGTACCTTTGCAGCCGAAAAATAATGCGAAAAAAGTTTGTCATGGAAAACGACACCTTAATTAATGAAGTGACAGAAGTCATCAAAGACGATAGTGCTATCGAGAATATGGCCGATGCGGTGCACCGCATCGCCAGCACACCGTTCTCGGAGTGGTTTCCCGAAATAATCAAGACCTACGTTGTGCCATTGGCTATCAAGATAGTGATTGCCATCATCGTCCTGTTTTTGGGGCGCTGGCTCATCAGATTAATCAAAAAAGGCTTGACTAAGGCGATGAACCGCCGTCGTCGCACCGACGAAACGCTCAACTCTTTCCTGATGAGCCTCGTTTCGGTGCTGCTCACTTTCTTCCTTGTCTTGGCCATCATCGGCATTTTGGGCATTAATACAAGTTCGCTCGTTGCGCTGTTGGCCTCGGCTGGATTGGCCATCGGCATGGCGTTGAGCGGCACCTTGCAGAATTTTGCTGGTGGTGTGATAATCATGCTGTTCCGCCCATTCAAGGTGAGCGACTATATTTCGGCGCAAGGCTACGAGGGATTTGTGAGCGAAATACAAATCTTCAATACGCATTTGCTGACTACCGACAACAAGTCGGTCATTTTGCCCAACGGAGCCCTTGCCACTGGCACGATGACCGTTTTTTCGAAACAGGAAACACGCCGCGTGGACTGGATCTTCTCCATCGCCTATGGCGACGATTTCGACAAGGCCAAGGCCGTTTTGAAACGCCTTTGCGATAACGACAACCGCATCCTGAAAACCCCAGAGCCCTTCATCGAATTGGCGAAACTGAACAATAGTTCGGTTGATATTACCGTGCGTGTATGGGTGAAAACCCCTGACTATTGGGGCGTGTTTTTCGGTATGAATGAACAGGTTTACAAGGTCTTCTCCGCCGAGGGGCTCCACATCCCCTTCCCGCAAATGGATGTGCACATGAAATGATTTTTTTGGGAAAAAGCTTTGCGAATCAAAAAAATGTGTATTTTTGCAGCCCGTTTCACAAAGCAATTGTAAATCAAAAAAGGATAAATAGTCATGTCAAAAGTTTGTCAAATCACAGGTAAGAAGGTCATGCACGGCAACAACGTTTCTCACTCCAACAAGAAGACTAGAAGAACGTTTGAGCCGAATCTGAAAATCAAGAAGTTCTATGTTCCGGAATGGGACGAGTGGGTTGTGCTGAAGGTATCGGCTGCCGGTTTGCGCACCATCGACAAGAAGGGCGTTTACCAGGCTATTCTGGACGCTTCCGCAAAGGGTAACCTCGAACGTTGGTAATTTCTTGAAACAGACCGAAATATAGCTGCTGTGCCTGGCATGGCGGCTTTTTTTGTTTGCAGCGACCCAAATCAGATAATATTTCAGCTTTTTGTCAGTTATCATTTCATGCGTGCAAAAACCCTCATCATAGCATTACTGCTCTTCACGTTTGCGGCACAGGCGCAACACCTACCCGTGGCGACGCTCTACGGCAAGGTGACGGACGAGCATAACCGCCCAATTGAGATGGTCAATGTAGTCGTCCTCGACCTGCTGACAGGGCAAACCACCAACTCGCGAGGCGCATACGAGCTTCAAGTGCTGTCGGACACGACTTTGGTCGTCGGATTCTCCTATATTGGCTACGAGCCTAAACAGGTGACGGTTCGGCTGCGCCAAGGCGAAAACCGAAAACTGGACATTACACTGAAATCAACCGCCACCATGCTGCCCGATGCCGTCATCAGCGACCGCGCCGTGGACGCCTCCAGCCTGACACGCCTCAACGCCAAACAAGCCACATTGCTGCCCACCATGGGCGGCGGCGTGGAAACGCTCATTAAGACCCTGCCCGGCGTGGTGTCGAACAATGAATTGAGTTCGCAGTACCGTGTGCGCGGCGGCAATTTCGACGAAAACCTGATTTATGTGAACGGTATCGAGATTTACAAACCTTTTCTCGTTGGGTCGGGACAACAGGAAGGCTTGAGTTTCGTCAATTCACAATTGGTCAATAACATCGAGTTTTCGGCAGGCGGATTCGCAGCGGAGTATGGCGACAAGATGTCGTCGGTGCTTGATGTGACCTACAAAACCCCGCGCGAAACCGCTGGCTCGTTGAGCCTCAGTCTTTTGGGTGCCGAAGCCCATGTGGAAGGCGCCACCAATAACGAGAAACTCACTTATCTCGTCGGGGCACGCTACAAGAATACCGCCTTGGCCCTTGGCATGATGAACACAAAGGGCGATTATAGGCCCAACTTCACAGATGTACAAGCACTGTTCCAATACAAGCTGAACGAGAAATGGGAACTGTCGGCCTTGGGCTATTATTCCAAGAACAACTACATACTCGTCCCTCAAAATGCCCAAATCGACATCGGAACCATTGATCTGCCTTTGCGGGCCAATGTGTATTTTGACGGACAAGAGATGGACGATTACACCACGGGCCTTGGTGCACTGACCTTGTCGTACAAACCTAATAAAGACCTGAATATGAGGTGGATCGCTTCAGCTTATTCGGCCTATGAAACCGAGACTTTCGACATCCAAGAGCAGTATTTCTTTGGTGTGCGCAATACATCGTTTGGAAGCGAAACCTTTGGGGAAGTGATTGATAACCACGAGATTGGAACACAAATCAAGCACGCCCGAAATGCTTTTTATGCCCAAGTTTACAACCTTGACCACAAAGGACTGTATGCCTATGACAGCCATTTGCTGAAATGGGGTCTTCGTTTTCAGCACCAGGAAATCGATGATGTGGTGGACGAGTGGCAATTGTTTGACTCGGCAGGTTACACCCTTCCACACACGCCCGATGTGATTGGCGGCTATCCCGTCGAACTGCCTGAGATTGGGATGGATTTCTCTCACAAGGCACACAATAGATTGTCAATCAACAACTTGGATGGATTTATACAAAACTCTTGGACGCTTCCATACAAGGACAAAGGTGAGTTTGTGGTCACGGGAGGTTTGAGGGCCAATTATTGGGGCTATAACAGAAAAGTGTATATCAGTCCGAGGGCTGGAATTGCCTATAAGCCTGAGGATGAGCACCGAGAGGTGGTCTATCGCCTGTCGGGCGGTGTTTATAACCAAGCTCCGTTCTACCGCGAAATTCGTATGATGAACGGCAATCTGCACGACAAAGCCGAAGCGCAACGCTCCTATCAGATTGTGGCAGGAAACGACTTCAAGTTCCGTGCCTTCAATCGGCCTTTCATCCTCACCTCGGAGGCCTATTTCAAGTGGTTTACTCACGTGATTCCTTACGACATCGACAATGTGCGCATACGCTACTACGCCGACCAGTCGGCGCGGGCCTACGCCACCGGCCTCGACTTCAAGGTGAATGGCGAGTTTGTGAAAGGTATCGACAGTTGGGCGAGCCTTTCGCTCATGCAGACAAAGGAGGACATTCGCGGCGATTATTACCTTGTGGACGACAAGGGGAAACGCCTGCCATTCTATAACCACAGCGATGCGCAAGTGGCTGACACCATTTGGCTTGGCTGGCATAGTCGCCCGTCTAACCAACTGATTAATTTCTCGCTGTTTTTCCAAGACTACATCCCTAATTTCCCGACGTGGCGCGTTAATATGACCCTTACGTTTGGCACAGGATTGCCATACAACAGCAACAACTCCGATTTCTACGAGCCTTCAGGCCGTTACCGTTCCTATCGTCGTGTCGATATTGGTTTCAGCAAGCAGTTTATCAGCGAAGCCAGCAGTTTCAGCAAAGGCAACCCGTTGCGCTATGTGAAAAACATGTTTGTCAGCGTGGATGTGTTCAATCTTCTGGACATCCCCAACACGATTTCCTACACTTGGGTGAAATACATTGACAATCGCTATTACGGCGTAAACAACTACCTCACGCCAAGGTATGTCAATGTGAAGTTGGTAATGGAGTTTTAAAATGAAAAATGCGAAGTTTTGCCTCGCATTTTTCATTTTGTGACCGCGTCCATTAATACATCGCCGTCATCTTGATCCATTCCCGCCCTTGGGCGCAAATCTCCTCGACCTCCGAGACGGTCTTGGGAATCGGTCTTCCGAGGATGCGGTTGCCGTCTTCAGTGATGAGCAGGTCGTCCTCGATGCGGATACCGCCAAAGTCCTTGTAGGTCTCCAACTTGTCATAGTTGATGAACTCCTTGAACTTGCCTTCGGCCTTCCATAAATCGATGAGGGTCGGGATGAAGTAGATGCCCGGCTCGTCGGTGACCACAAAACCCGGTTTCAAGGTCTTGCCGCAGCGCAATCCGCTGAAGCCCAACTTGGTGGAGCGTGGCGTGATGTCGTCGTAGCCGACGTAAGTCTCGCCGAGGCCTTCCATGTCGTGAACGTCCATGCCGAGCATGTGGCCGAGGCCGTGCGGCATGAAGAGCCAATGCGCACCGTTCATCAGGGCTTCTTCGGTGTCGCCTTTCATCAGGCCGACGCCTTTCAAGCCTTCAATCAGGGTGCGGCAGGCGAGAGTGTGCATCACCATGTAAGGCATATAGGGGCGCGTTTGTTCGGCCACGGCTTGGTTGGCGGCAAGCACGATTTCGTAAATCTCGCGCTGACGTTGGTTGAACACACCACCCACGGGCGTGGTGCGGGTGAAGTCGGAGGCGTAGTAGTTCTCCGTTTCTGCACCGCAGTCGCACACCATCATGCGGCCTTCTTTCAGCACATTGTGGTGGCCGTGGTTGTGCAAGGTTTGACCGTCCACGCTAAGGATGACAGGGAACGACACAGGGCCGCCGCCCGACAGCGAAAGGCCTTCCACCACGCCGGCGATTTCCTGTTCAATCATGCCAGGCTTGCACATCTTCATGGCGGTGGTGTGCATGTAATAAGCGGTGTTGGCGGCGCGTTCCATTTCGGCGATTTCGAGGTCGCTCTTCACCTCGCGCATGGCGATGACGGCCTTGATGAGTTCCACGCTGACGTATTCCTGCACCTTATTAATATGGCAGCCGAGCCACTCCGAACACTGGATTTTCGTGTCGGCGCGGTAAGTCGGAAGAATGTGGATTGGGCGACCTTTGGCAAGAGCTTGCTGGATGTATTCGCCGAATTTGTTGAAGTCGCGGCAGTCGGTGATACCAATGCTATCGCCTTGTTCCTTCAGCGAGGGCAGCGGACCGCACCAAATCACATCGTCGATGGTGACATCCACGCCGAAGAGGATTTCCTCGCCGCTCTCAAAGTCAATGACACCGACCAAGTCGGGGTGGTTGAGGCCGAAATAGTAGGAGAAGTTGCTGTCCTGACGATAGATGTAGGTGTTGTTGGGATAGTTGAAGGGCGCTTCGTTGTTGGCCGGGAAGAACGCGATGCCCTTCTGAATCATCTTTTTCAATGTGGCGCGACGGCCACTGTAAACGTCTTTGTTGAACATATTTTATTGTTTATTTGTTGATTGTTTAATTGTTTGGTCACAAAACCTGCAAAAATAATCATTTTTTCATCGCCGCCTCAATCTCCTCGATTTCCGTCGGCAATCCCTCAAACAAATTAATCGGTTCGCCCTCGGTAATCAAAATGTCGTTCTCGATGCGGATTCCGATGCCTTCTTCGCGGATGTAAAGCCCTGGCTCGCAGGTCAGTATCATGCCGGGTTCAAAGGGTTTGAATTTGTCGATGCTGTCATGCACGTCGAGGCCGATGTGGTGCGACATTCCATGCATCAAGTATTTCTTGTACAGCGGTTTGTCGGGATTCTGTTTTTTTACGTCCTCTGCGGTGAACAAACCAAGTTGTATCATCTCTTGCTCCATCAACTTGTAGGTCTTTTCGTTGATTTCGTTGATGGTGCCACCGGGCTTGTAAAGTTTGGTGATTTCCTTCATCACACGGCGGACGGCGTTGTAGCAATCGCGCTGTCTTTCAGTGAATTTACCGTTAATCGGGATGGTGCGGCTGAGGTCGGAAGAGTAGTTTTTCAGTTCGCAGCCGATGTCGAAGAGAATCAGATCGCCGTCGTTCAATAGACTTTGGTTTTTGCAATAATGCAGGCAACAGGCGTTCTTGCCGCTCGCGATGATGGGCGCGTAGGCATGGCCCGAGGCTCCGTTTTTTTTGAAAATATACTCGATTTCGGCCTGCACCTCATATTCGTACATCCCGGGCTTCACGGTTTCCAAGCAGCGGCGGAAAGCCTTCGCGGTGATGTCGCAAGCCTGCCGTGTGATGGCAATCTCGTCCTCCGACTTCACCATGCGTAAAGCGTTGAGTATCGGTGCGGTGCGGCCGTAATTGTGCATCGGAAATTTCGCCTTAACTTGCTGCACAAAGCGTTTCTGAATGGTTTCCACGGCGCACTCGTATTTCGGGTACTCGTAGCTGTTCAAGAAAATCGTGTCGCCATAGCCGGAGAGCGCAATATCGTTCAAAAACTGCCAAAAAGCGTTGCTTCCTTTGATGGTTTTCACGCCTGAAAGCTCGGCGGCTTTGGCGTTGTCGAGCATCTCGCCTTGCCAAGTGGCTTTCACCTCGTCGTAAGGCTCGATGAAGAGGATTTCGCGCAGTTCCTCAATGGGATAATCGGGCGCGATGAGCAGGTAGGCGTTCTCCTCGTTGATGCCCGTAAGGTAAAAGAAATCAGACTGTTGGCGGAAGGGATAAAACTCGTCGCCGCTGCGCGGCATGGCCTCGTTGGCGGTGAAAACGGCCACCGACTTGGGCGGCAGTTGCGCTGCGAAATTGGCTCTGTTTCTGACGAAAAGGCGGCTGGGAATGGGGGTATTCATAAGGTTCTTCTACTATTTCAACTCCGCAAAGGTAGATATTATTTTCCAAAGCAAAAAAACAAATCTAATTTCCTACCTTTGCAGCGGATTAGAATTGGTAATTATGAAGAATAAGCCTCTTTTTTCGTCAGTCTTCGGTAAGGTCGTTATGGCCGTTTCGGGAGCGGGCTTCGTGCTGTTCCTATTGTTTCACGGCGCGATGAACTTCGTTTCCATCTTCTCGCCCGAGTCCTACGATGCCATCTGCAACTTCCTCGGAGCCAATTGGTATGCCATCGTCGGCACTATGGGCTTGGCCGGACTGATGGGCATCCATGTGCTTTGCGGCATACTGCTCACTGCGGAGAATCTATTAGCGCGCGGACGTGTGCGCTACCGCCGAACCCAACGCCCGAAAGGGGTGGAGTGGTCGTCGCAAAACATGCTCGCGCTCGGGTTCTTCATCCTGTTTGGCATCGCCATGCATCTCTACGACTTTTGGTTCAAGATGCAATTCGCCGAAATCATGGGGCGCGAACCCGTGAACGGCATGGAGCAAATCCGCTTCGTGTTTTCGCACAACTACTTCAGCATCATGTATTTGATTTGGCTCGTCGTGTTGTGGTTCCACCTCTCGCACGGCGTGTGGAGCATGTTTCAGTCGGTGGGCTGGAACAACGAGCGTTGGCAGCGGCGCGGGCAGGTGATTGCCTACGTGGTGTCCACGTTCATCGTGCTGCTCTTCGTTTCGGTCGTCGTTTATTATTGGTTGATTTATCCCCGTTTGTGATATGGAAGAGAAACTTCAATCCAAGGTTCCACAAGGCTCCATTGCCGAAAAGTGGACGAACTATAAAGACACGCAACGCCTCGTCAATCCGGCCAACAAGCGCCGTTTGGACATCATCGTGGTAGGCACTGGCTTGGCGGGTGCTTCGGCGGCGGCCTCGCTCGGCGAGTTGGGCTTCAACGTGAAGGTGTTCTGCATCCAGGACAGCCCGCGTAGGGCGCACAGCATAGCGGCACAAGGCGGCATCAACGCAGCCAAAAACTACCAAAACGACGGCGACAGCGTCCGCCGCCTGTTTGAAGACACCGTCAAAGGCGGCGACTACCGCGCCCGCGAAGCCAACGTGTATCGCCTCGCCGAAATCAGCAACAGCATCATCGACCAGTGCGTGGCGCAGGGCGTGCCTTTTGCCCGCGACTACGCCGGAATGTTGGCCAACCGCAGCTTCGGCGGCGCACAGGTGTCGCGCACGTTCTACGCCAAAGGCCAAACGGGTCAGCAGCTGCTGCTCGGGGCTTACGGTGCCTTGAGCAAGGAGATTAATAAAGGTACGGTCAAACTCTTCACCCGTCGCGAGATGCTCGACTTGGTGATTGTGGATGGCCGCGCACGTGGCATCATCGCCCGAAATCTGGAAACCGGCGACATTGAGCGTCATGCGGCTCATGCCGTGGTGCTGGCCACGGGCGGCTACGGCAACGTGTTTTTCTTGAGCACCAACGCGATGGCCTCCAACGGCTCGGCGGCATGGCGATGCCACAAGAAAGGCGCGTTCTTCGCCAACCCTTGCTTCACGCAAATCCACCCGACCTGCATCCCCGTGCACGGCGACTTCCAGTCGAAACTGACGCTGATGAGCGAGAGCCTTCGCAACGACGGGCGCATCTGGGTGCCGAAGAAAAAAGAAGATGTGGAACGTATCCGCAAGGGCGAATTGCGCCCCATCGACATCCCCGATGCCGACCGCGACTATTACCTCGAGCGCCGCTATCCCGCATTTGGCAACCTCGTGCCGCGCGATGTGGCCTCGCGTGCCGCCAAGGAACGCTGCGACGCGGGCTTCGGCGTGAACAACGCAGGATTGGCCGTCTATCTCGACTTCGCCGATGCCATCAACCGCCTCGGCCCGAAAGTGGTGGAGGCGCGCTATGGCAACCTTTTCGAGATGTACCAAAACATTGTGGCGCAAAATCCTTACGAAACCCCGATGATGATTTATCCCGCCGTGCACTACACGATGGGCGGCCTTTGGGTGGACTACGAGTTGCAATCCACCGTGCCAGGCCTGTTTGTGGCGGGCGAGGCCAACTTCAGCGACCACGGTGCCAACCGCCTCGGCGCGTCGGCACTGATGCAGGGCTTGGCCGACGGCTATTTCATTTTGCCTTACACGCTCCAAAACTACCTCTCCGACCAAATCAGCGTGCCGCGCATCAGCATCGAAAGTCATGAGTTTGAGGACGCTGAAAAGGCTGTGAGGGACGAAATCAACGCCTTGCTGGCCGTAAAGGGCAAGGAAACCGTCGATTCGTTCCACCGCCGCTTGGGTCATGTGATGTGGGAATACGTGGGCATGGCGCGTGAAAAGGACGGATTAATGAAAGCCATCGGCTTGATTTCGGACTTGAGGAAGGAGTTTCACCAAAATGTGCTGATTCCGAACACTTTCGGAGTGAATGTGGAGTTGGAGAAAGCCCTTCGCGTGGCCGACTTCATGGAATTGGGCGAGCTGATGGCGCGTGATGCCTTGCAGCGCGAGGAGTCGTGCGGCGGCCATTTCCGCGTCGAGCACCAAACCGCCGACGGCGAGGCGCTTCGCGACGACGAGCGTTTCGCTTTCGTAGCAGCCTACGAATGGCAAGGCCTAACAGAGGCTCCAACGCTTCACAAGGAACCGCTCGCTTTCGAGTTCACCGAACTGAAACAGCGCAATTACAAATAACGGCGGTGCGCTTCCATCGCCACATAAAAAAAGAATCCGGCTCAAATGAGTCGGATTCTTTCTTTATGAAAAAGACAAAATGATTTACTTGATGAGTTCGACGAACACACGGCGGTCGAGTTCAGCAGGCGGGGCGAGTTCGCTCACGCCACCAGCGGCATCAACCACGATGTTGCTTTCGGCAAAGCCGAGTTTCACCAATTCTTCCTTCACTCTACGGCAACGGTTTTCAGCAAGTCTCATATTGACTTCCTTCGAACCAGTGGCGCTGTCGCAAGTGCCTCTCAGGCGGATTCTGTAGTCGCCAGCTTTGGCGGCCTTGACCATTTCGCCAAGATTGACGAGGTCGCGCTTCGAGGTGATTTCATAGGAACCCTTGTTGAAGAAGATGGAGAAAGGAGTGCTGATGAGTTGGCCTTCGCCTTCCACATTCACAAACTTCACAACGGTGTCAGGCTTGGTGGGCGTGACAGGGCGGTTCATGAGTTCGTTGAGTTGTTCTTCAAGATTCTTGATGCGAGCGTCTTTCTCGCTGCAGTCGGCAACAACGGGAGCGGCTTCGCAGGCGTCGAACTGACGGCCACCGATGTTCCAGTTCAGGCCGAGGAGGGCAGCAAAGTTGAAGTGGGCGTGAAGCGGGTCGGGAGCCATGGTTTCGCTCTCGATGCTCCATCTGGTGGTGGTGGCTTGCAGGTCGAGGTGCAGGTCGATGCTCTTGCCGAGTCTGAAGTTGTTGATTAAACCACCCATAACGCAGAACTCACGGTTCAAGTCGTTCACTTGGAAGAACTTGTGGCCTTTACCCACAACGCCAGTACCGACGAACAGCACCGGACGATAGACGCGGTCTTCTCTGAAACCAGCGAAGAGGTCAGCAAGGCTGAACATCACATCGGCATGAGCGGTTTCCAAAACGTAGTCGCCCAAACGGTTGGTCATTTGGTTCATGTCGAGGCCAACGCGAAGTCCGACGACGGGGCTGACATACTTACCAACTTTCAGCGAACCACCGAAGTTGAGGCCGCCGTTG
Organism: uncultured Bacteroidia bacterium; assembly: GCA_902791165.1. Taxonomy (GTDB): domain Bacteria; phylum Bacteroidota; class Bacteroidia; order Bacteroidales; family F082; genus Limimorpha. Next base: position 32,249 of record CADAVB010000009.1, read on the forward strand.
GTGTTCTTGAAGTACATGGTGTTGAATTCAATCAACGATGCTCTGTCGCTACCTTGCCAGGCGTTGAGGCTACCCGACAAATCGATGAACCAGTTCTGCGAGAACTTGGTATTGAGGTAACGGTTGGAAACTTGGTCTCCTTGCGCAAATGCCGAGGCAACTGCCAGCATAATCACGCTAAAAGTAACAAACGCTTTTTTCATTTTGTTTTGATTTTGTTGTTATTTGACTTTATTTTGTTATTTTCATAATTTCCGAAAAATCGCTGCAAAGGTAGGTATTTTTTTTATAAGTATTATTCAAAAATCATGTTTTTTTGTTTTTTTTGGATTATACGAGCCAAAATCGCTACTTTTGCCTCCGAAAATCACGGTTTTTAGAAGGAATATGAATTTTACACTGAAAATCTGGCGACAAGCCAACCGATTGACCAAAGGCAAGTTGGTGGAATACAAACTGACTGACATCGAGCCTGATATGTCGTTTCTCGAAATGCTTGATGTGCTGAACGAACGTATCGTTTTGGAAGGCGGCGACCCTGTCTTCTTCGACCACGATTGTCGCGAGGGAATATGCGGAGCTTGCAGTTTGTTCATTAATGGACGGCCTCATGGCAAAGGCGAGGGAATCACCACCTGCCAGCTCTATATGCGTCACTTTAAGGATGGCGAAACGATAACCGTGGAGCCGTTTCGCGCCAAGGCATTTCCCGTTATCAAGGACCTGACAGTTGATCGTTCGGCCTTCGATCAGATAATACAAGCGGGGGGCTATGTTTCGTGCCATACGGGTGGCGTCCCCGACGGCAACGCCATCCCGATTCCGAAGGCCGATGCCGATCTTGCGATGGACGCGGCTTCGTGCATTGGCTGTGGCGCTTGCGTGGCGGCCTGCAAAAACGCCAGCGCGATGCTTTTTGTGGCTGCCAAGGTGTCGCAACTCGCGCTGCTGCCCCAAGGCAAGGTGGAAAACGAGCGCCGCGCACGAGCCATGGTGGCCAAGATGGACGAACTCGGCTTCGGCAACTGCACCAACACCTATGCCTGCCAAGCCGTTTGTCCCAAGCAGGTTTCGGCGGCCCACATCGCTCGGTTCAACCGTGTTTTCATCAGGTCGGGATTCAATCGTTCGGCCGAAGGATAGCACCTATTGAAGCACTTTTTGCACCCTTACAACGGGAGTTATTAAAAAAAACACTATCTTTGTCGCAAAATTCCAAACACAGTATTAACCAATATTATTAAAAATGAAGAAATTAGTCTTGTTTGCCAGCTTGGTTCTGGCGCTCTCGCTGAACGCTTCAGCACAGTACAAAGGTTTCTCCTTTGGTTTGAAATTTGGTCCTACCATCGACTGGACGGGATCGACAACTGGTGCCGCTATTAACGAAGGTACTAGAGCCGGTTTTGGTTTGGGTGTTGTTGGAGAGTATTATTTCTCCGAGAACTACGCTATCGTCACGGGTGTCAATGTGAACATGAACCGTGGCCACTACAGTTTCAACAAGGCTCGTATGGTGGATACCATCCTGACGCCTTATTCCATCGACAGGTATTACAAATCGACGGTGTATGAAATCCCGTTGATGCTGAAGATGGTGACCGAACAGTTCGGCAGCCTTCCCATTCGTTACTACGCCCAAGTGGGTGGTGGCCTTGGCTATTGCCGCAAGGTGTTGGTGAAGGATACTTTCGATGGTCTTGCCGCCGAAAACTATGCCAAGTCCGACAAAGAGTTCAGCAATCTCCGCGTTTCGTTGAAGATTGGTGCTGGTGCTCAGTATGTCATTACAGGCTCAACTCGCGTCTTCGCTGGTTTGTATTTCTCGCACGACTTCCTGAACAACATTAATTACATCAAGCCCGACCATTGTGGCAAGTATTATAATGAAGCAGGAGAAGTGATTGGCAAGCGCGACACCAAGCTGAATCTGCTCCAAAACCGTTTGGGCCTCGAAGTGGGTATTCTCTTCTAATCCGACGGGTCAAAGCATGAAAAAAGGAGAAGGCAAACGGCCTTCTCCTTTTTTTGTGGAATGAGGTGAAATCAAAGGAACTTGTAGCCGATGGTCACCATGAACATGTTCGTGTGGGCATCGGAGATGTTGTTGGTGTCAATATATTGACCCCAATTGGTGTTGTTGATGATTTCAGCGCCAAACATTTTGGTGAGGCCAAAATTGTAGTTGATATCCAAGGTAATGTTTTTCAACACATCAAAGCCAAGACCGCCTTGAAGTCCGAAAGCGATGGTCTTGGTGTCGAAGGTCTCTTTGCTGATTTCGACTTTTGTTGCGTCTCCAACGGCCTGGCTGACCAGGGTTTTCTGGGGAATGGTGAAATTGAGCGTCGGACCCACTTGGGCACGAACAGCCAACAGGTTTCCAACGATGTCAAGCTTGTAACCCAACATGATGGGCACCTGAATGTTCATGGCATTCAACGTGAAATCCACGCCGGCACCGCTCGGGATGGTGATGTCGCCAATAACAACATCTTGTTGAACATTGGTGTTCAAAGTGAAAGCGTTCGAGGTCTTAAACCATAATGCTTCGGGCTGAACATAGAATCCGCCAAATTCGACGCGGCCAAACAAACCCACGGTGAAATGATTCATGAATCCAGCTTTGATGTCCTCTTTCTGATAAGACAATTTTGCGGTTTGGTAACCGACTTTTGGGCCAATGGACAGGTCGAAATCGCCACCGGCAAAAGCCACGCTGCCCATCATGAGCAAGGTGGCAATCATTGCAAATGCTTTTTTCATTTGAAAGGTGTTTTGGTGAATGAATAAGTTGATTTGAGGGCAAAAGTAAGAATCATTTTTGAATTTTCGGGGAAATATCGCCAAAATAAATTATCTTTGTGGGTCTAAAATTCAAAACTATGAAAAGAATATCGTTGATTATCAGTTTTTTGACCTTTTTTATGGTCGGCGTCAATGCACAATCGGGAGCTTTGTCATACGGTGTCAAAGCGGGTCCCACCTTCAATTGGGCCAGTGCGGCCTCCACTTCGTGTGAGAACAAGGGTGCCCCGATGGGTTTTGGCTTGGGCCTTGTAGCCGACTATGAGATCACAAGCAATCTTGCTTTTTCCACGGGATTGGAATACAATTTGGTCCGCATGAAATACCAGTTTGCCGATTATAGGCGTATGGAGAATTTTTTGGAGTATTCGGATGTTACCGTCGATCGCAAGTCAGCGGGTTCGTATCTTGAAATTCCATTGAAGGCCAAGGCAAGCATGGACATTATGGACGAATTGAAAGGTTTTGTTGAAGCCGGCTTGGGCATCGGCATTAATTTGTCGTCCCGCGCCAAGGATGAGTTCGATTTTTATGGCATAGACTATGCCGACAAGAGATATGTCGATAAGACCTACCAATACCGTATGCTTCAGGCGGCGTTGCGTTTCGGACTTGGTGCCGAGTATGCCTTCAGCTCCGACTATAGCCTGTTCGCCCAAGTGTCGTTCCGCCATGCCCTGTCCAACATGTTCACCCACGACCTGCAACGGAAAACGGGCAGTAACATGAAGGTCAATTTCATCGGCATAGAAGCGGGTGTCATGTTTTAAAACAGTTAATCATCTCTTTTTTCTATGAAAATAGCATTAGCACAGCTCAATTATTGCATCGGCGATTTTGGGCCAAACACGAAGAAAATCATTGAGGCGGCACACAAGGCCAAGGCAGAGGGCACCGATTTGGTGGTTTTTTCAGAACTGTCAGTTTGTGGTTATTTCCCGTTTGATTGTCTCGGCTTTACCGATTTCATCAACAAGTGCAACCAAGCTTTGGACACGATTGCCGCCGAATGTAGCGAGATTCCGCTTATCGTTGGAGCGCCAGTTGTTGCCGAGGAGGGGGAAAAGCGGCTTTTCAACGCAGCCGTATTCATGCACCAAGGCCGTCGGCAAGTGTTCAAGAAGAAACGCATCGGGAGCCATCCTTTGTTTGACGAACGCGATTATTTCGAGCCTTCGCCCGACGACGACCAACTGCTCGAATTGGGCGGACTTCGTCTTGCCGTTGTGGTTGGCGACGACCTTTCCAACTGGGGTTCCGACCCCATCCTGATGGAGAACCGCATCGACGAATTGGCCAACTTGCATCCTGATGTGGTGGTGGCTCTTGCCGCCTCCGTCTTCGACTATACCATGCCGCGCTATCGTTGCAACACCCTGCGCCAAACGGTGCTGAAACACGAGTTTCCGCTCATTATGGTCAATCAAGTAGGGGCGCAAACCCATCTCATTTTCGACGGCGGATCGATGGCCTTCGCCAATAACGGCCATGTTGATACAGCTTTGCCGTTCTTTGAAGAGGGAGTTCAAATCGTTGATACCGAAAACTTGGTGCTTCACCGTACGGGCGACGACCGTCTGGTGATTCCCGAAAAAATGTCGCTGATTCATGATGCTTTGGTGTTGGGTGTGCGCGACTATTTCCATAAGATGGGTTTCAAGGAGGCCATCATTGGGCTTTCGGGCGGACTGGATTCTGCTTTGGTGACCTACATCGCCGCCAAGGCTCTTGGTGCCGAGAACGTCAGGGTGTTGTTGTTGCCTTCCCAGTTCTCCACCGACCATTCGGTGACCGATGCGGTGGCTTTGGCCGAAAAGTTGGGTGTGCGCTACGACACGGTGGCCATCAAGCCGGTGTATGACAGTTTCGAAGCGGCTTTGCAACCGTTTTTCGAGGGTCGTCCCTTCGATGTTACCGAAGAGAACCTACAAGCGCGTATTCGAGGCGTCATCTTGATGGCGTTCGGCAACAAGTTCGGCAACATTTTGCTTAATACCAGCAACAAGTCTGAGGCTTCTGTTGGCTATGGTACGCTTTATGGTGACATGTGCGGTGGCCTTTCTGTGATAGGCGATGTGTATAAGACCGAAGCCTACGAGTTGGCCCGCTATATTAATAAGGAGGACGAAATCATTCCGTGGCATACTATTAATAAGGTGCCGTCGGCAGAATTGCGTCCCGACCAGAAGGATAGCGATAGTCTTCCCGATTATGCCATCCTTGACGGTATCTTGTTCCAATACATCGAAAAATCGAAATCGGCTGAGGAAATTGTTTCGTTGGGCTTTGACCGTGCCACGGTGGAACGCACTTTGCGCATGGTAAACCGCAATGAATTCAAGCGGCAACAGGTGGCTCCCATATTGAGGGTGTCGCCACGTGCTTTTGGTGCCGAGCGGCAAGTGCCAGTGGTGGCAAGATTCTGACAATCGGGGCGTGCATGCGCCGCTTCCCGATGGGGATAACAACGAAAAAAGCCTGACGGATTCGCCAGGCTTTTTTCATATTCATTGGTTGGAATTAATTCTTCGGAGCTTCCTTAATCAGCTCGATGAGCACGCGGCGGTCGTATTCCGTCGGGTCAAGTTCTTTGACACCGCCCATCGGGACGAGGATGATTTGGCTTTCCGGGATACCCATTTCCATGAGTTCCATCATAATCTTGCGGCAACGGTTTTCCGACAAGGTTTGGTTGTAGGCGGGCGTAGCGGTGGCGCTGTCGCACGAGCCTCTCAAGCGCAACTTGTAGCCGTTGGCTTTGGCCACTTCGGCAATCTCTCTCAAGTTCACGAGATCTCTGCCCGACATGAGCTTGTAGGAGTCGCGGTTGAAGAAGATGGAGAAGGGATAGCTGACGATGTCTTCGGTCTGCATATTGACAAACTTCACGACGGTGTCATGCACGGGTTCGGGAATGTTGTTCATTTCATCCTCAAGGTTCTTGAGGCGCTTTCTCATTTCTTCCATTTCCTCGCAGCAGTTGTTAGGCATGTCGTACACTCTGCTGAAGTAGTAGGTAGCACCCAAACCGATAGAATAGTTGTTGTCGATCAATTTGGGGCGGATATCGCTTCCCACGGAAGGACCTTCATAATTGGCCAAGCCACCGGTTTCATTGAACCACGAGTCGATGTTCCAGCGTTGTGCGGACCATTTCAGGTCGAGATGCAGGTCGAAGTGGTCGCTGATTCTGAAGTTGTTGATCAAGCCAGCATTGAAAGAAAACTCGGAATTCCGACCTTTTTGGGCAGTTCTTTCATGTCCTTCGTACATTTCAACTTCATCCTTGTGTTGCATGTTATAAATGAGCGTCGGGGTGACGAAAACGCTTTCGCACACAGTGGCGAGACCCATACCAGCGTACAGAACGGGAGTATAAACACGTTGAGGGTTGTAGTAGCCTTGGAAGAAATCGATGGGGCTGAAGAACAAGTCCGCATGCAGGTTGTGGTACATGAAATTCGTGTTGTAGTAGCCGTTAGCATCAGGTTGGGCGTCATCAGCGACCAAGAAGTGGCATGAACTATAGGTGTGTCTGCCATTCAGGTAGCTCTTGCCTGGGTTTACGTCGTAGGCTAAACGCAGACCAAACTTGTGGTTGATCCATTTGCCTACATTGACACTTGCGCCAAACGAGGGCTTGTTCCATTGTACGGCGGTGTAGTTTCCTTCAGGATGCTTGTCGGAACCTTGCCACCAGTTCACGCTACCATCGGCGGAGATGAACCAGTTTTGCCAGAATTTAGTCGTCAGATAGCGGACAGAGTCAACGTGTCCGGCAGCCATTGCGGTAGAAGAAACTACCATAAATGCAATTACTGTGAGGAATGCTTTTTTCATTTTGTAATAGTGTGTCTGATTATTATTCACTTGTTCAAATTGAGCGGCAAAAATAGACAAATTTTCTGATATGGCGTTAAAATCAATGAAAAAATCAAAAAATAATGCCATTTTTTTACTTCCCAGCGAGCCGTTCGAGGGTGTTTACTACGAGTTTTTGAACGTAGGGGTGGTAATCGATGGCGAACTTTTCGGTGACGCGGTTGGCAATGGCCACGCACACCGTTAGGCAGTTGTGGCCCATCATTTTGCCGAGGCCATAGAGTGCCGACGACTCCATTTCGAAGTTGCACACGCGCCAGCCTTGGTAGTTGAACGCTTCAATCTTTCGGTTGTTTTCGGGATAAGCCAAGTGCATCCTGAGGGTGCGGCCTTGCGGACCATAGAATCCTGGTGCCGTGGCGGTCACGCCTTGTATGTAGCCTTCGGCCAGGCGGTCGAAGAGTTCCTTCGAGCCTTCCACGACGTAAGGTTTGGGCAAATCAGCCGGATAATCCATCTGTTCGATGAAGGCATCGCGCATGGCAGTTTCGTTCACTTCGGCGTGTTTCTCATAGAAGTAGAGTAGTCCGTCGAGGCCGATGGCAAAGCGCGTGGCGATGTAGGTGTCCTCAACGCCGATTTCGGGCTGCAACGCGCCGCAAGTGCCGATGCGGATGAGGTTCAAGGCGCGGTGCTGTTCCTTGGGCATTCTTGTTTTCAGGTCGATGTTGGCCAAAGTGTCGAGTTCGTTCATCACGATGTCGAGGTTGTCGGTGCCCATGCCAGTTGAGAGCACGGTGATGCGCTTGCCGTGGAACCAGCCGGTTCGGGTGACGAGTTCGCGGTTTTGGCGTTGCACTTCGATTTTGTCGAAATAGGCTGCAATCATATCGAC
>CADAVB010000009.1:39793-42751 GCA_902791165.1 uncultured Bacteroidia bacterium
CTGGTCGGGATGGAGGTTTAGGTGGTAAATTGCGCCCTCGCTGTTCAATACGAGTTGCGACGCAGGGATGGGTTGGTTGTTCATGTCTTTTGAGTTTTTAAGTTTGCAAAAATACGAAATTAATTGAAATGGCGTTATGTTGAATAATGCTTAAATCCAAAATGGATTAATTAATAAGGTGTTGTTTCCAAATTTAGTCAGACGATGAGAACAAAACTCTTCATTTCGATGCTTCTTGTTTTTGCTTTGGCCTCGTGCCACGAAAAGGAAGCCCCCCACAAAACACAAATTAATGTCACAACCGAGCCTTACGACCTCGAATTTGACCGTTACGAAGAAGTGCTTTTCCATTTCGATACGGTTGATTTTCAGGCAGAACTGATAGGGGTTCAAGACCGTTATCGCGTGTTTCTCAGCGGCGACCTCGACCAACCCGAAGCGGTTCAATATTTGAAAGCTTTTGCCATCGACCCATACAGCATCGGGTTGTATGAGAAAGTGAAATCCGCTTATCCCGACTTGAAGCAAGTGGAGCCGATGGTGGAAGATGTGTTGGCGCATTTCCATTACTATTATCCTAATGTTGAACTGCCCAAGAAAGCGTTTACTTGTGTGACGGGCATTAATGCTGAAGAGCCGCCTGTGCAAATCATCGACAACCAATTGGTGATTTCTTTGGACTGGTATTTGGACGGAAGCATTGTACATGAACTATTTGTATGAATGGCGCAAGCAAGGCCAAGTGATTGATGAAATGGTTTATTATGGTCGGATGAACTACTTTGTCGAGGCGATGTGCCCGACCTTGCCCGACAGTGTTTTGCTCGGCTATTCTGGCCAGCAATGGCGTTGGGCGGTGGACAACGAGGGCGAGGTGTGGGCCGACATGGTGGGCAGTCGAAGGCTCTACGACTCGGGCTTGGATGCCTTCATGATGTGCTTTGGCGACGGGCCTTTCACTCAAGCTTATAGCAACGAGGCTCCCTCCCGTTTAGGTGAGTTTCTGGGACTGAATATTGTCCGCTCCTTCGTGTCGAACAACAGTTGCACCTTGCCCGAATTGATGCGTCGCAAGGATCTGCAAAACCTCTTCCAGGATTCAGGTTATAAGCCGCGAAAATAAAGGAGGCTTTTTTTTTAATAAAAAAGTCCATTATGTGTTAGCGTGACCAAAAAAAACCTAACTTTGCACCCCGTATTTATTAATTTCAACACCATGAAAAGCGCAGCAAAATACGGGTTCGACAACGAAAAATACCTCAAAATCCAATCCGAACACATCAAGGAACGCATTGCCAAATTTGGCGACAAACTCTATCTCGAATTTGGCGGCAAGCTCTTCGACGATTATCACGCCAGCCGCGTGTTGCCAGGATTTCAACCCGACAGCAAGCTGAAAATGCTATTGCAGTTGGTCGATGTGGCCGAAATCATCATCGTCATCAGTGCGGTCGATATTGAGAAGAACAAGGTGCGTGGCGACTTGGGTATCACCTACGACGTGGATGTGCTGCGCCTCCGCGACGAGTTCATGAGCCGTGGCTTCATGGTCAATTCGGTGGTGGTGACGCATTACAATGGACAAGCCAGCACTGATGCCTATCGCCAACGTTTGGAGCGCATGGGTATCAAGGTGTATTATCACCGCATCATCGAGGGCTATCCGAACAATGTCGCGCTTATTGACTCCGAGGAAGGCTTTGGACGCAACGACTATGTGGAAACCACGCGGCCTTTGGTGGTTGTGACGGCTCCCGGGCCTGGAAGCGGCAAAATGGCCGTCTGCCTCAGCCAACTCTACCACGAGAACAAGCACGGCGTGAAGGCAGGCTACGCCAAGTTCGAGACCTTCCCCGTGTGGAATCTGCCGCTGAAGCACCCCGTCAATGTGGCCTACGAAGCCGCCACCGCCGACCTCAGCGACGTGAACATGATTGACCCGTTCCATCTCGAAGCCTACGGCGAAACGGCCGTGAACTACAACCGCGACATCGAGATTTTCCCCGTGCTGAACGCCATCTTCGAGAGCATCTACGGCGAGAACCCCTACAAGTCGCCGACCGACATGGGCGTGAACATGGTGGGCTATTGCCTCAGCGACGACGAAGCCTGTTGCGAAGCCTCGAAACAAGAAATTATTCGGCGTTATTATACCGCATTGTGCAACCTCGCAACGGGAAAAGGCAGCGAAAACGAAGTGAACAAGATAGCCCTGCTCATGAAGCAAGCCCGCATCAGCACCGCCGACCGCAAAACCACCCTTGCCGCCAAGGAGCGCAAGGAGAAGGAAGGCTTTGCCTCCGCAGCCATCGAGTTGGCTGACGGCACCCTCATCACGGCGCACACCAGCGACCTGCTCGGGCCCAGCGCGGCCTTGATTCTCAACGCGACCAAGCATTTGGCCGGCATCCCGCATGAGGTGAAACTCATTCCGCAGGCCATGATCGAGCCAATCCAAACCACCAAGGTCAGCTTCTTGCACGGCAACAATCCGCGTCTTCACACCGACGAAGTGCTTGTGGCCCTTTCCATGCTCAGCCTTTGGGACGAAAACTGCAAGAAAGCCCTTGAATCATTGCCGCAACTCAAAGGTTGTCAAGTGCATAGCACGGTAATGCTGAGCGAAGTCGATCAGAAAATCTTCAAGAAACTCGGTATCGGCCTCACCTGCGACCCTGTGGCGAAAAAGTAATCAGAAACTCCTAACGGCCTTTACATAAAACGACTGCGTTTTCAACGATTCGTTGATGACGATTTCGTCGTTTTGCACCATCATTGACGCGGCCGACAAAGTACCCGTTTCGGTGCTCGACCAATAGGTCTTGCCCTCCAAAGTCGGGAAGCCCCGTTCCTGAAGGGTGGCATTGACCGCATCTTGGTTCTGCAAAAGATAGCGCAATTCGTTCGTCGAGGGCACATACCATTGTTTGCTATGGATGGTTTGATGGTCAAGGTGGA